>NZ_DASVUM010000099.1:0-19639 GCF_036387035.1 Pseudomonas sp. | reverse complement strand
CGAATACGGTCATCGATCCGGCGTCTTCATGCCCCTGCTCATGGCTGTGGGCAATGTCATGGTCCAGCACACTGTTCGACATTATTGCGCCTCCGCCAGTTGATTGAGTCGTGCCTGTTCGGTCCGCGCCACTTCTTGCGCGGAGACGAAATAGTCGGTGTCTTCGTCCATGCTTCGCACGATCAGCGTCACCACCGTGGCGATCAGGGTGATGATCGCCAGCCACCAGATGTGCCACACCAGGGCAAAACTGCAGACGAAGGCGAACCCGCTCATCACCAAGCCTGCTGCCGTGTTGCGTGGCATGTGAATCTGCCGGTAATCGGTGTGGTTCAAGGTGCTCACACCACGCTCCTTCATGCCCCAGTACGCGTCCAGATCATCGACCTTGGGCTGCTCGGCGAAGTTATAAAACGGCGCCGGCGAAGCGGTTGCCCACTCCAGCGTGCGCCCGTCCCACGGGTCGCCGGTCTTGTCGGCGTAGGCGCGGCGATTGCGGGTACTGATGAACAGCTGCAGCGCCTGAGTGGCGACGCCGCAGAGGATCACGGTAACGCCGACCAGCTCGACCATCAGCCAAGGCCGCCATTCGGGGTTATCAAAGTGATTCAAGCGGCGGGTCATGCCCATGAAACCGAGGATGTAGGAGGGCATGAACGCCAGGTAGAAGCCCACCAGCCAGCACCAGAAGGCAATGCGCCCGAGCTTGTCGTTGAGCCTGAAGCCGAACATTTTCGGGAACCAGTAGGTCAGGCCGGCCATGTAGCCGAACACCGCGCCGCCGATGATGACGTTATGGAAATGCGCGATCAGGAACAGGCTGTTATGCAGCATGAAGTCGGCGCCGGGGACCGCCAGCAACACGCCGGTCATGCCGCCGATACTGAAGGTCACGATGAACCCCAGCGTCCATAGCATCGGCGTTTCAAAGCGGATGCGACCTTTGTACATGGTGAACAGCCACGTGAAGATTTTCACCCCGGTAGGCACGGCGATGATCATCGTCATGATGCCGAAGAAGGCGTTGACGTTGCCCCCCGCGCCCATGGTGAAGAAGTGGTGCAGCCACACGATGAAGGACAGAACCGTGATCACGATGGTCGCCCACACCAGCGACACGTAGCCGAACAGCCGTTTGCGACTGAACGTGGCGGCGATTTCCGAGAAGATCCCGAACGCCGGCAGGATCAGGATGTACACCTCCGGATGCCCCCACGCCCAGATCAGGTTCACGTACATCATGGGGTTGCCGCCGGCTTCGTTGGTGAAGAAATGCATCCCCAGGTAGCGGTCGACCGTCAGCATGAACAACGTCGCGGTCAGAATAGGGAAGGCGGCAAGGATCAGCACGGACGTACACAGCGAGGTCCAGGTGAAGATCGGCATCTTGAACAGGGTCATGCCCTGGGTGCGCATCTTGAGGATGGTGACGAAGAAGTTCACCCCCGTCAGCAACGTCCCTATCCCTGATATCTGCAGCGACCAGATGTAGTAATCGACTCCCACCCCCGGGCTGTACCCCAGCTCCGATAACGGTGGATAGGCCACCCAGCCGGTGCGCGCAAACTCGCCGACCCCCAGGGACACGTTGACCAGCAGCGCGCCCACCACGAACAGCCAGAAGCTCAACGCATTGAGGAACGGAAACGCCACGTCACGAGCGCCGATCTGCAACGGCACAATGACGTTCATCAAGCCGACGACAAAGGGCATCGCCATGAAGAAAATCATGATGACGCCGTGGGCGGTGAAGATCTGATCGTAATGTTCCGGCGGCAGGTAACCCGGGCTGCCATCGGAGGCCAGCGCCTGCTGGGTGCGCATCATGATGGCGTCGGAGAATCCGCGCAGGAGCATGACCAGCGCAACGATGATGTACATGCAGCCGATTTTCTTGTGGTCAACCGAGGTGAACCACTCTCGCCAGAGATAGCCCCAGCTGCCTTTGAGGGTGATCCATGCGACGCCGCCACCGCCAATCAACATGACGATCGCCAGCGTATACATCACGATGGGCTCGCCGGTAGGAATCGCTTCCCAGGTCAATTTCCCGAACATCTCAACGCTCCTTTGTCATCGTGTCTTGAGTGGCCATGGCGTCGGTCTGAACACCGCGCGGCTCGGCCCGGGCTTCGCCCTTGGCGGGTGGTTTGCCTTTGTTCATGCCCTCGTATTTGTCGACGATGGACATGAACAGCGCCTGATCCACGTTGGCGAAGTACTCGATGCGGTGGCCGATGGTGGGCTTGGCCAGTTCCGCGTAGCGCGGGCGGTCAAGGGTCTGCCCTGAGGCTTTGACTTTGGCGACCCAGGCGTCGAAGTCGGCCGGGGTGGTCGACAACGTGCTGAAATGCATGTCGGAAAAACCCTCGCCGTTATAGTTGGCGGCGATACCGCGGAACTCCCCGGTTTCGTTGGCAATCAGGTGAAGTTTGGTCTGCATGCCGGCCATGGCGTAGATCTGCCCACCCAGCGCCGGGATGAAAAACGACGTCATCGCGGCGTCCGACGTAATGGTGAAACTGACCGGTGTGTGCACGGGCAGGGCCAGCTCGTTGACCGTCGCGATGCCCAGGTCCGGGTAAATGAACAGCCATTTCCAGTCCGTGGCGACGACCTGCACGTTGACCGGCGGGACATCGGAGTCGAGCGGTCGGTACGGGTCAAGCGCGTGGGTAGTGATCCAGGTCACGATGCCCAGAATGATGACAATCACCAGCGGTACGCCCCAGACCACGGCTTCGATTTTGTGCGAGCTCGCCCAGCGCGGCTTGTAGTCGGCCGTCTTGTTCGTCGCCCGGTAGCGATAGGCGAACAGGAACATCATGACGATGACCGGGATGACCACCAGCAACATCAGCGCCGTGGCGAGAATGATCAGGTTGCGCTCGTCGATGGCGACCTGGCCTTTCGGGTTGAATACGATCAAATTGCAGCCGGACAACAAAAGTGCCGGTAACCCGATGAACAAACAGCGCCTGATGGTTCCCATGCGCTCAACTCCTTGCGGTTGACCCTGGCGATGCGCCGTCCGGCGCACCCTCTTGAATGCGTTTTTTAATCCCGGCGCAACGCGCCCGTTTTCCGTTAAGTGTCACGGCGAAATCGGATCGCTTGCCGGGAAGCTTTCTGCCACCGCCTCGTCAAGTTGCGGCTCGCTGACGCTGCGCTTTTGGCCCTGAGCCGCCTCTTCGCAATGGCACGATTGATCAGGGCAGGGCGCACCCGCCGGGTGTCCGTCGGCGCAGGCCAGGCTGCAGTAACCCTGGTTGTCACGTTCGAAACGGTTCTCCGGTGCCACGTCGCATGTGCAATCGGGACACGCGCATTGGCTGGCACTAAATTGACCGGAACTAAATTGGCCGGAGCTAACAGGCGAGACCATATTCATCCCCTATGTAGTCATACAACTGAGTAAAGAGGTGCTGACGCGAGGTGACAGCGATTAATCGGTTGGAATGAGCGTTGACAGGATGGTTTAGCGTCGCCCGGGAACGGGTGACGAACGGCACAACTAACGAAGCGGCCAAGGCGTCAGGTCTTAGTTGAGTTTCGCCGTTCGCGCCCGTTGCTTGAATCATTTTACGGTGCTTGACTCAGTGCAGTAAGTTTCAAAGTAATTCCACTGGCGCAAGGAGTACTTTCATGTTTAAGCGCGGCAATGTTTATAACAACTGGGCGCAACAGGCACTGCCCGACGAGTGCTACAGCGAAGCGGCGGAGAACGGCTGTCAGCTGGAAGTACGGTCCCGGGAAAACGGCGATGTTGTAGAGGTCCTGGTGTGCGTTTACGCGGCGGACGGGGAGCGGGTCGTCGAGCGAATGGAGTCGCTGCCGGTCGCGGAGTGGACGGTGGAGGACGCTCTGCAACGGGGGCGCGACCAGGCTGAGCGTATCGCCGGCGGCGAATCCGGGCGCCTTCCCTGTGCCGATTCAGGTCAGCTCAAGGCTGATTAGCGAGGGCGCAGCGGGGAGGGCAGCAGGGACCTGTTTCAAAAGGTCCCGCTGCACTTTGTCGCGAAGCTGCTTCTCAACGAGTTGGATTTACCCTGCGTAATGGCGCACTAACATCAACTAGGCGTCCGGCTTTGCTTCGCATTAACTAACCTTTCGAGTGTGCTTCAACGATTCGATCAGCAAGGGCTCTGCAGTGGGCAGGCCCCGTCGCGGATCGTGTTTGTCAGCAATGACCTATCCGTCTGAATACATTCGCCGAGGTTCAGCGCGTTAGTTGTCGTAATCGATGCACTGCCTATCAAACCGTTCATCCCGAAATAATAAATTCTTGATGAACAATCCGGATTTTTTCAGGGTCACTTTTTTACGCGCTCGATAGCGCCTGTGTTGAAGCGTCTACTTGATACCGGGTACCGCCACTGTTATGTACGCGGCACGAAGCCGCCCTTGAAAGCTTAAGGCCCCAACGATGGAGACTTCTCATGCGGTTATCCCCTGAACGCATGCGCCCCGACGGGAGCGCGTGTCTACCTTCAAAACGTGCAGCATCGGTGATGCTGATGTGCGCAGCACTTCAGGGCTGCGCCAGCGACGCCACCCATTCCAACGTGCCGAATCCCGGCCAGCCGACCAGTGCGACGTTAAGCGCGCTAGACGCTGGCGCTGCCGCGCTGCAATCGCGCCCGCCCATTGACGCGCTTAATGCGTACCTGGACGGGTTTCATTTCTACAACGGTCATCCCGATGTACAGATGGAAGCGCACCACTACTGCTCGGTGCTCAGCGAGTCGTTCATTCAATGCGTGATCTACGACGGCAATGTCGCGGACGCCAAATTGATGGGCGTCGAGTACATCATCAGTCCGGAACTCTTTGCGCAGTTACCGGCCGGTGAGAAGCGTCTGTGGCACAGCCATGCCCATGAGGTGAAGTCGGGGCAACTGGTTGCGCCGGGCATTCCCGCCACGGCCGAACACGCCTTGATGGTCAAGCTGGCGAACACCTACGGCAAGACCTGGCACACCTGGCACACCGACCAGGACAAGCAGCTGCCCCTGGGCGTGCCGCAGTTGATGATGGGGTTCACTGCCGACGGTCAGGCAGACCCGGCGATGGTCGAACAACGCAACCGCCGCATGGGCATCGACACGGCCCAAAAACGTGCCGAGCGCGCAGACATCAGCGTCCAGCCGGTGCTCAAGGGCGCCGACGCCTGGCGACAGGGCGATGCGGTGCAGTTGCGCGACCCCACCGGGCGTGAACACATCATGCAACCCCGTACACCCACGCCGTCGGCTACCAACAGCCGCTCCGCTTCATCCCAGGCCGATCCCTGATCCGCAGCGACCCCCAGACCGGTGAGTCAGTCGTCCACCCATGGAAACCACACTACGAAGTTGACCTTGTACGAGATTAAGATCATGCAACATACCCAACACTACCGGATTGAGTACCTCTTCCATGGCAAACCACGTTGGTTCTACGTGTGTGCCAAGCAAATGGACAACGCGGAGGCGTGGCACTGGGCTTCCGTCGACGCCGGCGTAGCGGACATCCCCAAATACCGGTGTGACAGGACGATCAAGCTGTCAAAACCCAAGGCCGAACGGCTCGGCATCGATGCCGTGACCTGGAAGCCCGCCTAGCCCCCCTTTCGCATTTCGGCCTGTTTCGCAACAGGCCATTCCCGGCTAATGCCGGTCCCACGAACGCGCACTCTCTGTGGGACCGGCTTCAGCCGGGAAGGCGTCAGTGGTCACGCCGCAAAATCCAGGTTGCCCACCCAGGCCATTCCCGGCTAAAGCCGATCCCACGAACGCGTACTCTCTGTAGGACCGGCTTTAGCCGGGAAGGCGTCAGTGGTCACGCCGCAAAATCCAGGTCGCCCACCCAGGCCATTCCCGGCTAAAGCCGGTCCCACGAGCGCGTACTCTCTGTAGGACCGGCTTCAGCCGGGAAGGCGTCAGTGGTCACGCCGCAAAATCCAGGTCGCCCACCCAGGCCATTCCCGGCTAAAGCCGGTCCCGCAAATGGCGATAACTGGCCATTCACGGCTAAAGCCAGCCCCACGAATGCCTACACTTTGCAGGATCGGCTTTCGCCCGCGGGATTTGGTTCAGCTGACCAGCGTCGTGGCTTCGTCCTCGTGCAAGTGGCATTCCCAGCGCCAGGCATCGGCCAGCATGCGTTCCAGCGAACGTCGCGCGCTCCAGCCCAGTTCGCTCATTGCCTTCTCAGGGTTTGCCCAGCAGCGGGCGATGTCCCCGGCGCGGCGCCCTTCAAACACCAGCGGCACCCGGACCCCGGATACTTTTTCAAACGCGCGCACCACCTCCAGCACCGAATAGCCCAGCCCCGTCCCCAGGTTCCAGATCTGCACACCGTGCTGATGACGCAGCGCGTCCAGTGCCTTGACGTGACCTTCAGCCAGGTCGACGACGTGAATGTAGTCACGCACCCCGGTGCCGTCCGGCGTGTCGTAGTCACGGCCAAACACGCTGAGCGCCGCGCGCTGCCCGCTGGCCACTTGAAGCAGGTAAGGCAGCAGATTGTTCGGCGTGCTGGTGGGTGCTTCGCCCAGCAGGCCTGAGCTGTGCGCGCCGATCGGATTGAAATAACGCAACAGACCCACCGACCAGGACGGGTTCGAGCACACCATGCTGTTCATGACGTTCTCGGCCATCAGCTTGGATTGGCCGTAGGGATTGGTGGGCTGCCCGGTGGCGCACGACTCATCGATCGGCATGGTCGCGCAGTCGCCGTACACCGTCGCCGATGAACTGAACAGCAGCGTGAACACCCCGGCATGGGCCATGGCCTGACACAGCGTCACGGTGCCGCCTACATTAGTGTCGTAATAGCGCAGGGGCTCGCGCACGCTTTCGCCCACGGCTTTCAGGCCAGCACAATGAATGACGGCCTCGATGGGATACTCAGCGAACACCGTGTCCAGCAACCCCCGATTGCGCACATCGCCCTGGATAAACCCCGGACGCCGGCCGGTCAGGGCGGCGATACGATCCAGTGTCGAGCGGTAGCTGTTACAGAGGTTATCCAGAATCAACACGTCATCGCCCTGGTTCATCAGCTCCAGCGCCACGTGCGCCCCGATGTAGCCTGCACCGCCTGTTATCAGAATCATGTGTAACCCCCGAACACGCCGGCACCCTGTGGCCGGACCTCCCTTGATGGGCTTGCCGGACCGAAATCCGCCGACGCAAACCTGTGTCTGTCAGAGTTATGGGCGTGGAGAAGTCGCGGAGTTCAAACGCGTTGTACCACCGGTACATGCTGTTCATCGGTAATCGTCGGGGCGGGATGAACGGCCGCTGCGATGACGACTTCCAAGTTCTGTGGGTAGCGCACTCAATTGCTGACTGACGCGCGCCCTTAGCCGTGAAAGCCAAGGATGTGATGGCTCATCACCAGACCCCTTCAGAAGGAAGACACCATGAATCTTGCCGAGCAGCCTGACTCGCTAACCGCCGTCACCATCGACAGCCCGCTCCAGCCGCGCCAGCAAATCCGTCCGACCCTGTTGTGCCTTTCGCACCTGCGCTGGGGCTTTGTCTACCAACGTCCGCAGCATGTGATGTCGCGGCTGGCGCGGGACTACGACGTGATCTTTTTTGAGGAACCGGTCTTCGCAGACGGCGCAACGCCCCATCTGGATCATTCGCAACCGGCGCCGGGCATCGAGGTTGTCGTACCGCGCCTGGCCCACGGCCTGGACGAAAAACAGGTGGCTGATGCGCAACGCGCCTTGATCGACGAGTTGCTGCAGGCACGTGGCAGCGAGCAGCTGTTGTTGTGGTACCTCACGCCGATGAGCCTGGCGTTCACTGACCACTTGAAAGGCGCGGTGACGATCTTCGACTGTATGGATGAGCTCTCGGCATTCCGGGGTGCGCCGCCGCGTCTGGTGGACATGGAGCGCCAGCTGATGGCACGCGCCGACGTTGTGTTCACCGGTGGCTACAGCTTGTGGGAGGCCAAGCAGCGGCAGCATGACAACGCGCACCCGGTGCCGAGTAGCGTCGACATCGCGCATTTCGCCGCCGCGCGGCAAGGTCTGGCCGAACCCGCCGACCAGGGCGCCATCGCCCAGCCACGGCTCGGTTTCTTTGGTGTGATCGACGAGCGTTTCGACATTGACCTGGTGGAGAAACTCGCCGCCCAGCGTCCGAACTGGCAACTGGTGCTCATCGGCCCGGTGGTCAAGATCGATCCGGCAACGCTGCCGCGTCTGCCGAACATCCATTACCTGGGTGGCAAGCGTTATGAAGAGCTGCCGGCGTACCTGGCTGGCTGGGACGTCGCCTTGATGCCGTTTGCGATCAACGAATCCACGCGGTTCATCAGCCCGACCAAAACGCCCGAGTACCTGGCCGGGGGCTGCCCGGTGGTCTCAACGCCTATCCACGACGTCATTCGCGGCTACGGGCAAAGCGGCGCCGTGACGATTGCCGACACCGCCGATGCGTTTGTCGCCGCCATCGAGGCCGCGTTGGGCCAGAAGGGCACAGCCGAGTTTCTACGCAGCGCCGACGCCGCCCTTGACGGCATGTCTTGGGACAAAACCAGCCGTTTCATGAAGGAGCAGATCGAATGCCTCAGGTAACCATTGAACAGGCGATCAGCGCCTCCTCGCGTGCCGCCCGGGGCGGCTATGACTACCTCATCGTCGGCGCCGGTTTCGCCGGCAGCGTGATCGCCGAACGCCTCGCTGCAGGCTTGGGCAAGAAGGTCCTACTGATCGACCGTCGCGAGCACATCGGCGGCAACGCGTATGACCATCTGGACGAGGCCGGCGTGATGGTGCACCGGTACGGGCCGCACATTTTCCACACCAATGCCCAACGCATCGTTGATTACCTCTCGCAGTTCACCGAGTGGCGGCCCTATGAGCACCGTGTGCTGGCGAGGGTGGACGAGCACCTGGTGCCGATTCCGATCAACCTGACCACGCTCAACACGCTCTATGGGCTATCGATGACGTCCGAAGAGGCCGAGGTGTTCCTGGCCGAGCGAGCCGAGCCGGTGTCGACCATCCGCACGTCTGAAGATGTGGTCATCAATCAGATCGGCCGGGAACTGTACGAGAAGTTTTTCCGCGGTTACACGCGCAAGCAGTGGGGCCTGGACCCAAGCGATCTGGACAAGTCCGTGACCTCTCGCATCCCCACGCGCACCAGCGAAGACGACCGCTACTTCACCGACACTTTCCAGATGATGCCGCGGGACGGCTATACGCATATGTTCGAGCGGATGCTTGATCACCCGAACATCGACGTCCTGCTGAACACCGATTTCGAGCAAGTGCGTGAATCGATCGCTCACCGTCACCTGATTTACTGCGGGCCGATCGATGAATACTACGATTTTCGCTTCGGCCATTTGCCTTACCGCTCGCTGCGCTTCCAGCACGAGACGGTGCAGCAGGCCCAGTATCAGCCGGTGGCGGTCGTCAACTTCCCCGACCAGAGCGTGCCGTACACGCGCATCACTGAATACAAGCACCTCACTGGCCAGACCCATGCGCTGACCAGCATCAGTTACGAGTTCCCTTGCGACGACGGCGACCCGTATTACCCGGTGCCGCGCCCGGAGAACGCCGAGCTGTACAAGCGTTACAAGGCGCTGGCCGACGAGACGGCGAATGTCACCTTCCTCGGGCGGCTGGGCACCTACAAGTACTACAACATGGACCAGGTCGTCGGTCAGGCGCTGGCGTTGTATCAACGTATCGAGGAGGGCCATGTGCTCGCGCCCGAGGCCGCCGGAGCTGCAGCATCATGACGGTGCCGCAGCGCCGCTGGGACGGCAGCCATGGGTCTGTAGATAATCACGCCGTGTTCAAGAGCTTCCTGATGGCCGGCTACGAGTGTTCCAGTCAGCGGCGCCGGGACGGCGCGCGTCTGGACCTGCTGGCTTCGACCGGACACGCGAAATGGGTCGACGCCGATTACGCGCAGCTTGGCGGCCTTGGCATCCGCTGCGCGCGGGATGGCCTGCGCTGGCACCTGATCGAAAGCCGCCCGGGTCACTACGACTGGAGCAGTTTTCTGCCCATGCTGCGCGCGGCCCGGCAGCATGGCATCCAGGTGATCTGGGACCTGTGCCACTACGGCTACCCCGACGATGTAGACATCTGGCGTCCGGCGTTCGTGGAGCGTTTTGCCCGCTTCGCCGGCGCGGTCGCCAGGCTGATGCGCGAAGAGGGCGAGGAGGTGCCGTTCTACGCGCCCATCAACGAGATCTCGTTCTGGAGCTGGGCCGGGGGCGATGTCGGCTACTTCAATCCCGGGGCTCACGGGCGCGGGCTCGAACTCAAGCATCAGTTGGTGAGGGCGAGCATTGCCGCCATTGAAGCGGTCCGCGAGGTCAGCCCGGCGGCGCGGTTCGTCCAGTGTGATCCGTTGATCAATGTGGTGTCCGGTTCCCGGAGGGCCGAGGAACAGGAAGCCGCCGAACGTTACCGAATGGCCCAGTTCGAAGCCTGGGATATGCTGGCCGGGCGGCAGTGGCCGGGGCTGGGCGGGCAGGAAGCCTACCTGGACATCATCGGCGCCAACTTCTACCCGCATAACCAGTGGGTACTCGGTGGCGCCACGATTCCCCGCGGCAGCGCGGAATACCGTCCGCTGGCCGGCATGCTCAAGGAGCTGCATCAGCGCTACCAGCGGCCAATTCTACTGTCCGAGACAGGCTGCGAAGACGAGGACCGCGTGCCCTGGTTCAACTACGCCGTCGATCAAGTGATGCTGGCGCTGGACCGAGGTGTGCCCATGGAAGGCGTCTGCTGGTATCCGTTCCTGGACTACCCCGGCTGGGACGATGGCCGCTATTGCCCGACCGGGTTGTTCGGCTATCCCGACGGTGAAGGCAAACGCGCCGCTTTTCACCCGTTGCACCTTAAAGTGCAAGCGCTGCACCAGCGTCTGCAGGCGCGGGCGCATCACGCCTCAAGCCGGGAGACGGCCGGAGTGGTGCATGAAAAATGACCGTTGGCGCGAGCGTCCGCTGCCACTGACGCCCATCGCGTTTCTGTGGCGTTACGTGCGGGTTCGCCCGTGGCATTTCTTCGTCATGCTGCTGCTGGTGATTGGCGCCGCAGGGTGCGCGGTGGCGGTGCAATACGGCATGAAGCTGCTGGTGGACGCCATGGCCGCCGGCCGGGAAAACGTCAGCCATGTCTGGCGACCGTTCGCGCTGTTCCTGGCCCTGATCGTCAGCGAGAACGTGTTCTGGCGCCTCGGCGGGTGGCTGGGGTGCCGTACCGTGGTCGGCAGTTGCGCGGACCTGCGCATCGACCTGTTCACCCACCTGACCGGTCACCCGATGCGCTACTTCACCGAGCACTTCGCCGGGGCGCTGGCCAATAGGGTGTCCTCCGCCGGCGCGGCGGCGGGTTCCATTTACGGCGGGCTGGCCTGGAAGATCATCCCCCCTTGCGTGGATTTTGTCGGTGCGGTGGTGGTTTTGTGCACCGTAAAGTTGTCCATGGCTTTCGCGCTGATCGTGTGCGTGCTGATGGTCGCTGGGCTGATCACCGTGATCGGCATCCGCGGGCGCACACGGCACATCGATTTCGCGTCGCAGTCGGCGCGGGTGGGCGGCGAAATCGTCGACCTGGTGTCGAACGTCTGGACCATCAAGGCGTTCTCCGGGCGCGAGCGTGAACGCGCTCGGCTCGAGCGTGAAATCGGTGTGGAGGCGAGAGCGCAGCGGCGTAGCTGGATCTACCTGGAAAAAGCCCGGGTGCTGCATGACATTTGCCTGTCCGTCATGGCGGGCGGCATGCTCGGTTGGGCCATCTTGCTGTGGCTGGATGCTCGGATTACCCCGGGTGACGTGGTCATGGTCAGCGCGCTGACGTTCCGCATCCTGCACGGCTCGCGGGATCTGGCCCTGGCGCTGGTGGACACTTCCCAGCAGATGGGCGTGATCGCCGAAACCCTGAACATCGTCGCCCAGCCCCATGCCCTCAGTGATTCGCGCGAAGAACTGGCCCCGCCCCTTGGGCACATTCAGCTGGTTGACGTGGGCTATAGCTACCCTGGCGGCGTGCAGGTGTTCAAGCACTTGCGCGTGGACATCCCTGCCGGGCAAAGCGTCGGTATCGTCGGCGCGTCCGGCTCGGGTAAATCCACATTGATCAGCCTGCTGCAGCGGCTGGATGACGTGACCAGCGGCGCCATCCTGATTGACGGGCGCGATATCCGTTCGGTGAGTCAGGACAGCCTGCGACGGCAGATCGCCGTGGTGCCCCAGGAGCCGGCGCTGTTCAATCGCACCATTCTGGAAAACATCGGCTACGGCTCGCCCCACGCCAGTGAGGAGCAGATCGTGGGTGCCGCGCACCAAGCGTATTGCGACGAGTTCATCCGCGCACTGCCCCTGGGCTATCGAACCCAAGTGGGCGAGCGCGGCGTCATGCTGTCGGGCGGCCAGCGCCAGCGCCTCGGGCTGGCACGTGCATTTCTGAAGGACGCGCCGATTTTGATCCTCGACGAAGCGACTTCGGCGCTGGACTCCGACTCCGAAGCCATCATCCAGCGCGCCCTGGCCGATCTCATGCGTGGACGTACGGTGCTGGCGGTGGCGCACCGGTTGTCGACCATTTCCGGTTTCGACCGGGTGCTGGTGCTTGAGTCAGGCCGGCTGATTCAGGACGGCCCGCCGCAGATGCTGCGTGAGGCGCCGGGTCAGTTCCGCACCCTGTGGCAGCTTCAGAGCATGGGCGCGCACACCTGAACGAGGCCGGGCCGTTGGTGCCCATGCCTTTCATCCGCCCAATGTCACGGCGTCGCAACCCGTCGACCCGGGCGGGTTCCAGATAAACGTCACCCGAGGATTTTCAACGTCTCTAAAAAAGGAGTCTCAACGATGTCTGCCGAATCCGTCCTGGACTATCTACGCGACCATTCCTTGATGCTGGCCACCGCCGAATCCTGCACCGCCGGCGCAATCATGGCGTTGCTGGCGAAGGTGCCCGGCAGCGGCTCGCTGATCGAATGCGGCTACGTGGTGTATTCACCCGAGGCCAAGCAACGCCTGCTTGGCGTCAGCCCCGATACCATCGAGCGCTACAACCTCACCAGCGTCGAAGTGGCCGAGGAGATGGCCGCCGGTGCGTTGCGCGACAGTCCGGCCACCGTTGCGGTCGCCACCACCGGCGTGTGCGGGCCTGACGACATGGACGGCATCCCCGCAGGGACGGTCTGCTTTGCGTGGGGCTTCATCGATCAGGAACAGTTGCGCATCTTCACCCATCAGCACCTGTTCTCCGGTGACCGGGAGTCGGTGCAAGATCAGGCGGCCGTGTATGCGTTGGAACAGGTCCCGGTGTTCCATCGGCAACTGGTGGGGACGCGGCACTGACGACGACCATTCATCGCCCGGTAAACGGCTGCGGACGACCTTAGCCCGCGCCGCCGAGTCATCCCTTAAGGACCCTCACTCGGAAGAATGCGATGCGAACGCCCCCTTTTTTACTGTTGTTAGCCATCCCTGCAGCACTCTTGCTGTTATCCGGTTGTGCCGCCCGCGGCCTGACCGACAGCGAGCGCAACCAACTCGCCGGCAAGACGTTCGTTGTCACCGGTGCGTCGAGTGGCATCGGCCGCGGGGTGGCGCTGCAGCTGGGTCGCAGCGGGGCCAACGTGGTGCTGGCGGCGCGCCGCACCAAGGCGCTTGAAAGCCTGGCCCGAGAAATTGTCGTGGCCGGCGGCACACCGTTGGTGGTCACCACCGACATCTCCCGCACGGAAGACATGCAGCACTTGCTGCACGCCACGCTTGAGCGTTTCGGTCGCATCGACGGCTGGATCAACAACGCTGCGGTCATGGCCACGGGCCGCTTTGAAGACATCCCCCTTGAAGACCACCAGCGCCTGCTCGACATCAACCTCAAGGGCACGCTGACGGGCAGCTACCTGGCGATCAAGCAGTTTCGAACGCAGGGCGCCGGCGTACTGATCAACGTCGCGTCTATCGACAGCGAAGTGCCGCACACCTATCAGTCGTCCTACTCAGCGTCGAAAGCCGGTGTGCTCATGCTGGGCCGCGTGCTGAATCAGGAACTGCGCCTGACCAAGGAGCGCGGCATCCGGGTGGTGACGGTGATGCCGTGGGCCATCGATACGCCAATCTGGGACCACGCCGCCAACTACACCGGCCATCAACCGCAACTGCCGACACTCGACGGACCGGAAAAACCAGTCAACACCATCGTTCGCGCGCTCCTTCATCCGCAGCAGGAAATTACGGTGGGCTACAAGGCCAAGCTGGCGTACTGGAGCCATCGCCTTGCCCCGGACGTCAGCGACGCGATCTCCCGGCATGCGGTGCAGGCAGCCGAGGTGGACATGAACCCCGCAGCGCCCGCGAGCGCCGGGAACCTCCATGTGCCCATGGAAGAAGGGCAGGGAGTCTCAGGCGGCGTCCGCGAGCGGATGCAGCGGCAAGGTGAGCAACACGACGCAACTCAATAATCAATGCGCAGACAGAGGGCAAGACCATGACCACTGACAGCAAGATCCGTGAACGCGCCTACGAGCTCTGGGAGCTCGACGGTCGCCGGGACGGAGCCGAGCACGACCACTGGCGCCAGGCCCGCGAGCAGCTTGAGTCCGAGGAGCGCCAGCCGGCGGCCGCCGACACGCTGGACTCAGTCAGCGGCAGCGTCCAGAGCGGCATACCGGACATGCCGGCCCGGCAAGGGCCCAATGCCGATCCGCAAACGTAATCGGCACGGCGTGGCGCGCCGTGCAGTGCAATCGGGTTGAATTTTTCCGGGCCGCGTCGATCTTTCGATGGGGAGCGACGCTTGTGTCGTCCCCTCGAACCGCGATTCGGAATTTCCCCTGGCGATCTCGCAGCACTGTCGGAGCACACCATGAATCCACCCCAGAAAAAGCCGGGCAGGGCGCTCAAGCGCGTTGTCACCGGTCCCATGTTGTTGCTGTTTATCCTCGGCGACGTCCTCGGCGCGGGCGTCTATGCCCTGGCCGGCACCATTGCCGGTGAAGTGGGCGGCGCGATTTGGGTGCCTTTGCTCATCGCCCTCTGCTTCGCGATGCTGACCGCCGGTTCCTACGCCGAACTCGTCACCAAATACCCCCATGCCGGTGCGTCCGCCGTGTTCGCCGGCAAAGCGTTCCGCTCGCCGTTGATCTCGTTTCTGGTGGGGTTTTGTATGTTGGCTGCCGGCGTCACCAGCGCCGCGGGGCTTTCGCTGGCGTTCGCCGGCGACTACATGGCGCCGTTCATCGACCTGCCGGCCCATGTGGTGGCTCTGATCTTTCTTGTCGTCATCGCGCTGCTCAACGCGCGCGGCATCAAGGAGTCGCTGTCTGCCAACCTGGTGATGACGTTGATCGAAGTGTCGGGGCTGTTGTTGGTGATCGTGTCGGCCATCTGGTTCTTTCGCTCCGGTGATGCGGACCTGTCACGCGCCGTGCAATTCAAGGAAGGCATCAACCCCGCGTACGCGGTGCTGGGCGCTGCGTTGCTGGCGTTCTACTCGTTCGTGGGCTTTGAGACGTCAGCCAACATGGCCGAGGAGGTGCGCAATGTGCGCACCGTCTACCCCCGGGCTTTGTTCGGGGCGCTGTTGATCGCCGGGGCGATCTACATGGGCGTCGGCGTCGCTGCCGCCGCCGTGATGCCCATCGAGCAACTGGTCAACTCCTCGGCACCGCTTCTGGAAGTGGTCAAGGCGTCGCACCTGGGCATTCCTCCGCGCTTGTTCGCCTTCATTGCCCTGGTCGCCGTGGCCAATGGCGCGTTGCTGACCATGATCATGTCGAGCCGTCTGGCATACGGCATGTCCTGTCAGGGGCTGCTGCCCCACGCGTTGTCGAAAGTGCTGCCGGAACGTCGCACGCCGTGGGTTGCCATCGTCGCGACCTCTGTGGTGGCGATTGTGCTAACGCTGACGGGCTCGCTGGCGACGTTGGCGGAAACCGTGGTCCTGCTGCTGTTGTTCGTGTTCCTCAGCACCAACCTGGCGGTGCTGGTGTTGCGCCGTGACGTCGTCGATGCCGACCACTTCCGCGTGCCGACCTGGGTGCCCGTGCTGGCCATCCTGTCGTGCCTGATCCTGCTCACCCAGCAGAGCGCGGAAACCTGGCTGCGGGCCGGGGCGCTGATGCTGGTCGGGGTGGGGCTGTATTTCCTGGCACGGATAGGCGGGACGCAGCCGGCGTTCAATACCCACCTGGCGGACGCCGACGCCGAGTAGTCCCTCCCCACATGAGATCGGCGGTGCAACGCCGCCGATTTCTGCCGACAACTGAAGCGCCTTCCACCGCCTCACGTCTCGTAGATGGACCTCTCCATCACGCGCAAGAAGTTGCGCACTCCGTCGTGACCCATTGCCCGCTTGCCGCCCGCCAAGCCACGTTGTGCTTGGCGCGCAGCGGAGTGCGCGAAAACTGGCGCAGGGGCGCGCAACTTCCTGCGCACATTGGGGCGGGTTTATCCCGACGCGTCGCCCCGCACCCGCTGCAAATCCCTGCAACGCCTTGCTCCAGAGGGGCCGTGCCAGCGCTGGCACGGCCTTTGATACCTCGGTCGATCACGCTTTCGCATCGACCTCTGCCGCAGCAGCGCATAAGGAACACGGGATGTTCGCACCGGCCAATCTTGCTCAATTCAGCCTCACCCTCAACGGGCAGGACACTCTGTTTCAAGTGCTGTCTTTCACCGGCCAGGAGCGCCTCAACCAACCGTTCGAGTTCGAACTGGAGCTGGTCAGCGAACAGCCTGCGCTGGACCTTGAAAGCCTGCTGCACGGCCAGACCTTTTTGCAGTTGGCCGACGACGGCACCGGGGTTCACGGGCTGGCGTACAGCATCTCCCAGGGCGATGCCGGTAAACGCCTGACCCGTTACCGGATTTCCCTGCGGCCACAGCTGGCTTACCTGGCGCACCGGATCAATCAGCGGATTTTCCAGCAGATGACGGTCCGCCAGATCATTGAGCAGGTGCTCGAAGAGCACGGCATCCTTGCCAACGATTACCGATTCCAGCTCGGCGCTGCTTACCCCGAGCGCGTGTACTGCGTTCAATACGACGAGTCCGACCTGCATTTCATCCAGCGCCTGTGCGAAGAGGAGGGGATCCACTTTCATTTCCAGCACAGCGCTACCGGGCACCTGTTGGTGTTCGGCGACGACCAGACCGTCTTCCCCAAGCTGGCGCCGGTGCTCTATCAGCAGGACACCGGGCTGGTTGCCGACACTCAGGTCATCAAGCGTTTCGGCCTGCGCCTGAACACCCGCACCAGCCGCACCACGCGCCGTGACTACGACTTCAGCAAACCCGGGTTCCAGCTGGAAGGCACCGCCAGCACTGCGGCCATGCCGGACCTGGAGGATTACGATTACCCGGGCCGCTTCCTTGATCGCGAGCGCGGCCGGCATCTGGCCAATCGCGCCCTTGAGCGCCATCGCAGCGACTACCGGCTGGCCGAAGGCAGCAGCGATCAGCCTCGCTTGGTCAGCGGCCATTTCCTGGCGCTCACCGGCCACGCCAACCCTGTGTGGAACGACCTCTGGCTGCTGACCGAGGTTTTCCACGAGGGCAAGCAGCCGCAGGTGCTTGAAGAAGCCATCCCCAGCGACGTGACGGACCTCAAAGGCGATTTCCATCAGGGCTATCGCAACCGCTTCAGCGCCACACCGTGGGACGCTCATTTCCGGCCGCCGCTGGAGCACCCGAAGCCCAAGGTTCTAGGGTCACAAAGCGCCGTGGTCACCGGACCTGAAGGCGAAGAGATCTACTGCGATCAGCATGGCCGGGTGAAGGTGCAGTTTTTCTGGGACCGTGAAGGCCAGCACAACGACAAGACCAGCTGCTGGATGCGCGTGGCGTCGAACTGGGCCAGCCAGAGCTTCGGTGCCATCAACCTGCCGCGCGTTGGCATGGAGGTGCTGATCACCTTCCTCGAAGGCGATCCCGACCAGCCGCTCATCACCGGTTGCCTGTATCACGGCGCGCATCTGCCGCCCTACAAACTGCCGGATTTCAAAACCCTGGCGACCCTCAAAAGCAAGGAATACAAAGGTGGTCGCGCCAACGAACTGCGCATCGATGACACCACCGGTGAAATCAGCGTTGCCCTGCGCAGCGATCACGGCGCCAGCGCCATCAACCTCGGCTACCTGACCCATCCACGGCCCGCCGGTGGCCAGGCCCGTGGCGAAGGCTTCGAGTTGCGCACCGACCGCCACGGTGCCGTGCGCGCCGCGGCCGGTCTGCTGATCACCACCGAGCCGCGACCCAATGAGTCGAAGCACCACAAGGACCTGCCTGAAACCGCTGAACGGCTGGCAACAGCGGCCGATCAGCAGGACGGCTTTGCCATTCAGGCCAAGGCGCTGCAAGCCCAGGAACCTGGCGACCAGGATGACGTTGCCAAGGCCCTGCACGCGCAGCATCAGGGTGTGCTCGGCAGTGGCCCGGCCAACCAAAGCGCCAACGAATTTCCCGAATTCACGGAACCGCATCTGGTGCTCGCCAGCCCGGCAGGCATCGCACTGACGACGCCGGGCTCAAGCCACATCGCCACCGGCGAGCACCTGGGATTGAGCAGCACGGGGCACACCAGCCTTTCCGTCGGCAAGCGGCTGCTGGCCAGCGCCAGTCAAGGCATGCGCCTGTTCGTGCAGAGCCTCGGTTGGCGTCTGGTCGCGGCGTCCGGTGACATCGATGTCCGTGCGCTGAAGGACAGCATCAACTTGCTGGCCAAGCTCAACATCACCGCCAACGCCGAACGCATCACCCTGACCGCGAAAACCGAATTGGTGATTCAGGGCGGCGGCAGCGCCACCACTTACAACGCGGCCGGCATCACCCACGTCACGACCGGCCCCTACACCGCCCATGCCGCCCAGTTTGCTTACACGTCGGCGAAAAACCTGGCAGGTGTCTTTCCAGAGGCGCCGAAACCGGGCGAGGGCGACCTTGAGCTGTTCAATCAGTATGCGGGGCAGCAAGGCATCAAGGGGGGCACGTTCGAGGTCATCGATGCCTTGGGCAAGCGGCTCGAAGGCTCGCTTGACGCCAAGGGCTTCGCGGCGGTTCCTGGTGCTGCGCCAGGGCCTGGAAGGGTCGCATTCGGCAAAGACCCGGCGGACACCTGGGCAAACAGCAGTTACATCGGCGAACCCGAATGGCCACTCAGGCCGCCGAGCGCGGGCGATGTTCCCGCGCCGTTGCAGGCGGTCATGACGGACGCCCTGCCTAGCAAGAACTGGGATGTTGCCGAGGTCGTCACCTCTGCCGTGCAGGCGGGATTGCCCGGCTTGCCGGCGCTGGCGAGTGCATTCTTGCCCGTTGCCTCTGGCCTTCTCGGCCGCGTGATCAAAAGGGGAACACTTCCGAGCCTGCCGACGCCGGCAGTGCCGGAGGACTTGCTTGAAGTTCCGGGCCCATTGGGCGGCGGGATGCTGTCATGAGTGCGGGAAAGGCGGTTGTAAAACGCGAACCCCAAGTGGCGATCGTTCCGCTTGATCTCATTCAGCTTGAGGATGTCGGGGCAGGGGCGGCCAGTTTTGACGCCTGGCTGCAGGACATCAGCGGCGGCGTCGTGTCGCTTGAGCGGATCAAGAGCGCTGCGGGTTTCTTGCCCGTGGTGGGTAACATCATGGCGCTGGTCGATGCGCTGAATGAC
>NZ_DASVUM010000098.1:0-14666 GCF_036387035.1 Pseudomonas sp. | reverse complement strand
CTTGATGATTTCACTTATTTCGGAAGGATTGAGTTGCTGCATTGCTCTGCTGCCCCTTCAAACTCAAGATTTCAATGCTTCGGCTAGTTGCGCGAGTTTGCCGCGAACTGAGCCATCGATAACCAGGTCGCCGGCGCGGATGATGACACCACCTATCAGGGCGGCATCCTCCGCAGCGTGCAGGCGCACTTCCCGGCCGAGCCGTGCACTGAGAACCTTGGCGAGTTTGTCTTGCTGTTCTTGGTTCAATGCGAAAGCACTGGTCACATCCACATCTACCGATTTTTCCTGCTCGGCCTTGTAAAGCTCGAACAGTTCGGAGATCTCCGGCAGAAGCTGGAGACGGTCGTTTTCAGCAACGACGTGAATGAAATTCTGTGCCTTGGCATCGAACTTGTCGCCGCACACTTCGATAAAAGTGGCGGCCTTGTCTGCGCTCGTCAGTCGCGGGGCCTTGAGCATGCGCTGCATTGTGTCGTCTTGCGACACTGCAGCAGCCAGGCCGAGCATGGCTGACCAATTGGCCAGTTGCTGGTGCGCCTGTGCATGCTCGAAGGCTGCCTTAGCGTAAGGTCGGGCCAACGTGGTCAGTTCTGCCATGATCGCCCTCGCTTAAATTTCAGCAGCCAGTTTGTTTACCAGCTCCGCGTGCGCGTTTTGATCGATTGTGGCACCCAGGATCTTCTCCGCGCCGTTGACTGCCAGGCTACCCAGTTGGGCGCGCAGCGCGTCTTTGACGCCGTTCAGTTCCTGTTCGATCTCGGCCTGAGCCTGAGCCTTGATGCGGTCAGCTTCAACGCGAGCCTGTTCACGGGCTTCGTCGACAATCTGGGTACCGCGTTTCTTGGCTTGCTCAATGATCTCAGCCGCCTGAGCCTTAGCTTCGCGCAGTTGCTGACCCACTTTATCTTGGGCCAGCTCCAGGTCGCGAGCTGCTCGTGTGGCAGCGTCCAGTCCATCCGCAATCTTCTTCTGACGTTCGTGCAAAGCCGCGATGACCGGAGGCCACACGAACTTCATGCAGAACAGCACAAAAATGAAGAACGCAACGGACTGGCCAATCAGGGTTGCATTAATGTTCACGCCAACACCTCGCTCGTTCGTTGTCCATCACACCAATCAACTCGAAAATTCGAGTGATTAGCCAGCGAGTTGACCAACGAAGGGGTTCGCAAAAGTGAAGAACAGAGCGATACCAACACCGATCATGGTCACGGCGTCGAGCAGACCAGCCACGATGAACATTTTGACTTGCAGCATTGGAACCATTTCTGGTTGACGCGCAGCGCCTTCCAGGAATTTACCGCCCAGCAGGCCGAAACCGATTGCAGTACCCAGTGCGCCCAGGCCGATCAGCAGTGCAACAGCGATAGCAGTTAGACCAACTACAGTTTCCATCTTTCCTCCCGACTTTTACGTCGTATTGGTTAGGTTTTCTTAGATTAAAGCGGTAACGCAAAATCGTTTCTTACATCAAGCCCTCGCGGGCATCCCCTCACCGAAGCGAGGGGATCATCAGACTCGCCAGGCGGGTCTCAATGGTTATCTTCGTGAGCCATCGACAGGTAGACGATGGTCAGCATCATGAAGATGAACGCTTGCAGGGTGATGATCAGGATGTGGAACACAGCCCACGCCCATTGCAGGACCACGCCCAGGCCGCTGAGCCACAACAGCCCGCTGCCAAACATGACCGCGATCAGAATGAACACGAGTTCACCTGCGTACATGTTGCCGAACAGACGCAGCGCCAGCGAAATCGGCTTGGCCACCAGAGTGACGAATTCAAGCAGGAAGTTGACCGGAATCAACAGCGCTTGAACAAAAACGTTCTTGCTGCCAAACGGGTGCAGGGTCAATTCGCCGATAAAGCCGCCGATACCCTTGATCTTGATGCTGTAGAAAATGATCAGCGCAAATACTGACAGTGCCATGCCCAGTGTCGCGTTCGGGTCGGTTGTCGATACGGCGCGGAAAGGAATGTGATGATCACCTGTGATCATGATCGCCAGTTGCGGGATCCAGTCGACAGGAATCAGATCGACGGCGTTCATGAGGAACACCCAGGCGAAAATGGTCAATGCCAGCGGTGCGATCACAGCACTGCGGCCGTGGAAGCTGTCCCGGACGCTGCCGTCAACGAACTCGACCAGAACTTCAACGAAGTTCTGCAGCGCGCCCGGCTGACCAGAGGTCGCTTTTTTTGCGGCCATGCGGAAAATCAGGACAAAAATCAGACCCAGTGCGACCGACCAGCCGAGGGTATCGACGTGGAAAGCCCAAAAGCCCATTTCTTTTGCTTGCGCGGCGGAATGCGCGAAGCCCCAACTGCCGTCAGGCAAATGACCAAAGGTCAAGTTCTGCAAGTGGTGCTGGATATAGCCCGAAGCTGTTTGCTCTGCCATGGTTGCCTCAAACGCCCTAAGGTCTCGAAAGTCTTGTTCTCAGTAGCAGGGGCGCAAACCAACTGACCAGCTGGGTCAGAATGAAAACGCCGAAAACCGCCAGCGGTGCCAGCGGCTTTACGCCTGCAAACGTCAGCGCAAAAAGCACTGCCGTAAAAATCAACTTGCCTGCCTCGCCGGCATAGAACGACCGAACGATGGCCTGAGCTGCCCTGGCCCCGGAGTACCGGAATGCCTTATGAGCAAAATATACATTTGGCAGCCAGGCTATCAGGCCTCCGCAAAGCCCCGAATACCCTGCTACGACACCTTGCCACTGCCAAAGCGCCAGTGCAGCCCCCAAGAGGACGGCCAGCTGAGCCAGCAGAATCGGAAAAACGGCCAGGCGATGGAATGGCAAGCGGTTTGGCGTGCGTGTCTCCATCACATGGGCTCCTCGTAAGCCGGCCGCCAAAATCAATAACTTGGCATAAATTGTGCCGACAAAATGCGCGCAGAGTATAGGGGCGGTTCAGCCCCTATTCAACTGCCAGGTAGTGATTTCCGACTACGCGCTACGCATGATTTGTTTCAGCGAATGTGGGCGAGTACACCCTGCAGTTCGTCCAGAGAGTTATAACGTATAACCAACTGACCTTTGCCCTTCTGTCCATGGCGGATTTGCACCGCAGAGCCCAGCCGTTCGGCCAGACGCTGCTCCAGGCGGGTGATATCAGGATCGGCCTTCACCGGCTCCGCTGCCTCCTGTTTGCCACTCAGCCACTGGCGAACCAGTGCCTCGGTTTGGCGCACCGTCAAACCGCGTGCGACAACATGTCGCGCCCCTTCTACCTGCTGATCTTCCGGCAGACCAAGCAACGCACGTGCATGGCCCATCTCCAGATCGCCATGGGAGAGCATGGTTTTGATCACTTCGGGCAACGCGATGAGCCTCAGCAAATTGGCGACGCTGACTCGTGACTTACCCACCGCTTCGGCGACCTGCTGTTGGGTCAGCTGAAATTCCTGCTGCAGACGCTGCAGAGCAATGGCTTCCTCGATCGGATTCAGGTCTTCGCGCTGGATGTTTTCAATCAGCGCCATTGCGATGGCCGCTTCGTCCGGCACATCACGCACCATGGCGGGGATCGTCTCGATCCCTGCCTGCTGGCTGGCGCGCCAACGGCGCTCACCGGCGATGATTTCAAAGCGGTTATCCGCAATGGGGCGAACCACGATCGGCTGCATCACCCCTTGCGCCTTGATTGAATTGGCGAGCTCTTCCAGAGCCTGGGGATCCATGTCACGACGAGGCTGATATTTGCCTCGCTGGATCAGGTCCAGCGGAATGTGCTGCAGCTCGCGCTCGCTAGCCTTCACAGCCTGCTCTTCCAATGCGCTGACGGTGGGGCTGCTCAGCAGTGCGTCCAGCCCACGTCCGAGTCCACGTTTCTTGACGGCCATGGAATTTCCTTAAGTGGGCTGAGCTGCGGCGCGACTGCCGCGACGCTGGCGACGGACCATCTCGCCCGCAAGCGCCAGGTAAGCCAGCGCGCCGCGAGAAGTCTTGTCGTACGCCAATGCCGGCATACCGAAGCTAGGCGCCTCTGCCAGACGAATATTGCGCGGAATAACGGTGTCGTACAGCTGCTCGCCGAAGTGCTCTTTGAGCTGTGCCGAAACATCGTTGATCAAGCTGAGCCGCGGGTCGTACATCGTCCGCAGCAAACCCTCGATCTTGAGTTGGGGATTGAGCAACTCACCGATGCGCTTGATGTTATCCACAAGGTCGCTCAGACCTTCGAGGGCGAAGTACTCGCACTGCATAGGGATAATGACGCCATCGGCCGCAACCAGTGCATTGAGCGTCAGCATTGAGAGCGATGGCGGACAATCGATGAGAATGTAATCGTAGTTCTCGCGAATAGGAGCCAACGCCGTACGCAGACGCGATTCCTTCATCTGCATTTCCAGCAGGACGACTTCGGCCGCCGTGAGGTCGCGGTTTGCCGGCAGTAGCTGATAACCGCCGTGCTCGGAAAAGTGCATGGCCTCAGTCAGGTCACACTCGCCAATCAGCAAGTCGTAGACCGAATGCTCAAGCCCGTGCTTATCCACACCGCTGCCCATCGTGGCGTTGCCTTGTGGATCGAGATCGATCAACAGCACCCGACGCTTGGTAGCCACCAGCGAAGCTGCGAGGTTGATGCAGGTGGTGGTTTTACCCACACCGCCTTTTTGGTTCGCTATCGCGAATACCTTAGCCATTCTTGCGTGTGTTCCCTGTCATGCCGTGCGGCGCAGTATCAGCAGATGCCGTTGACCTTGGCAACCGGGTACGGCCAAGGCGTGCGCGCTTTCCAGATGAAAATCTGAGGGCAATGCTACCAGCTCATCCGCCGGATGCAGACCCTTCATTGCCAGCCAGCGGGTTGCGCTGTCGCCCATGTGGCGCGTCCACAGGGTGAAGTCTTCCAGGCTGCTGAAGGCGCGGGAGATGATTCCATTGAAGGGCAGCGCGGGTTGAAACGCTTCGGCACGGCTGTGGATAACTTCGAGGTTGGCAAGCGCCAGCTCAAGTTTGACCTGAGTCAGAAACCGGGTCTTCTTGCCATTACTGTCCAGTACGGTGACTTTCATGTCGGGAAAAAGGATGGCCAGCGGTATGCCGGGCATGCCGCCGCCGCTACCGACATCCAGCTGACGCTCGCCCTCAATGAAACGCACCACGCTCAAACTGTCTAGCAAGTGGCGAGAGACCATTTCATCCGGGTCGCGAACAGCGGTCAGGTTGTAGGCCTTGTTCCACTTGATCAGCAAAGCGAGGTACGCCAGCAATTGCCTATGCTGGCTCTCGCTCAGATCGACGCCGATTGCTTGAGCGCCGAGAGTTAGCTCTTCTGCGTGCTGCGGGGTAACCATCGAACTCAAGCGCTTTGCTCCAACTGACGGCCCGCGCCGCGTTTTTTCAGATGAATCATCAACAGAGAAATGGCCGCCGGGGTGACACCGGGAATCCGCGAGGCCTGCCCAAGGGTCTCCGGACGGGTTATCCCCAGCTTGCTCTGGATTTCCTTGGACAGGCCAGAGATGCCGGTGTAATCGATGTCGACAGGGAGGCGCGTATTTTCGCTGGCTCGCAGCCGAGCGATCTCGTCTTGCTGGCGATCAATGTAGCCGGCGTACTTAGTCTTGATTTCGACCTGCTCGGCGACCTGCGGATCAGGTGAACCATGACCGGTCAGCGCCACCAGACTGGCGTAATCCACTTCCGGACGACTCAGCAGATTCAGCAGATTGTATTCGTGCGTCAGCGGTGTACCGAAGTGTGCCGATACCGCTTCGCCCTGCTCGGTTCCGGGACGAATCCAGGTGGACTTTAGGCGCTGCTCTTCCAGCTCGATACCTTCACGCTTGGCACAGAATGCAGCCCATCGGGCATCGTCTACCAAACCTAGCGCCCTGCCCTGTTCGGTCAAACGCAAGTCCGCGTTGTCTTCGCGCAGTATCAGCCGGTATTCGGCGCGCGACGTGAACATCCGGTACGGCTCCTGGGTGCCCAGCGTAATCAGGTCATCCACCAACACGCCGATGTAAGCCTCATCGCGACGCGGACACCAGCTGTCCATGCCTTGAGACCGAAGGGCCGCGTTGGCACCGGCAAGCAAACCTTGGGCACCGGCTTCTTCGTAACCGGTCGTGCCATTAATTTGCCCTGCGAAAAACAACCCGGCAATGACCTTGGTTTCGAGACTGTACTTCAGGTCGCGAGGATCAAAATAGTCGTACTCAATGGCATAGCCAGGCCGCACGATGTGGGCATTTTCCATCCCGCGAATCGAACGCACGATCTGCAGTTGCACGTCGAAAGGCAGCGAGGTCGAGATGCCGTTGGGATAGAGCTCGTGCGTTGTCAAACCTTCCGGTTCGATAAACACCTGATGGCTTTCCTTGTCGGCAAAGCGATGGATCTTGTCCTCAATCGAAGGGCAATAGCGCGGCCCGACGCCCTCGATCTCCCCGGCAGCAGAATACATCGGCGACCTGTCAAGATTGGCAGCGATGATTTCGTGCGTCCGGGCGTTGGTGTGGGTAATCCAGCAACTGACTTGGTTCGGGTGTTGAGCTTTGGAACCCATGAACGACATCACCGGGATCGGCGTATCGCCCGGCTGCTCAGTCATCACCGAGAAATCGACAGAGCGTCCGTCAATACGAGGCGGCGTGCCTGTCTTCAGCCGACCTACTCGCAGGGGCAGTTCACGCAGCCTGCGTGCAAGCGCAATGGACGGAGGATCGCCGGCCCGACCACCTGAATAATTCTGCAAGCCAATGTGGATAAGTCCACCCAAAAAGGTACCCGTGGTGAGCACCACAGAATCCGCCAAAAAACGCAGCCCCATTTGAGTAACGACACCGCGTACCTGGTCCTGCTCGACAATCAGGTCATCGCATGCCTGCTGGAAAATCCACAGGTTGGGCTGGTTTTCGATTATTTCACGGACCGCTGCCTTGTACAGAACACGGTCTGCCTGCGCGCGCGTCGCCCTGACCGCAGGGCCTTTGCGGCTGTTGAGGACGCGAAACTGGATACCGCTTTTATCAGTCGCGGTTGCCATCGCTCCGCCAAGCGCATCGATCTCTTTGACCAGATGACTCTTACCAATGCCACCGATAGCCGGGTTGCAACTCATTTGGCCGAGGGTTTCCACGTTGTGCGTAAGCAGCAGGGTTGTAGCACCCATGCGTGCAGATGCCAGTGCTGCCTCGGTACCGGCATGACCGCCGCCGATGACGATCACTTGAAAACGGGAAGGGAAATCCACCACGCACCTCGTGCCTGTTGATTGGGGGGAAATAGGAATGGCGGCAAGTATAGGGACTTACCCCCCCTGAAGGAACCCGTTGCGCAAAATCTAACCAGCTGTGGATGAATGGAGGTTATAGAAATTAAAAAGAAAGAAATTTATAAGATCTTTGTTTTTATGTTTATTTCTACTGAGGCGCAAATCTGTGGATAAAACTCTACAACCCTCTATTTACGTTGTGTACAGAGATTCAAAAGCCTGTGGCCATGTGGCTATGAGCACGTTGGATAAGCCCGTTAAGCCTGTGGATTAAACGCGGTGTTGTCCACAGGGCCGTTTATCTCCAGCTTAGAGGCCCGCTTATCAACCGAGCTCATTGGGGGTTATGCACAGGGCTTATTGAAAAAAATGAATGCTTCCTGGCGACCTAAGGGGCGGATTTGTCTCCCCTAGTGGTGATCAGGCGTATGAAAAATTCAGAATGAGAGACGAGATGAGGCAGATCCCGAGAGATTGATCTGCCTGAAAGTAGAGCGCGGAATTACTTGCCGATGCAGAAGCTGGAGAAAATGCGTCCTAACAGGTCGTCCGAGCTGAATGCCCCGGTGATTTCGCCCAGGCACTGCTGGGCTTGACGCAGATCTTCTGCCAGGAGCTCGCCTGCGCCAGCCAAGGTTAGCTGCGAGCGGCCATGCTCGAGGGAGTCGCTTGCCAGGTGCAGCGCCTCAAGGTGGCGCCTGCGTGCACTGAAGCTGCCTTCAGCCGTTTGCTGATATCCCATGCAGTCTTTCAAGTGCTCGCGCAATAGCTGCACGCCCTCCCCGCCCGATTTGGCACTAAGACTGATGGTCACATGGCCATCGACGCTGGTCACGAGTTCGACTGCCTCATCTTTCAGGTCTACCTTGTTACGGATCAGCGTGACATGGGCGGGGTCAGGACGCTCATCCAGGAACTCGGGCCACAGTGCGAAAGGATCGCCTGCCTCGGGGGCGGTTGCGTCCACAACAAGCAAAATTCGGTCGGCTTGGCTGATCGCCTGAAGAGCGCGTTGTACCCCGATTTTTTCCACTTGATCGTTGGTATCGCGCAGCCCGGCAGTGTCCACTACATGCAACGGCATACCGTCGATGTGGATATGTTCGCGCAGGACATCCCGAGTGGTGCCTGCGATCTCAGTCACGATGGCCGCTTCTTTTCCGGCAAGGGCATTTAGCAGGCTGGATTTGCCGGCATTGGGCCTGCCCGCGATCACCACAGTCATGCCGTCTCTGAGCAGAGCGCCTTGGTTGGCTTCGCGCAGCACTGTGGATAACTGGGTGCGAACGTCGTCCAGCATGGAAAGAACGTGGCCGTCCGCGAGAAAGTCGATTTCTTCTTCCGGAAAGTCGATCGCCGCTTCCACGTAAATGCGCAGGCTGATCAGTTTATCTGTGAGCTCATGCACTCGCTGAGAAAACGCACCCTGCAGGGATCTCAACGCGTTCCGCGCAGCTTGTGCCGAACTCGCTTCAATGAGGTCAGCAATCGCCTCGGCTTGAGCCAGATCGAGCTTGTCGTTGAGGAATGCGCGTTCGCTGAACTCACCTGGCCGGGCCAGCCGGCATCCCAGCTGCACACATCGTTGCAGCAACATGTCCAGAACGACGGGCCCCCCATGGCCTTGAAGTTCGAGCACATCTTCCCCGGTGAAGGAGTGAGGGCCGGCAAAGTACAGGCCGATGCCTTCATCGATTACTGCGCCAAGTTCGCCCTTGAAAGCGCCGTAATGTGCATACCTGGGTTGTGGCAGCTTGCCGATAATCGCTTCGGCACACTTGGTTGTGAGGGGGCCGGAAATACGGACAATGCCAACGCCTCCACGTCCAGGCGCCGTAGCAATGGCGGCAATGGTTTCGATCAGAACATTCATGGGCCCGTCTCCTGGGCAAATGACGGATAGCAAAACGCCCCACGAGGGGGCGCTTTGAACGACGTGTTAACAGGGTAGATCAGGCCTCGGCTTTCTTGGCTTTCGCTTCGATGCTGCGAGTGATGTACCACTGTTGAGTGATGGACAAGGTGTTGTTCACAACCCAGTACAGCACCAGACCGGCCGGGAACCACAGGAAGAAGAATGTGAAGATGATAGGCATCAGCTTCATGACCTTGGCTTGCATCGGATCCGGAGGGGTTGGGTTCAAACGCTGCTGGATGAACATGGTAGCGCCCATGATGATCGGCAGGATAAAGAACGGGTCTTTGATCGACAGGTCAGTTATCCACAGCAACCAGGGTGCCTGGCGCATTTCAACGCTTTCAAGCAATACCCAGTAAAGCGACAGGAATACCGGCATCTGTACCAGAATCGGGAGACATCCACCCAGCGGGTTGATCTTCTCTTTCTTGTACAGCTCCATCATCGACTGAGACAGCTTTTGACGATCATCGCCATGCTGCTCTTTCAACGCCGCGAGGCGCGGAGCAACCGCACGCATACGAGCCATGGACTTGTAACTGGCTGCGGACAGAGGGAAGAAAAGCCCTTTGATCAGCATCGTCAGGAAGATAATCGACCAACCCCAGTTGCCGACGATGCTGTGGATATGTTGCAGCAGCCAGAAAATAGGCTGGGCAATGAACCACAGGATGCCGTAGTCCACGGTCAATTCCAGGCCTGGGGACAACTCTTTCAACACCGCCTGGCTCTTGGGACCGGCATAAAGCGTTGCAGTCGTCTCGGCTTTGGCGCCAGGTGCCACAGTCAAAGCCGGGCCGGTGAAGCCGATGATGTAATTGCCGGCGCTGTCTTTACGCGTGGTGACGGTGTTGCTGTCAGCCTTGTTCGGAATCCAGGCGGTCACGAAGTAATGCTGCAACCAGGCTACCCAGCCACCCTGGACAGTATCTTTCACCGAACCCTTGTCGATGTCCTTCATGGAAACCTTTTTGTAGGGTTCCGAAGGAGTCCACATGGCAGCACCCAGATAGGTGGCGGTGCCAGTAGCAGTCGTTGATGAGGGATCGGCACTGGCATCGCGTTTCAGCTGGGCAAACAAGTTACCGTTCCAGGGCTGAGCGCTTTGGTTGTCGATCACATAAGACACGGTCAGGTCATACAGGCCGCGTTTGAACGTAAACCGCTTGATGTAGTTGACGCCACCATCCGTGAATTTCAGGTCGACGACCAGATCATTCTGGCCCTCTGTCAGCTGGTAGCTTTTCTGGGTCGCGGAGTACACCGGACGCCCAGAGGCTCTGGCATCAGGACCGTTCGCGCCAGTCAAACCGCTTTGGGCAAGAAAAATCCGCTCTGCGCCATTATCGAACAGCTGGAACGGGATTTCGGGGTGATCCTGGCGGCGTGGATAAAGTGGCAGACGAAGCTGCACCACGTCGCCACCGACCGGATCGATTTCCAGATTCAGGACGTCTGTCTTCACCTGGATCAGATTTTTGCTGGCGACTACCGGGGTTTCTGTCGGCGCAGCCACTTCGCCCGTAGCGCTAGGAACGTCTGCATTGGCAGTCGTCGAGCCTTGCGGAGCATCAGGAATAGCGGATGTATTGGTGTTGGCGGCAACATTCTGAGTCGGCAAGGCAGCTTGACCATAGTCCTGGTTCCATTTCAGGACACCGACATAGGTCACGATTGCCAGGGCGACGATCAGGATCGTGCGTTTAATATCCATGATTACTCGGCCATCGAAGAGGAACGGGAGGTGGGAGCTGGTGGAACCGGGTCATAACCACCGGGATTCCACGGATGACACCGACCTAAGCGACGTAAGGTCAGCCAGCCACCGCGCACCAGGCCATAATTTTCGATGGCCTCGTACGCGTAGCAGGAGCAACTGGGGTAGAAACGACAATGACTGGCCATCAGGGGACTGATGGCATAGCGGTAAAACTGGATCGGAACGAGCGCCAGTTTACGCATCAGGACTGTCTACCCCCGCAGTTTCGGTTTTGAGTTCGGGATTGGGCCGGCTGCGCGCCAGACGTTTCCAGAGCTTGCCGAAATGCTGAATCAATTCGGGGTTTTCAATATCACCCAAGCCTTTGCGTGCAACAACGACGATATCCCATCCGACCAGGTTGTCCTGGTGGAGGCGAAACGACTCACGCATCAGGCGTTTCAAACGGTTGCGCTCGACGGAGAGCTTCACGCTCTTCTTGCCGATCACCAGCCCGAGACGGGGATGATCAAGGTCGTTGTTGCGCACAAGGAGCAGGAGATTTTTCCCCGGAACCTTGCCGGTGGGGGAGTCAAAGACTGCCTTGAAATGCCGGGGTGTCAGCAAACGCTTTTCCCGACTGAAGTCCTGACTCACCACCTGTGCCGATTAATCAAACTGCCAGACGCTTACGGCCTTTGGCGCGACGACGCGACAGAACTGCGCGACCGTTTTTGGTGGCCATGCGAGCACGGAAACCGTGGGTGCGAGCGCGCTTGATAGTGCTGGGTTGGAAAGTACGTTTCATGGCGTGTTACCTGGTTCGTCCACAACGGGCCGGAATGGCCCCCGTTTTAAGAGACCGGGGATTCTAGAGAAAGCGGGCTCGCAGGTCAATTTCCAACCAGCTTTTCTTGCATTTAGTTCGTGAGTGATATCTGTCGACCACTCCCCCGACCGGATCATTCCCAGACGGTAAATATAGAAATAAAGAAGGAAAGTATTTAAAGCTTTTTTGTAAAGCTTATAAAACTTAAGAGACGCCTTTCTGTGGATAAAAGCTCTTAGCCCACGTAGCACGTGATGTACAGAGGTATGAAAGTCTGTCCAAAAGCGGTGCCGCGGCTGTGCTGTAGCTGGCCATAAGCTGTGCACAAAGCGGCACGTTATCCACAAGCCTTTTATCCACAGCTTTTAGGTCGGTGTTATGCAAAGACCTGAGGTTGGGTTATCCACAGGTCTTATTTGTCCACCGTTCGTCGTTCGTTTTCACTTTTTAGGCTCGACATCGTGCTTTGGCGTCCTAGCTTCATGTGGATAAGTCCGCTACGGGTGGTTACAATGGCGGCTTGTTTTTGCCGCGCCGGCTTCAGAATCTAGGGGATATTTGTGTCAGTGGAACTTTGGCAGCAATGCGTTGAGCTTTTGCGCGATGAGCTGCCTGCCCAGCAATTCAATACCTGGATCCGTCCGTTACAGGTCGAAGCCGAAGGCGACGAATTGCGGGTGTATGCGCCCAACCGATTTGTGTTGGATTGGGTCAACGAAAAATACCTGGGTCGGCTGCTCGAGTTGCTGGGCGAGCACGGCCAGGGTATTGCGCCTTCGCTCTCCTTATTAATAGGCAGCAAGCGCAGTTCGGCGCCACGTGCCGCCCCTAACGCACCGCTTGCAGCCGCCGCTGCCGCATCTCAGGCCGCTGAGCTGGCGGCAAACAGTGAAGCGCCCGCTGCGATGAGGGCTATTCAACCCGCTGCCACGCCTGCTCCGATGGTACAAAAATCGCTGAATGTCGAGGACGAGCCTTCTCGGGCGAGCTTCGACCCGATGGCCGGAGCGAGTTCTCAGCAAGCCCCTGCGCGCGCAGAACAACGTAATGTTCAGGTAGAGGGCGCGCTGAAGCACACCAGCTATCTGAACAGAACGTTCACGTTCGAAAACTTTGTCGAGGGCAAGTCCAACCAGCTTGCCCGCGCCGCTGCCTGGCAGGTCGCAGACAATCCTAAGCATGGCTATAACCCGCTCTTTCTGTATGGAGGTGTTGGCCTGGGTAAAACCCACTTGATGCACGCTGTGGGTAACCACCTGCTCAAGAAGAACCCTAATGCCAAAGTTGTGTATCTGCACTCCGAGCGATTTGTGGCAGACATGGTCAAGGCGCTACAGCTCAATGCCATAAACGAGTTCAAGCGCTTCTACCGATCCGTTGATGCGCTGCTGATCGATGACATTCAGTTTTTTGCCCGCAAAGAGCGCTCTCAAGAAGAGTTCTTCCACACCTTCAACGCCCTGCTCGAAGGTGGTCAGCAGGTAATTCTGACGAGCGACCGCTACCCCAAAGAGATTGAAGGTCTCGAAGAGCGCCTGAAATCACGGTTTGGCTGGGGACTGACGGTTGCCGTCGAGCCGCCGGAGCTGGAGACACGCGTGGCGATTCTCATGAAGAAGGCGGATCAGGCGAAGGTAGACTTGCCTCATGACGCCGCGTTCTTTATTGCCCAGCGCATCCGATCCAATGTGCGTGAGCTCGAGGGTGCGCTGAAGCGCGTCATCGCTCACTCCCACTTCATGGGCCGAGACATCACCATCGAGCTCATTCGGGAGTCGCTGAAGGACCTGCTCGCACTACAAGACAAGCTTGTGAGTGTGGATAACATTCAGCGCACCGTGGCTGAGTACTACAAGATCAAGATTTCAGACCTGCTGTCCAAACGTCGCTCCAGGTCCGTTGCGCGACCGCGGCAAGTGGCGATGGCCTTGTCCAAGGAACTGACCAATCACAGCCTTCCCGAAATCGGGGATGTGTTTGGGGGCCGCGATCACACAACCGTGTTGCACGCGTGCCGCAAGATCAACGAACTTAAAGAATCCGATGCGGACATCCGCGAGGACTACAAGAACCTGCTGCGGACTTTGACAACGTGATGCCGACGCAGCTTATCAAGGCAAGGGACTAGACCATGCATTTCACCATTCAACGCGAAGCCCTGTTGAAACCCCTGCAACTGGTCGCGGGCGTTGTCGAACGCCGTCAGACCCTGCCGGTTCTGTCGAACGTGCTTCTGGTCGTTCAAGGCCAGCAGTTGTCTTTGACCGGTACCGACCTTGAAGTCGAGTTGGTCGGGCGCGTGCAGCTCGAAGAGCCTGCCGAGCCGGGCGAGATCACGGTCCCTGCGCGCAAGCTTATGGACATCTGCAAAAGCATTCCAAATGACGCGCTGATAGACATCAGACTCGACGAGCAGAAGCTCATCGTCAAAGCGGGGCGCAGCCGATTCACGCTTTCTACTTTGCCTGCCAACGACTTTCCCACGGTCGAGGAAGGCCCAGGCTCCCTCACGTTCAGCCTTATTCAAAGCAAGCTGCGCCGGTTGATTGAGCGCACCAGTTTCGCCATGGCTCAGCAAGACGTTCGGTATTACCTCAACGGTATGCTGCTCGAGGTTCAGTCGGGTATTCTGCGCGCCGTTGCAACTGACGGACATCGCCTGGCGATGTGCTCCATGGCCGCAGAGATTGAGCAAGCTGACCGTCATCAGGTTATCGTGCCTCGTAAGGGCATCCTTGAGCTCGCGCGGCTGCTGACTGAGCAAGATGGCTTGGTCAGCATCGTCCTGGGGCAGCATCATATTCGTGCCACGACAGGTGAGTTCACGTTCACCTCCAAGCTGGTCGATGGCAAGTTCCCGGACTATGAGCGAGTGCTTCCCAAGGGCGGAGACAAGCTGGTGGTGGGTGATCGTCAGGCTTTGCGCGAAGCGTTCAGCCGTACGGCGATTCTTTCCAACGAAAAATATCGGGGGATTCGTCTCCAACTG
>NZ_DASVUM010000097.1:0-2946 GCF_036387035.1 Pseudomonas sp. | reverse complement strand
GCCGGCACCTATAGCGTAACCGGGCCGAACGCCGACGGTGGATGCCTGACCCTCAAGAACGGCGTAACCCTCAGTGGTGCCGGCGCCGGAGTTACGACGCTGAAACTGGCCGATGGCGCCGGTGCGGTGGACGGTATCGTGCGCACGTCGGCTCAGCACAACACGGTCGACGCCAAGGTCGCGGACTTGACCATCGACGGCAACCAGGGCGCCACCCATGGAACCGTGAATGGCCTGGTCAGCGGCAGCGCCAGCAATCCCAACGCGCACAGCGTCGGCCTGGAGGTCAGCGGGGTCGAGCTGGCAAATTGCAGCGGTTCGGGCCTGGTCGCCGACACCCTGACGGACGATTTGCGGGTGACCGACAGCGTCGCCCACGACAATGGCGACGATGGCTTCACAACCCGTTTCGCCTCCCGTGATGGCCGTGCCGATTCGGTGAAATTCTCCGATAACGCTGCCTATGGCAATGGCGGCGATGGCTTTGACCTCCGCACTGCCAGTTGGGCCACCACCGACGCCGCCGTGCTGCTCAACAGCGATGCTCACAACAATGGCGGCGACGGCATCAGGCTGACTGGCTTTGCCCAGCCGCAGAAAAGTCTGCCGTACCCTGAAGACACCTTGGGCGGTGGCAGCGTGTATGGCAACGCAGGCGCTGGCGTGCGCCTGGAAAACATCCAGCGCGCCACCCTCACTGGCCTGGATATTCATGGCAACGGCGAAGAGGGCATCCATCTGGCGGGCACCTTCGACACGCAGATAATCAGCAACGCCATCCATGAAAACCTGCAGAACGGTCCTGGCAGCGAGCTGTTGATCGGCAAGCTGCCAGCGGGTGTGCCGGGCAATACGCAGTTTCCCGCCGAGGACGTGGATTACGACCTGATCGGCAACATCTTTACCGCTGGCACCAATTCTACCTATGCCGTGAGCGCCCCCCATCCCACCGATGACTTCCACCACCAGGTGGGCGGCCAGCTCAACGGCTTTCAGGGCAGCACGCCTGTCAACGCCACTGACGGCAGCAGTGTCGGCGGGTTCGTCGCCTATGGCACGGAGGGCAATGATCACTTGGGTGGTGCTGGCCTGAATGCGCTTTACGGCGGCGCCGGCCGCGACACACTCACGGCCTCAGACACCGGCACCCTGCTGACCGGTGGCGCTGGCGTGGACAAGCTGATCGCTGGCGGCGGCCGGGACAGCTTCATCTACCACAATGTCAGCGACAGCTACGTCGACAGCAGCGGGGCGGCCCACCGGGACGTGATCACCGGCTTCGACGCGACCCAGGACTACTTCGACCTCGCGGACCTGAAACTCCGGGGCCTGGGGGATGGCCACAATGGCACGTTGCTGCTGCGCTACTACGTGACCAGCGACACCACGGTGCTCGCCAGCCTTGATGCCGACGCCGACGGCAATCGCTTCGAAGTGGCGCTGAAGGGCGACTACCAGGGCCAACTGACCGGAGGCAACTTTGCCAGTTTCTACGAGGGCACGGATGGGGCGGACAGCGTGTACCGGGGCGAAGATGATTTCGGCAGCACGACGTTCTACGGCAACGGCGGCGACGACAACTTCTTCGTCGCTGCTGGCGGTGCCTGGTTCGAAGGCGGCGCCGGCGCCGATTCTATGGGCACCGGTTGGGGCGGCGGCACCTTCGTTTACCGGGCGATTTCCGACAGCTTTATCAACGACAGTACCGGAGAGCGGGTGATCGATACCCTCGGCTTCGACTACGGCGAGCTCGACGTCTCGGCGCTGGGGTTCACAGGCCTGGGCGATGGCCACAACGGTACCTTGGTGTACCAGGGCAACCTGCTGCAATCACTGGACGCCGACAGCCAGGGCAACCGCTTCGCGGTAGAAGTTTCCCACACGTTCACTTCCTACGAATTTGCCCATTCCATCTACCCCTCTAGCGGCGTCGGTCTACTGGGCAATGGCACGGTGGTTGGGGACGCTGGCAACAATGTGCTGCAAGGTGAGCAGGGCAACGATGTGATCACCGGCCTGGGCGGCAAGGACACCCTCAGCGGTGGCTCAGGCGCAGATACCTTCCGCTACCTGAGCGTGAGCGACAGTTTCCATGGCGGCGCCGACCTGATCACCGACTTCGCCTTTGCCCGCGACACCCTGGACGTCTCGGCGCTGGGGTTCACCGGCCTGGGCGACGGCAGCGGCACCACTCTGCACCTTGCCTACAGCGCGGGGACCGACCGTACCTACCTGCAGAGCAAGGTCGCCGACGCCCAGGGGCATACGTTCGAAGTGGGACTGACGGGCAAGCTGCTGGACCATCTCGGCGCCGCCAACTTCGAGTTCGCGTCTGTGCCCGAGATTGAACTGCTCGGCAGCAGCCCAACGCACCTGGCCCTTTCCGCATAAAAGCATTGGAGCCTGCGAAAGAGCATCGACGCCTCATTCGTGGGTCTCTTCGAATGGCAGCTCGACTCGCTCGGGCGCCCGTATAGGCCAACGGCTGCATGGCCTGTCATCCATGATGTAGCGCGAAACGGCCGTTTATCCTGGCCGGTCCTTGGCCCGCGCTTGTCAGCTGAGAACTTCTCCTCGGGTGACTGGCTCTATGAACGTGTACGACCGCGAGCACTGCATCAGGGTGCCTACACTTCACCTGCGTCTAAGGAATGACCAATGGCTTCGACCCTTCAAAACACGACCGACACCCACACCGTTCGAACCGGCACGGGCAGCGTGGTCATAGACCTCAATGCGCTCACCGATGACGTTCAGAGCGTGACCCTCCAGCCCGATGGCAAAGTACTGTTGGTGGGTTTCAGCGGACACAACTACGTCGGTTATTCCGGTGCGCCGGGTGATGAGTCCTACGGCATACGTTCCGACCTCACCGTCATGCGCCTGAACGCCGACGGTAGCCTGGACACTACGTTCGGCCAAAGTGGCATTGCGGTGCTACCCGCC
>NZ_DASVUM010000096.1:0-16923 GCF_036387035.1 Pseudomonas sp. | reverse complement strand
AAAAGTACCTGTTTGCATAGAGCTGGAGCTAGTTATGGCGACGCGAAACGTTGTGCTCACCCCTCACCAGGATCAGGTTATTCATGACCTGGTGCAGTCCGGCCGTTATCAGAATGCCAGCGAAGTGATGCGGGAAGGTTTGCGTTTATTGGAGCAGCGCGTCGCCGAAGACACCGCCAAAATCGAGGCACTGCGTCAGGCGACCTCGATCGGTATCATGGATCTTGAGCATGGGCGCTTTACTCAGGTGAACGAAGGAGATCTAGAGCAGTACCTCGAGGGCTTGAGCCTGGAGGCCACCCTCCCCGCGAGAGAGAAACACTGAGCATGCCGCAGTATCGGATTTCCAGCGCGGCGCGCGCCGACATTGTCGACATCCTCAGGCTCTCCCAGACGCAGTTCGGCGATCAAGCACGCCAGCGCTACCAGACGCTGATCCTCGCGGCGCTGAAAGTGCTTGCCGACACGCCTTTTCGCATTGGCAGCCACGACCGCGATGAGCTTGCACCGGGCCTTCGCAGCTATCACCTCATCTACTCACGCCAGCAGGCCAAACACACCCATGGAACGGTCAAAAGCCCACGCCATATCGTGTTCTATCGTGTGGCAAACGACGACGTGATTGAGGTCGTCAGACTCCTCCATGACGCCATGGAAGTGCAGTTGCACTTGCCTAACGACTGATCAGCGACCTGGCCCAACAGCTGAACCGGCCAGGAATAGCCAAGTCCGTCGAAGATCGCCATTCGCGATCACTCGCACACTCGGTACGAATGGGGGCAAAAGTGGGGGCAAACAAAAGCTTAATCGACCTGGAAAGACAGCCCTAGAGCCCAGTCAAAAAGTTTTTCGGCGATCCCGACAGTCTCTGACACGGCGACATACTGGCAAGGACAGAACCGTCTTTTCTGTCAGCCCACAATACCAACCCCGCTGCCCGCCTCGGCCCAGAACGCTTCGGCGGACGGGCCAAGTTGTGCTTTGGGCCGCGTCAAATGAATGTCCAGCGGTATGTCCCAGCTGTCGTCGAGCGCCCTCACCAGCCGGCCTTCAAGCACTTCCTGCTCGGTGAGGCTTTTCGGCAGCCACGCCACGCCTTTGCTTTCCAGGGCCATGGACATCAGCACCGCGGCAAGGTGGCTGCTGAACAGCGGCTTGAGGTGAAGGTAATCTTCCTTGCCCCGCAGTCTGTGCGCGACGATGCGACCCAATCCTGATTCGTGGGTATACGCCAGGTACGGCAATGCCGCTGGCGAGGTGCCGAAGTGGGTCGAGCTGCTTGCCAGGGGCACGAGCACATCTTCACCGACCTTCTTGCTGATGAACTGGTCGGGGGCCAGCAGCGGCGGCACGTCGGGATGACGGTGGCAGAGCAGAAACTGCACTTGACCATGGATCAGCATCTGCTCGCAGACGGCCATGCTGTCGGAATGCAGCTGCACGGCTTCGATGAGCGCGCCGTTTTCCGAGCTTCGCAGCCATTTGGGGAAGAAGGTGAACGACAGGGAGTGGGTGGCCGCGAACTTGAGTGACCGGGCTGCCATGCCGGCCACTTCTTGCGCCTCGTTGCGCATCCGGTACAAATGCCGCGCCGCTGCCTGGGCGCTGGGCAAAATTTGCCTGCCCGCCTGGGTCAGCGTCGCGCCCTGGGGCGTGCGCACGAACAACTCCACGCCCATCCAGTTCTCCAGCGACCGAACTCTGCGACTAAACGCCGGTTGCGTGACGTGCCGTGCTTCAGCGGCGCGGACAAAACTGCCGTACTCCGCAAGCGCTGAGAGATCTTCGAGCCAGACAAGTTCCAAGGGGCCATGCCTCCTGTGCATAGGATGCGGCATTAATAGCATCTGGCTGGTAGCATCGCAAAGGCGCTCAGGACAGACTCCCTGAGAGAAACCCCGTATCGGCATGTCGACACTCGTTACGACGACGAACGGCGCACGCCGGTGGCCACACCGACGCGTCAGGCCGGCCTGGAGGGGCGTTTCACGCCCGCAGCTTTCGCGACAGGAAGTCACGAATGCAGTGGGCGATCTCAGGCGCATGGGTTTCCAGGGCGAAGTGGCCGGCGTCCAGCAGATGGATCTCGGCGTCCGGAATATCCTTGCCAAACGCCAGCGCCCCAGGCGGTATGAAGGCCGGGTCGTGCTTGCCCCAGACAGCGAGCAAGGGCGGCTGCTGCTTGCGTAAATACGCCTGAAACGCGGGATAGCTGGCGACATTGGTGCGGTAGTCGAGAATCAGGTCCAGCTGTATGTCATCAGCGCCGGGCCGTGCCATGTACAGGATGTCGAGGTTGTAGCCGTCGGGTGAGAGCTTCTCGGGATCAGCACCGGTGCCGTATTGCCAGTCGCGGATAGTCTTGGGCGACAACGACGGGCGACAGGCTTCGCGGTTGGCCGGCGAAGGATCACGCCAATAGGCTTGCCACGGATCCCACTGATCACTGAAGCCTTCAAGATAAGCGTTGCCGTTCTGGCTGATGATCGCCGTCACCTTTTCCGGGTTCGCGGCGGCGAGGCGCAGCCCGATTGGCGCACCGTAGTCGAAGATATACAGCGCGTATCGACTCAGCCCCAACGCCTCGGTGAAACCTTCAACCACCTTGTACAGGTTGTTGAAGGTGTAGTCGAACTGACCCCGCGGCGGTGCGTTGGTGTTACCGAAACCGGGCAAATCCGGCGCGATCAGGCGGTACTGGCTTGCCAGCAGTGGCATCAGGTTGCGGAACATATGGCTGGCGGTCGGGAAGCCGTGGAGCAGCAGCAACACCGGGGCATCCCTGGCACCCACTTCGCGATAGAACACCTCGACATCGCCGACCTTTTGCGTGTGGAACGTGAGTCGGAATGCGTCATCGAACTCGACGCCACTGTGCCGCGCAGACGAATGTGAGCTGGCCGATGCAGCGGCCACAAATGGCGCGCCCACTGCGGCTACGGCTCCCACCACGGAGGCTTGTAACATACCGCGTCGACTGACGCCGCTGTTACCAAGGGGAGTGCTGGCTGGATCGAAGGTGTTCATATAAAGGCCCGCATGGATGAATTCATGCCAAAGCCTGTTGGGCACGGCGCCTGGCGGGAATCACCAGAAAACTCAACTCACCATTGCGGTTTTTGCAACGCGCGTTAATGCTGGCCGCATTAAGTCAGATCGGATTTGATAGGACCAGCTTCAGCCGGAAGGCTTGCCACACCGCAGAGCTTGTGGCGTTCAGACCGGCCTCTTCCCGGCTGAAGCCGGTCCCACTAAAGCACCGCGTATCCCCTATAGACCGGTTTTAGCCGGGAAGGCATCAGCGCAGCAGCACGACGTTCTCGTTGATTCGCGCCTGAAGCATTTCAAGGGTTGCCGGGGTAATCAGGCCAGAGCGGGTCTGCTCGGCGATCACTCTGAACCGGCTCGCCACATCACATACCCCGTCAATGATCCCTGCGGCCTTCCCCGCTGCCACTTCGGCCTCGTCGGCAAGCCGCAGCAGCGCCTTGCGGTCAATCGCCAGCGCCTCACCCATCACGTCCATCTGGTGATAACCGCCCGGCCCCTCGCAGAAAGTCACGTCGTAGGCCGGCGCCAGCGTCCAGGTGCCGAACGCCGACATGATGTACGCGAAATTCTTCGGATGATCGTCGCGGTTGTTGAACGCAACGTTGAACACGGCACGCTCGAACGCGATGGCTTTTTCGCGGACATCGTTGGTGCAGAGTTGCGTCGCGCGCAGAAAGTTGACGTAGTCCAGCGCTCCGGGCGAGGTGTAGTCCGCACCGGTGAACGCGGCAAGGCTCTGCATCGGCACTCGCCTGCCCTGATCCCGGTCAAAGCGGCGACTGGCAAAGGCCGCCAGGCCGTTGGGCAATACGAAGTGCTGAGTGTCGGGGGTCTTGATGCCACACAACCGCAGGCACTGGGCGTAGACCATTTCGATGGCGCAGACCTCGGCGTGTTCGCCCTTGGCCGGAAACTTGATGAGCCAGGCCTCGAAACCCGGCGTCGGGGCCGTGGTGAAAGCGCCCGTTTCAGGGTCGCGGTAGACCAACGCCTTTGGCCGCGCGCCCTGGGGCGAACCGCCGACCAGCATCAGTGTGTGCAGGAATTCCCCGCCGTCACCCTGGACGACCGCCTGAATCTCGGCGGCCAGCAGCTCGATCGGCACGTGGGCTTGCGGCTCCAGCCCCTCGGGCGCGACAGGCTCGAATGACATCGCGCCCATCGCCGTGTTGCCGATGTACGCCAGCCGTTCAAGCGGCCCGATGCGCGCCGCATTGAGCTGGCGGCGCCTGAACAACCGGTCCATCAGCAACATGCCCCAGCCATCCGGCAATGCGTCATAGACCGGACCCGGCAGATTCAACTGGTGGGCGGCGAAGCCTCGCCGCAGACGCGGGCCGGCGAGCGGCAGCGTGTACGCCGACAGCTCCAGGCCTCTGGACAACGCATCGTCGCTGTACTGGAAGACAATCTGTGGCCGACCGGTGATAGCCGTGGTCGACACTAACGTGCCCCACAGCCAGCGCTCGTCCCAGCCGTTGTAATACACCTGGACCTGCTCAAGCATCGCCCGACTTCCTCTTTATCCGCTGACGCGTGGCAGCGTCTTCGTAACGGCGGATGTCATCGAGGCTGTCGAGCCTGGGCAGGAACAGCCCTTCAAGCTCCTTGGTCCGGCCCAGCACCATCGCCACTCGCACCAGGTTCTCGAACCCGACGTTGCGCCCGGCTTCCAGATTGGAGACTGTGTTGGCGCCCACCCCCGCACGACGGGCCACGTCGGCTTGGGTCATCTGCAAGGCCAACCGCTCCGCACGCAGACGCGCGCACAGACGGCGGACGATTTCATCGGGTTTGGTGAAGCTTAAATCGAGCATGACTTCGAGACCTGCCTGCGCTTGAAGGCCTGAGTGTAGGGCTAACCCGAGGGACGCTCAAGGCCGATAATTCCCTATATTGGTGGCTTATATTCCTAATAAAGGCTTAAGCCACAATATATTGGATTTAATAAGCAGCATTCCGTTGGGCTGGAGGATGACGGCCCTGTCGCGCTGCGAGCCGAAAGGTGTATGACCGTGCAAGTCGGAACTTGCAAGGACGCAACTGAGTCTCAAGGTCACAGATATGCGTGCGGCGAACATCATTAAGACTGATAGTTACCTTCGCGCCATTCGATTCGTGCAATAACACCCCCGAGAACATTATCCGCCCATCTCAATAACATCGGCGGATTCTCCCATGCTTCAGTCTTTAACTCCTTTGCGCTATCCCCTCGCCGCGTTGACCCTGGTGGTCATCAGCGCGTGCGGCCGGACGCCTGAAGCGACGGTTGCGCCGGCGGCGGCGAAAGTCAACGTGGCCAAGGTGATCGAGCAACCGATCAACGAGTGGGACGAAGTCACCGCGCGCCTTGAAGCGCCGGAAACCGTTCAGGTTCGTCCGCGTGTTTCAGGCCAGATCGATTCGGTCGCCTTCACTGACGGCGAGTTGGTGAAAAAAGGCGACCTGCTGTTCCAGATCGATCCGCGCCCGTTCGAAGCGGAAGTGCATCGCCTGGAAGCTCAACTGCAGCAATCGAAGGCCGCGGCACTGCGCAGCACCAATGAAGCCCAGCGCGGCGAACGTCTTCGCACCAACAATGCGATCTCCGCCGAACTCGCCGATTCGCGTACCACCACCGCACAGGAATCCAAAGCGGCTGTCGCCGGCATTCAGGCACAGCTTGACCTGGCGCGCCTGAACCTGAGCTTTACCCGCGTCACGGCGCCAATCACCGGCCGCGTCAGCCGTGCGGAAATCACCACAGGCAACATCGTCACCGCCGACCAGACGATCCTCACCAGCCTGGTCTCGACCGATAAGGTCTACGCCTATTTCGACGCCGACGAGCGCGTGTTCCTCAAGTACAACCAGTTGGCGCGCGACGGCAAACGCGGCGCAACCACCCCGGTGTACATGGGCCTGTCCAACGAAGCGGAGAACCCGCACCTGGGTCAGATGAACTTTGTCGACAACCAGGTCAATCCGCGCACCGGCACCATCCGTGGCCGCGCCGTGTTCGACAACAGCAAGGGCGAATACACGCCGGGCCTGTACGCACGCCTGAAGCTGGTCGGCAGCGCCTCCTATTCGGCCATGTTGATCAAGGACGAAGCCGTGGGCACCGACCTGGGCAAGAAATTCGTGCTGGTGGTGGACAAGGACAACAAGGCGATCTATCGCAGCGTAGATCTGGGACCGAAGCTTGAAGGCCTGCGCATCGTGCGCAGCGGCCTGGGCAAAGACGACCGCATCGTCGTCGCCGGTCTGCAGCGCGTGCGTCCGGGTTCACCGGTTGACCCGCAAGACACGCCGATGGCCAGCGCCGAAACCATCACCGCGCTGCAACAACAACGCCAGGCGCTCGAAGCCAGCAATCAACCCAAGGCACAGCCCAAGCTGGACGCCAAGGTAGCTGCTTCCGCCACGCCACGCGGTTAAGGGACACACTCGATGAATTTCTCCAAATTTTTTATTACGCGACCGATCTTCGCGGCAGTGCTCTCGCTGCTGATCCTGATCGCCGGCGCGATCTCGCTGTTCCAGTTGCCAATCAGTGAATACCCCGAAGTGGTGCCGCCGACCGTGGTCGTGCGCGCCAACTTCCCCGGCGCCAACCCGAAAGTGATCGGCGAAACCGTGGCCGCGCCACTGGAACAGGCGATCACCGGTGTCGAGGGCATGCTTTACATGTCCTCTCAGGCCACTGCCGACGGCAAGCTGACCCTGACCATCACCTTCGCGCTGGGCACCAACCTCGACACCGCGCAGGTGCAGGTGCAGAACCGGGTCACCCGGACCGAGCCCAAGCTGCCCGAAGAAGTGACGCGCATCGGTATCACCGTGGACAAGGCCTCGCCTGACCTGACGATGGTGGTCCACCTGACCTCCCCTGATCAGCGCTACGACATGCTGTACCTGTCCAACTACGCGGTCCTGAACATCAAGGATGAGCTGGCGCGTCTGGGCGGTGTCGGCGACGTGCAGCTGTTCGGCATGGGTGACTACTCGTTGCGCGTCTGGCTGGACCCGAACAAAACCGCTTCGCGCAACATCACTGCGACCGACGTGGTCAACGCCATCCGCGAGCAGAACCGTCAGGTCGCCGCCGGTCAACTGGGCGCACCGCCCTCCCCGAGCGCCACCAGCTTCCAGATGTCGATCAACACCCAGGGCCGTCTGATTTCCGAGGAAGAGTTCGAAAACATCATCGTTCGTGCTGGCGACAACGGCGAAATCACCCGGGTCAAAGACATCGCTCGCGTCGAGCTGGGGTCCAGCCAGTACGCCCTGCGTTCATTGCTGAACAACCAGCCGGCAGTGGCTATCCCGATCTTCCAGCGCCCGGGCTCCAACGCCATCGACATTTCCAACGAAGTGCGCGGCGAAATGGAACTGCTGAAAAAGAGCTTCCCGGAAGGCATGGACTACAGCATCGTCTATGACCCGACCATCTTCGTGCGCGGCTCCATCGAGGCAGTGGTTCATACGCTGTTCGAAGCACTGATCCTGGTCGTACTGGTGGTGATCCTGTTCCTGCAGACCTGGCGCGCCTCGATCATCCCGCTGGCCGCCGTGCCGGTGTCGCTGATCGGTACGTTCGCCGTCATGCACCTGTTCGGCTTCTCCCTCAACGCGCTGTCGCTGTTCGGACTGGTGTTGGCCATCGGTATTGTCGTCGACGATGCCATCGTGGTGGTGGAGAACGTCGAGCGGAACATCGAACTCGGCCATCCGCCCATGGAAGCCACACAGATCGCCATGCGTGAAGTGACCGGCCCGATCATCGCAACGGCACTGGTGCTGTGTGCGGTGTTCATCCCGGCGGCATTCATCTCCGGGTTGACCGGGCAATTCTATAAACAGTTTGCGTTGACCATCGCCATTTCCACGGTGATCTCGGCCATCAATTCCCTGACCCTGTCGCCTGCGCTGGCCGCTGTATTGCTGCGCGCTCACGATGCACCGAAGGACGGTTTCTCCCGCTTCCTCGACAAGCTGCTGGGCGGCTGGCTGTTCCGTCCGTTCAACCGCTTCTTCGTTAAAGCCAGTAACGGCTACGTCGGCACGGTTGGGCGGGTGATCCGTATCAGCGGTGTCGCACTGGTGGTGTACGCAGGCCTGATCGTCCTGACCTGGCTGGGGTTCTCCACCACGCCGACCGGTTTCGTGCCGGCCCAGGACAAGCAGTACCTCGTGGCCTTCGCGCAATTGCCGGACGCCGCGAGCCTGGACCGTACAGAAGATGTGATCAAAAAGATGTCCGCTCTCGCCCTGGAACAGCCAGGCGTTGAGAATGCCATTGCTTTTCCCGGGCTGTCGATCAACGGCTTCACCAACAGCCCCAACTCCGGCATCGTCTTCGTAGCCCTGAAATCCTTCGATGAGCGCAAGCTTGCCAGCGAGTCCGCCGGTGCGATCGCCGGTGCCCTCAATGCCAAGTATGCGGGGATCCAGGAAGCCTACATGGCGATCTTCCCGCCGCCGCCGGTACAGGGCCTGGGCACGATCGGCGGCTTCCGTCTGCAGATTGAGGACCGTGGCAACCTGGGTTACGACGATCTGTACAAAGAGACGATGAACATCATTGGCAAGAGCCGCAGCGTGCCGGAACTGGCCGCGCTGTTCACCAGCTACACGGTGAACGTGCCGCAGGTCGATGCCGCCATTGACCGCGAAAAAGCCAAGACACTGGGCGTGCCGATCAGCGACATCTTCGACACCCTTCAGGTTTACCTGGGCTCGCTGTACGCCAACGACTTCAACCGCTTCGGGCGGACCTATCAGGTCAATGTGCAGGCTGAGCAGCAGTTCCGTCAGGACGCTGAACAGATCGGCCAATTGAAGGTGCGCAACAACCGCGGCGAAATGATCCCGCTGGCGACGCTGTTGAACGTCACCAACACCTCGGGCCCCGACCGCGTCATGCACTACAACGGCTTCATCACCGCCGAGATCAACGGCGCCGCGGGCCCCGGTTTCAGCTCGGGTCAGGCGCAGGTGGCGATGGAAAAACTGCTCAAGGAAGAACTGCCCAACGGCATGACCTACGAGTGGACCGACCTGACCTACCAGCAAATCCTGTCAGGCAACACGGCCCTGCTGGTCTTCCCGCTCTGCGTACTGCTGGCGTTCCTGGTACTGGCCGCACTGTATGAAAGCTGGAGCCTGCCGCTGGCGGTGATCCTGATTGTTCCGATGACGCTGCTGTCGGCCATTGCCGGTGTGATCATCGCCGGGAGCGACAACAACATCTTCACCCAGATCGGCCTGATCGTACTGGTGGGCCTGGCGTGCAAGAACGCGATTCTGATCGTCGAGTTCGCCAAGGATGAGCAAGACAAGGGCAAGACCCCGCTGGAAGCTGTTCTCGAGGCGTGCCGTCTGCGTCTGCGTCCGATCCTGATGACGTCCTTCGCCTTCATCATGGGCGTGGTCCCGCTGGTGCTGTCCAGCGGCGCGGGTGCCGAAATGCGTCATGCCATGGGCGTGGCGGTGTTCTCCGGAATGCTCGGCGTGACCTTCTTCGGTCTGCTGTTGACGCCGGTCTTCTATGTACTGATTCGAAACTACGTTGGACGCAAAGAGGCACGCAAGGCGGCCAAGGCTCAACGCATTCAGACCAACGCTTCGGAGGCTCATTGATGAAGGCTGCAAAACTCTTCCTGCCGAGCCTGTTGGTCCTGGCACTGGCGGCCTGCGCCGTCGGCCCGGACTATAAAAAGCCGGAGACCGCGGCGGCCAACATTCAGGCCGCCACGCAGCAGACCTACGACCGCAGCCACATCGAGACCATCTGGTGGCAGCAGTTCGACGACCCGACGCTGAACAAGCTGGTCGCCGAATCGCTGCAAGGCAACCGCGAACTGCGCGTCGCTTTCGCCCGCCTGAAAGCGTCCCGTGCGATTCGTGACGACATCAGCAACGATGCCATGCCCGTGGTCACCAGCCGCGCGAGCAGCCAGCTCGGCCGCGCTCAGGTGCCGGGTGAAACCGAGCACCGGGTCAATCAGGAACGCTACGACCTGGGCCTGGACATGGCCTGGGAAGTCGATTTGTTCGGCCGCATCCAGCGCGAGCTGGAAGCCAGCGATGCCGACCAGCAGGCCGCCGAGGCGAACCTCTATCAACTGCAGGTGACCATGATCGCCGAGCTGGTCGACGCCTACGGCCAGTTGCGCGGCGCTCAACTGCGCGAGCACATCGCCCGGGATAACCTGAAGAACCAGCAGAACTCCCGCAGCGTGACCGCTCAGCTGCGTGACGAAGGCGTGGGCAACGAACTTGACGTGGTGCGTGCCGACGCACGTCTGGCGGCGGTGGAAGCGACCATTCCGCAGCTTCAGGCTGAACAAGTGCGCGAACGCAACCGCATCGCCACCCTGCTCGGCGAACGTCCGGATGCCATGACCGCCACCCTCGCCCCGGCCCAGCTACCGGCGATCTCCAAGGCCTTGCCCATCGGCGATCCGACCAAGCTGCTGGAAAACCGTCCGGACGTGCGCAGTGCCGAACGGCAACTGGCGGCGCAGACCGCGAGGATCGGCGTGCAGACCGCTGACCTGTTCCCTCGGGTCAGCTTGAGCGGTTTCCTGGGCTTTACCGCCAGCCGCGGTTCGCAGATCGGTTCTGGCGCCGCCCAGGCGTGGGGCCTCGGTCCCAGCATCACGTGGGCAGCGTTCGACCTGGGAAGCGTGAGGGCGCGGATTCGCGGCGCCAACGCCGATGCCGAAGGCGCACTGGCCAACTACGAACAGCAAGTGCTGCTGGCCCTGGAAGAAACCGAAAACGCCTTCAGCGACTACGACAAACGCCAGCAGCGTCTGGTGTCGTTGGTGCGACAGAGCGAAGCCAGCCGGTCGGCGGCCAATCTGGCAAACATCCAGTACCGTGAAGGCACGGCTGACTTCCTCGTGCTGCTGGACGCCGAACGTGAGCGTTTGGCGGCCGAGGACAGTCAGGCCCTGGCCGAGATCGACGTGTACCGCGGCATTGTGGCCATCTACAAAGCCCTTGGCGGTGGCTGGCAGCCGAACGCCTGACGCCCCGGGTTGAGCGGCGCGACCGCTCAACCCACGTCAGCTCCGCAGCCATGAAACGGCCCCGAATCCGCAAGGTTCGGGGCTTTTTTTCTGATCTGGAAAACACCCTGTGAGCGCTGGGAGGGCGAATCAAATCCCAGAGCGTTTGACACCCGGCGGTCTCTCCCCGAAGCTGCTGCACACGCACAAACGGAAACCGATATGTCTGAATCGTCTTCCCGGCGCACACCCGCTCAGCTCAAGGCGCGACGTCGCTGGCAGGTGGCAATTGCGCTGGCGCTGTTGCTGCTGATCATCGCCATCGCATTGCTGGTGCGTAACTGGCACGCGCCGCCCGCGGCACCGCAAGTCAATCACAGCTACGCTGAAGCGATGGAGCAGGCCCACGGCGGCAAGCCTGGCGCCGCGCGGGTGCTGTATCAGCAATTCAGCCGCACCGACCTCTCCGACATCCGCCGCGCCGGCCTTCTTGCCGAGCTGGCCAACTACCCGGGGGCGCAGGCGCTGAAGATACTGCGCGGCGATCTCAAACGCCCTGCTCCTCTGGTTCAACAGGCCGCCATCCAGACCGTCACCGCCATGTTGCCGCAAGCCCAACGCAGCACCCTGCTCGGCCCGCTGCTCGAGGATACCAATGACGAGGTGCGCTTCAGCGCCGTGCGGGCGTTGCTGCCGTTGACCCCGGATGAACTGGGCCTCTATTACGGCCCGTTGCAGGAAGCCGCTCAGCAGTACGAACACGCATTGATCGCCCAGCCCCCAAGCGGCCAACGTCAACTCGCGCTCGCCCAGCTCTACCTCAACAACGGCACGCCGCAACAGGCAGTCGAAGCGCTGGAACTGGCCAACAGACTGGAACCGGACAACCTGGAGACCGGCCTGGCACTGGTGGACATGCTCGACCGGCAGGGCCAGACCGACCGTTCCCGTCAATTGCTCGCTCAATGGCTGCAAAAACACCCGCAGTCGTCTCTCGCGCAACACGCGCTCGGCCAGTGGCTGCTGCGTCATAAACAAACCGAATACGCCCTGCTTGCGCTGACCCGGGCCATCGAGCTGGAGCCGGACAACACCGGTTACCGTTATGACCTGGCGGTTGCCCTCCACGATCTGGACCAGCTTGAGGCCGCGCAGCGTCAGCTGGAAGACATTCTCCAGCGCGAACCCGCTGACCGCCGCGCCAGGATCCTGCTCATTCGCTACTGGACAGAGGCCGGCCAGTTGCAAAAAGTGCAAGTCTTGCTGGCCGAACTGGAGCAGCTAAACGCAGATGATCCTGCCCTCCAGCAAGGCCTTTAGAACGTGACTGTTTCCAATAGCGGCAAAATATAAGAAATTACTTACAACGGTTTGCGCCTATTATTGTTTTTTTGTCAGACCTGCTTACTGCCTCCCGGATGTTTCATTTAACAATGCGCCCTGCGCTATTTTACAACGCGAAAAAAAGTGCATTATTTACTCGCGCCACAACTGAACTACCCCGCCTTGATACCTCTGTTCATCTTCATGAAGTAAGTATCGGCGGTTGATCCTGATCTCAAGGACAAGGTAGACAGTGGTAAAACGCCAAGCAGCGGACCCGGACGTGCGTTCTGCCTGCTTGCATTGAGCTGACAACAGCCCTTCATTGCCGGAGTATTATTGTGTCCAGACTTGCCGAATTTCGCGCCGCAGAAAAAGCCCTTCAGGAGCAGCTGGCCCAGCTGGAGCATCTGAAAAACGACGCCGGATTGAAAAAGGAAATCGAGTTCGAGCAGCAACTGCAGGCCCTGATGACCACGTACGACAAGACCTTGCGAGACATCATCGCCATCCTCGACCCTCACACGGGCGCCTCCAATGCCGCCCCATCGGCCCCTAAGCGCCGCCGTCCGCGCGTCGTCAAGGTTTACCAGAATCCCCACACCGGCGAAGTGATCGAGACCAAAGGCGGCAACCATCGCGGTTTGAAAAACTGGAAATTACAATACGGCGCCGAATCCGTAGATGCCTGGTTGCGTGGTCGCTAGTCTGCTATTGCCAGCAATGCCGAGAAGGAGCTCTGTTTGCGGGGCTTCTCTGTCATTCGATGCCACCGCCAACAAACAACCGATGTAATCGCGGGTGACGCAAAGCGAAGTCTTACACGCTTTAATAAAGCCCTGCTTGCTTGAGCCCGGTGTCGACTAATAAACCTGACAATTAGCTGAACAGATTCGAAAGAGCGTGATATATCGCTGTCATTGAACGTTCGGTTTATAGCAAGCTTAACCGCTGAGTTTCTTTTGTTTGATGCAGCTCTATAGGCAAGCCAGGGGTCGCATGAAGGCTGGCTAATAGCCTTCATCCTGAGACCGGTGATTTTCACACCAAGGCCGAACAGTGCGTGACTTCACATTTTTTTCACAACGACTTGTAGAGGATGAAGGCTGCTAAAGGATTAGCGCCCCAATGCCCGCTTCGGCGGGCTTCTTTATGCCCGCGATTTGTATGAACCCTGCCTTGGCCTACGGCATCGTACCCAGCCTCAGGCCGTCTCTGATTCGCAGCACTTCATCTTTATGGGCCGCATAGCCCTGCGCCGAACCGGCATACGACAACGACCACGCCCTTTCGGGACTCGCCGCGGCCACCAGTGTCTGGGTCATGACGTGGTTGCCGTTCTGGGTGATGGTGCAGGTGGTCTCCATTGCCGGGACATCGCTCAGCGTGCTGTCTTTCATGCGCGTGCAGACGCTCTGAAAGCCTCCTCGCGCGAAGTTCACCTGCACCGCCTTGCGCATTTCCAGCAGCACGCTCTGCACGTTTACCGAGTGGCCGGGTTGCAGCCTGGTCTGGGTCAGCTCGACCACCATGGCCGGATCACCGTTCTGATCGTTTTTAACCGCACGTTGTCGTATCAGCACGGCGGGCTCACCCTCGCCCGCTGGCGGAGTGGGCAGGTCCTCAACCTCCCAGCCTTCGGGCCAGATGATCATGGCGTCAGCCGAAGACGCAACGACCGGCATCATCAGCACGAGACAGAAAGCAACGCGGGCGCATGAGCGCAATGAGAGATGCATGGGCGATACCTGAATGTCGAGCCGCGAAGTGTGAGCGGGTCATTCACCGCCCACAAGCCGAAAGCCGCGTTATCTGCGCCTTCGGTTTGGCGCGTCGGCCATGAGCCCGTATCATTACGCAACATTTTAGCGTTAACGGAGACAACCATGAGTCTGAACGACCTCAACACCTTCCCCGGCGTCACGGCCACCCCGGACGCCTCGACCGCCCAGTTTGTGTTCAACCACACCATGTTGCGCGTCAGGGACATCACGGCGTCCCTGGACTTTTACACTCGCGTGCTGGGCTTCAGCCTGGTGGAAAAACGCGACTTCCCGGAAGCGGAATTCAGCCTGTACTTCCTGGCGCTGGTGGACAAGGCGCAGATTCCGCAAGACGACGCCGCCCGCAACGTCTGGATGAAAGGCATCCCCGGCGTTCTCGAGCTGACCCACAACCACGGTACCGAAAAAGATCCGGCATTTTCTTACCATAACGGCAACACCGACCCGCGTGGCTTCGGTCACATCTGCATTTCGGTGCCGGACGTGCGCGCTGCCTGTGCGCGCTTTGAAGAACTGGGTGTGGACTTCCAGAAGCGCCTGACCGACGGCCGCATGAAAAGCCTCGCCTTCGTCAAAGACCCGGATGGCTACTGGGTTGAAATCATTCAGCCAACGCCGGTGTCGGGCGAGTAACAGCGCGCCATGATTCACCGCGGCGTGAGCGGCAGCGCTGCGGTGAATGGCAATCGATCATGGATGATGCCGAGATGCGGACCGGCTTTGACCGGACACGGTTCAGGCGTGACGCCCCCGGTGTGATGACAGGCGAAAACCCGTAGGAGCCGGCTTGCTGGCGAACGCGGCGGTTCAGCGGACACCGATTTCGATGTCGATGTCGATGCCCGGAGCACCCACGCTCAGGTCACGCCGCTTGTATCTCGCGTTGCGCCGCCAAGTCCTCATTCACCGTCGCGCCCACAGGCTCGGCGATAAACGTCAGGGCGATGTTCTGGCACTGCTGCCTGAGCTGTTGCAGTTTCAGCGGCCGACTCAGGAAGTAACCCTGCGCTTCCTCGCAGCCAAACTCACGGACCAGGCTCATGCAGCGAAAGGTTTCGACGCCTTCCGCCACCGTCCGATAACCCAGTTCACTGGCCAACCGCAGCACTGACCGGGCAATGATGCGGTTGCGCGGGTTGCTCTCCAGGTCCGTGACCAGGGATTTATCCAGTTTGAGGATGTTGGCCGGGATCTCGTGCAGGTAGGCAAAATTGCTATAGCCCGCGCCGAAGTCGTCGATGGCCACGTCCACGCCCAGCTCACGGATTCGGGTGAGCTGAGCAGTGACGCGTTTGTCAGCGCGTATCCATTCGCCTTCGGTGATTTCAACCTCCAGCCGTGCGGGCTGGACGCCGTGTTTCCGGCAGGCGTTCTGCAGGGTCAGCGCGATGTCCAGTTCGGCGAAGTCCAGCGGCGACAGGTTAAGCGACAGGCGCACCTCTTCGTCGATCCAGCCGCTGAGGTCGGTCAACGCGCGGTCGATCACCCAGCGTGTCACTGTGCTGATCTTGCCGGCGCTCTCGACCAACGGAATGAATTCTGCCGGCCCGATCTTGCCCAGCACGGGATGGGTCCAGCGAATCAACGCTTCCACACTCAGCAAGCGGCCATCGTGCAGGCTGAAGCGCGGCTGGTATTCCAGATAAATGTCGCCACTGACCAGTGCGCCAGCGAGTTCATTAAGCAGCGTCAAGGCGCGCCGCTGGGCGCAATCTTCAGCTTCGTCATAGGCGGCCCATGGCAGCTGTCGATACACGGCCATGCCCGCCGCGTGGGTCGCCTTGCCCATCAATGCCGCGACGGAATTCACACCGTCGTCGCAGCAGGCCAGCCCCACCGCGATTTGTTGTTGGGTGAAGGGCTCGGTAATCAGCGCCAGCAGCATGCGCACCAGCTCGTCCCGTCGAGACCGGTCGCAGCTCATCTGCAGGCAGAAGTCGAGATCGTTGACGTGATACAGCTCGGCGATGCCATCCAGACGGCGACGCAGGCAATTGGCAATGTCGCGGTGGGTTTGCTGGGCGTCCAGGTTGGTGCTGACGCTGACATTCGCCACTCTCGCGATCGGCTGGGCGCGCATCACCACCATCACCCGCACCTGGCTATCGGTCAAGGTAACGTCTTGGGTGTCCAGCAAGAACTGCTGCAAATTGGGCAGAAGGCTGACCGGGTGGCGATAGCGCATCACCTGGCACTGCTCGATCTGCCCCATGACCAGTTGCGCAAAATCTTCGAGGACCGCCTGTTCGGCAGGTTGCAGCTCACGAGGCACCTGGTCGATCAGGCAGAAACTGCCGAGCACATCGCCGTGCTGGTTGCACAGCGGCGCACCGGCGTAAAAACGAATGCCGCCGGGCGACGTCACCAGCACGTTGTCGGCAAAGCGCGGATCCTGGCGGGCATCGTTGACCACCATCACGCCAGCGTTCTGGATGGTGTGACGACAGAACGACTGTTCGATGGGGGTCTGGCTCGCGTCGAAACCCACACGTCCGGGAAACCACTGGCGGTCTTTCTCCACCAGCGACACCAGCACGGTCGGCACGCGAAAGTGAGCCGCGGCCAGACGACACAGGCGGTCGAAGTTCTCGTTGTGCGCGGTTTCCAGCCATTGCAATGCATGCACGGCCGACAGGCGCTTCTGCTCAATTTGCAGCGAACAGGTCATGACGTGCGCCCCTCGACTCTTAGAAAATACAGAATAAATGATATCTCATGGCCATCATAGAAGACACGCGATAAAGACAGATGGTCAATCGCAGCGA
>NZ_DASVUM010000095.1:0-51832 GCF_036387035.1 Pseudomonas sp. | reverse complement strand
GTGAGTAACAGCGTTTTTTCGACCGTCGTCAGCTGCCCGGCCATGGCGTTGTAGAGGGGCACGAACTCACTGTTGACCAGCACGAACCTGTCCTCGGCGTGGTTCATGGTGAACAGGATCTGCTCGGGCGACAGCCGCACGTTGATGGTATGGATCACCGCGCCAATCATCGGGATGGCGAACATGCATTCCAGGTACCGGTGACTGTCCCAGTCCATCACCGCCACGGTGTCACCCGCCTTGACCCCCGCCGCCGTCAACGCGCCGGCCAGTCGGCAGATGCGTTCGTTGAGCATTTGATACGAATAGCGCGAATGGTCCCGGTAAACGATTTCACGGTTTTTTTCGTAGCGCACGCCGGAGAGCAGCAGTCGCTTGATCAACAGAGGGTACTGGTACGCGCCTTCGGCGGGCGGAATCACGCGGGTGTGCAGCATAGGAATCCCTTTTCGCGGTGCATGTGCTGGGCTTGAAAATATGCACTGTAGGGGGTTGGTGCGTCGATCGGATCAGCCGAAGGGATGAATTGTGTCATCCCACGTCACCGAGCCCGCACGTGTGGGATACCAGCCAAAGGATACAAAAATAAGACCAAACGCAGACGGATTGTCTGCGTTTGGTCTTTTTGGGGCAGCTAGCCGGCCATTAAGTCCTCAAGGGGCAAGACTGGCCGACATGCTGGGCGTGGTCAGGTAAGGCCCGATTGAGGATGCATACTCAGCCACCGCAGCATCAATCCGTAGCTTCAGCACGACGGTGGCGCGCTCCACTTCCGCCATCGCCAGTGGACCTGGAATAAAAAGCAAATGGCGAAGCGCTTGGCTGTCGTCAAGGTCATCTTCCGGCTCACCGCTTCCGTCCCGGCGTGGTTGTGGAAGGGGCTCCCTGGTAGCCGCTACTAACTCTGTCGCCAGTCGGGCTTCTCGCAACACTGCTTCTTGGGCTCGCTGATTAATCAGTGCTTGAGCCGCAGCTTCGGCCTGTTGCTCGGCAAGCTGGCGGGCGGCCACTTCAGCAGCCTCCTTCGTCCGACGCTGCTGAAGCTCGCGGGCAAGTTGCTCCGCGAGCTGTTGAGCGTGGAGGCGAGCTGCCTCCTCCGCTCGTCGTCGCGCCAGCTGGCGAGCTGCTTCCTCTGCCTGTTGCTGAGCAAGTTGGCGCGCGGCCTCCTCAGCCCGTCGCTGAGCCTCTTGCCGGGCTGCCTCAATCATTTGCGCATGTGTGGATGAAAGCTGATTGATGAAGTTGCTCAAATACCAAACAACCTCACTAGCAATGATTTGGCGATGCACCTCCACAAGGGGGGCGGACATAAACGAAAGATCCGCCCCTACCATGCTATTGAACTGATCCAAGGTGAGATGCCCTGCATCGTCACGTTCCCCAGGGGCATAAGGGGGAATAGACGCAAGCTTGGCTGCTCTCAGTTGGGATGCCGCGTCCCGATACCGCTCAACAATCTGAAGATCAGACATTCCAGTTGTTGAGCCTAAATGAGCGATAACTTCGCTCTGGATTGAGCCTGGAAGCTGCTGAAGTAACACTGTGTAATGAGCCATTTATAAATTCCTTTTAAATAAATATGGAGACGCCGAATTGGTAGTCAATCAGATGCCGACTTGAAACCAGCCTTACCATTAGCCGCTCGCCAGACCTTGACTTCTTTTACTATCCCTTCCGGAGAATCATCAGCATCGGGTTTGGGGTAGTAGATCAAATCGGAGCCATCGGGGTGTTCGCCGAGGCGCTCAAAAATCATTACCGCTTGGGTGTGCTGATACTCAGTTTTGTAGTCCACAACACAGATTTTTCTAACGAGCTCAAGAAACTCTGCTTCGGTGATGTCTTGAATCGTTTCAGCGTTCATTGTCACGTCCCTCATTACGTAAATCTCTGTGGATTGCGTCGTGGTTAGCTGGGGTATTGAGTCTTAAATTATCAACGCCGTACACATCTCCTCCCTGTGAGATTGGAACAACGTGATGTATTTCGAGTTTTACCCTTCCGCCTTTCCTATCTTGCCTTGCCGCAAAAGGCGCGAGGCCAGATTTGATGAGAGCAATGTTGCTCTCACTCATATTTGCAGTGATCTCAGGGTGTTTCGACATCTCGCGCCATATGGCCCGCTTCAGATTTCGAAATTCAGCATAGTTCTTACCTCGCAGTGCGTCTGCAATAACTGACGGCACTGGCGAACCCAGACCATTGGATGCGGACGCCTGCCAGTTAGGATCGATATCGCCACCGAAACCGCTCACAACCCCTGGCAAATACCTGGGGCTGTTGAACATGACATACACAGGCGGAAGGCCCGAGTCCGCCGGAAAGACAAGTATGTAGTCCTCGAAGTCCTCTATGTCATAAGTCGGGAAACGTCCTAGCTGTTCCGAAACAGGCGAAATAGCTGCCCCGGAATACTCAGGCCATTTGGAATCATCAGCCGGCAAAACAGTGGAACTGCTCTCCGGGCTAACCGCGGGTGTCCAGATCAGCGCGGGGCGGTCTGCCCCGTCCTGTTTGAATTCATACGCTTTGGCGCTCGGGTTATAGACGAACGTTCGCACCCGGACTTTGGAGCTGACTATCAAACCGTCGGCTTCAGCCCAGCCCGTTTTTAGTTCGCCTTCAACCTCCTCAATCCTTAACCGGTGGGTAACGTCAACTGTTCCAACGCGGCCTGCGATGAAATTGAGGTCGACATTGCTAGAGACCCCAATCTCCGACGCAGGCGAAGCGATTATTGAAGGCGCGAATTCACTGTCCGCCAACTCAGTCGGATAAAGTAAAGCCAGGTGCGGTAGCGACCGGCCGAGTACTTTCGCTGCCTGTCGGGTGAACAGCTTCTGCGCAACGGCTTTAGCTGTTTCAGCCGCATTGGGAAAGCTCTGCGCTGGAGCATTGGGTCCCGCCACCACGGACCAAAGCCGGCTCGCTTCAGTGGCATGCTTTAAGACTAAAGTCTCGTCATTGACTACGGAGTTACGCGCCTTCCAGGCTTGCTCGGCATAGTGTTCTGAAAGCGCCGCAGATTTATCAAGCAACTGAGTAACTGCTTTTGCGTGCAAGTCGGCTTCAAGTGCTTGCGCATAGGCAAGGCTCCATGCTTGGTGAGTCTGAAAAGCTTGCTCTGCGTTAACGCTTCGACTTCGTAAGATTTCTCCGTAGTGTTCGTTGGTTATTTGAAGGGGATCACCACCCGTAAAATCGCGCGAGCTCTGAAGATTACTTTCAGAAGCTGCCGTTTTTTGGGCGATCAGGTAGTTGATCCGGGCTTTATGCTCAAGTATCGCGTCCAGCGATTGCTGGCGTTGAGCGTTGTATAAAGAGCTGTCTCCGCGGAGCTCGGACATGATAGAAACAGGCAGTGCGGCTACGTTGTGATCGTGTTGAAGATCAAGCTCACGTTTTCGAGTTGCTTGCGCATGAGGTAACGATTCAAGGGCTTGACGGAGAGCCGCTGCTTCACGCTCTTGCTCAACTCTCGCGTTTGCCGCAGCCATAGCAGCTTGAGCTTCTGCCTCCCGTCTGGCTTCTTGCTCAGCCTCGGTCTGAGCTCGGACACGAGCCTGTGCCTCGGCGTCAGCAATGGATTGCTCACGAGCTTCTTTTTGAGCCTGTAATTCAGCGGCTGCCTTGGCGCGAGCAGCTTCAACTCGCTGACGCGCTTCCTGTGCACGGCGGCGCTTATCGCGAATGCGTAGGCGGCGGCGTTTGGAGCTGGACAATGTCCCAGCTCTGCCGCCCTCACCTCCTCTTCCACCCCCCCATCCAATGCTCCATCCGTCACGGGAGGGGGAAAGTCCTCCGCCTGAGCCATAGGGATTACCAGGAGGTATCCCTCGATTGACGACAATATTTTTTTCGTCGGTATTGCTCATACAGTTCTCCTTTTTGTCTGTATGGCAACTACGTGACGCTCATCACCCTGTGAGCAGGTAATACATATGTATGGAGTTCTTTTTATTTTCTGTGTTAATGGCGGCCGCCTTAGGAGCAGGCTTTATGCAAATTCACGCCCCATGACGAGCGGCGATAAAAAAACCCGCCATGTTGGCGGGTTTTGTTTTTCAGCTGGGACCTAGTGAACTGCAACGCAATTCTTTCGCCCTTAAGACAGCCCGGCGTCGCATTCAAATACGCCCACAGGAGACTATCCAATCAAATATTAATGCATTTCCGTAAACGCCAACTTGACGCCCAATGCGACCAATACACCCCCCATCGCCCGATCAAACCAGTGTCCCATCCGGGCGAAGCCCGCGCGGACACGAGGCTGGCTGAAGAGTCGTGCCACCAGGCAGAACCAGGCGCCGGTCGCGAAAGCCAGGTAAACCCCGTAGCCCGCCTGAACCAGCATTGGCGTGTGCGGGTTGATCACGACGGTGAACAGGGACAGAAAAAACAGCGTGGCTTTTGGATTAAGCCCGTTGGTGACGAACCCTGCCGTGAACGCGCCACGTGCAGTGCGCTCGCCTACGGCGATGTCCACCGGAGCGTCCGAGGCGTTCGCAGGTTTGGCGCGTAGCGCTTTGATGCCGATGTACAGGAGGTAGGCCGCCGCAGCCCATTTCAATGCGTTGAACAGCACGATGGACTGCGAAACGATCAGGCCGATACCCAACAGTGAATAGCCGACGTGCAAGAAGATGGCGGTGCCCACGCCCATGGCTGTGTACGTGCCGGCCTTGCGCCCGTGAGTGACGCTTTCGCGCACAACGACCGCGAAATCCGGGCCGGGGCTGGCAACGGCAAGCAGATGAATCAACGCAACGGTCAAAAATTCCGTCCAGTACATCGGAGTTCTCCAGGCATATTGGCGAGCGGCAGGCTCTGGTAGGCTCGTCACATTACCCTTCCCACCCACCGAGCAAAAGGTACAGCTGATGCCCAGTCAACGCCGAGCAGTTTTCCTGGATCACACTTCTCTGGATCTGGGGGATCTGGACCTCGCGCCGTGGCGTGAAACCTTCAGCGAACTGGTGCTCCATGCGAGCACCACAGCCGATCAGGTCGCCGACCGCTTGAAAGACGCGCAGGTGGCCATTTCCAACAAGATCATCATCGATGCCGCCACGTTCGCTGCCTGCCCGAATCTGCAACTGGTGCTGGTCACCGCAACCGGCGTCAACAATGTCGACCTCGATGCCGCGCGCAAACATGGCGTAGTGGTCAGCAACTGTCAGGGCTATGGCACGCCTTCCGTGGCGCAGCACGCGATGATGCTGCTGCTGGCGATGGCCACCCGCCTGCCTGATTACCAACAGGCCATCCATCAAGGCCAGTGGCAGAAATCGAAGCAGTTCTGCTTGCTGGACTTCCCCATCGTCGAACTGGAAGGCAAAACGCTGGGGTTGTTGGGGCATGGAGAACTGGGCGGTGCTGTGGCGAAGCTGGCCGAAGCCTTCGGCATGCGCGTGCTGTCGGGGCAGATTCCCGGTCGACCCGCTCGACCTGATCGCGTGCCGTTGAACGAGCTGCTGCCGCAGGTGGACGCGCTGACCCTGCACTGCCCGCTTAATGAGCACACGCGCGACATGATTGGCGCCCATGAGTTGAGCCTGCTGAAACCAAAGGCCTTCATCGTCAACACCGCGCGCGGCGGCCTGATCAACGAACAGGCGCTGGCCGACGCCCTGCGCAACGGCCATCTCGGCGGCGCCGCAACCGACGTGCTGACAGTGGAGCCACCGGTGAACGGCAATCCGTTGCTATCGGGTGATATCCCCCGGCTGATCATCACGCCGCACAGCGCATGGGGTAGCCAAGAGGCACGGCAGCGTATCGTCGGACAGATCAACGAAAACGCCCAGGCGTTTTATGAAGGGAAGCCGATCAGGGTCGTGAGCTGACGGCGCCCTGTTCGCAGCGCCCGCGAAGGGCGTTCGCAGGCCGGGCACGCGCGCGCCTTGGCGGCCCTGTTAAACTCCGCCTTTTTTCTTGAGGAGCCGACGATGGACCCGCGCAGTGAAGTGTTACTCCGGCAGGCCGATTTATTCCAGGGCTCCTTGCTGCTGACCGGCCTCCCTGCGGACGACCTGCTCGGCACGCTGCCCAACGCACGCGGCTGGAGCTGGCACGCCGGTGACTTCGACAGCCTGGATGCGCGCTTCGCTGAGCGCGTTCACTTTGGCACTGAAGCACCCGCCGACCCCTTTGAGGCCGCAGTGCTGTTTTTGCCCAAAGCCCGCGACCTCTCCGATTACCTCATCAACGCGCTCGCTTCGCGTCTGGCCGGACGCGAGCTGTTTCTGGTCGGGGAAAAACGCGGGGGCATCGAAGCTGCCGCGCGCCAGTTGAGCCCTTTCGGGCGTACGCGCAAGCTCGACAGCGCCCGTCATTGCCAGCTCTGGCAGGTCACCGTCGAAACGCCGCCGCAAGCCGTGGCACTCGACAGCCTGGCCAAACAGTTCGACGTGGACATCGAAGGCGGCCCGTTGAAGGTCGTGAGCCTGCCCGGCGTGTTCAGCCATGGGCGTCTGGACAGAGGGTCGGCGCTACTGCTGGAAAACATCGACAGACTGCCCTCCGGGCATTTGCTGGACTTCGGCTGCGGCGCGGGTGTTCTCGGGGCCGCCGTCAAACGTCGCTACCCGGAAACCCGCGTCACGATGCAGGACGTCGATGCATTCGCCACCGCCAGCAGCCGCCTGACCCTCGCCGCCAATGGCCTTGACGCCGAGGTGCTGACAGGCAATGGCATCGACGCCGCGCCCGACAACCTGGACGCGATTCTGACCAATCCGCCCTTCCATACCGGCGTACATACCGATTACGCCGCTACTGAAAACTTGCTGAAAAAAGCGAGAGAACATCTGAGAAAAGGCGGCGAACTGCGCTTGGTCGCCAATACCTTCCTGCGCTATCAGCCGATCATAGAAGCGCACCTCGGGCCGTGTGCGGTCATGGCCGAGGGCCAAGGCTTCCGGATTTACCGCACCAAGCGTGCGTGATAATTAGCACTTGCCGAACGGCACACGGCTAGGCAGAATCCGCTCCGTCCTAGGGGAGTAGTCTCCCACGAGCGCCATGCTCGTCCGGCACGCATCAACATACTTGGTCCTCAGACCATGGTGCGCGCGACCCCAGATCCGCTCAGACGGATCGGTGGTTTGACAAGACCTATGACACGAACATCCTGACCCGGGGCGGGGAGGTTGTACGTGTCATAGCCGTGTTGACCCGCCCCTTAGGAAAAACCCTGATGCTGGAATCCCTGTTGGTCCCCACCGCCGTCGTTGCACTGGCTGAAATCGGTGACAAGACCCAACTCCTCGCACTCATTCTCGCCGCCCGCTTTCGCAAGCCTTGGCCCATCATCGCCGGAATTGTCGCCGCGACGCTGGCCAACCATGCCGCGGCCGGTGCCGTGGGCGCATGGTTCAGCAGCTACCTCTCGGACTCTGTCCTGCACTGGATTCTTGCCGCGAGCTTTACCGCCACTGCGCTGTGGACGCTGGTTCCGGACAAGCTGGACGACGATGAAGCCAACACGGCCCGCAAGTTCGGCCCCTTCCTGACCACACTGATTGCGTTCTTCATCGCCGAAATCGGCGACAAGACGCAAATCGCCACGGTCATGCTGGCGGCGCAGTACCCCTACTTGTGGCTGGTGATTATCGGCACGACGCTGGGCATGTTGCTGGCCAATGTGCCGGTGGTGCTGGCGGGTAACTTCGCGGCGGAGAAACTGCCATTGACGCTGATTCGTCGTCTGGCAGCGGGGGCGTTTTTCATTCTGGCGATCGTTGCGGTGTACAAGGCGATGCAGGTCAGCGGCTGGGTGTAGATCGCAAGAAACCTTGTAGGCGCGAGCAAGCTTACGCCTACAAGGTTCAAGCGATGATCAGCCCTTTGGCGCCTGCTGGTACAAGGGCATTACCTTTGGGATCGCCGCCTGCAACGAGGCAATCCGGTTGGATGAGGCAGGGTGAGTGCTCATGAATTCCGGCTGCGAGGCCCCGCCTTGCGCTTCCATTTTCTGCCAGAGCGTAATAGCGGCATTCGGGTTGAAACCGGCGCGTGCTGCGAGCTCCAGGCCCAGCAAATCCGCTTCGTTTTCATTGGCCCGGCTGTTGGGCAGCGTCAGGCTGTAATCAACCACGGTATCGGCCAATGCCAGACTGTCCTGACCCAACCCCAACAAGGCGCCAGCGCCCTGCTTCGCCATCTGCACCCCGTAGGCCTTGGACATGGCTTCACGGCCGTGCTCGCGCAACGCGTGGGCAATCTCGTGGCCCATCACCGCCGCCAGCTCGTCATCGCTGAGCTTGAGCGTATCGATCAGCCCGCTGTACACAATGATCTTGCCGCCAGGACCGCAGTTGGCATTCAGCTCATCGCTTTTGATCAGGTTGACATCCCACTGCCACTGCGCCGCATCGGGCCGCAATTTCGGCGCCTGGGCAATAAGCCGCTTGGCAACGGCCTGGACGCGCTTGGCCTCGGCGCTGCTGTTATCGAGCACGCCTTTGGATGACGCTTCGCTGACCGTTTGCTGATACGACTGGGCATACATCTGGTTGACTTCGTCCGTCGACAGCATGCTGAACATGTATTGCTTGCGCTCGACACCCACCGAATCGCCGGTGGTGGTGTTGACCGCCTGACACCCGGCAACCAATACGGCTGCCGTCACGCCACAAAGAGCAAAAATCCTGCGCATTTCGTATCTCCATTGAAACAATCGCGCCATCCTAGGCAATACGCAGGCCGAGCACCAGAGACCCGCCCTCTTTCAGCTAAAAAGCAGCAGGGAATTCGCATGTTTGTAACGGGACAGATATGAAAGGGCGCGTGCGCTCTGAGCGCAAAAGCGGGGCTTACAACGGGGTAAGGCATTCCGGCGCGTTGAGTTTCGGGTCGTTCACCAGATTGGCCAAGGGCCGTTCGCGCAGTTGCGTTTGCGGGGCGGCAAGCAGGGCTTGCAGGGTGATCAACGGGCAGTCAGGGTCAAGCCAGGCGCGCTGCCCTTCTTCGTCGAGAATCAACGGACGCCGCTGGCTCATGGCCGACTGGGTGACCACGGCGACGCTCAGGTAGGTGTGGCCTTCAACGGGGTATGCCTCCCAGATGGCCGCGAAATACAGCGTCGAGCCCTCGGCCGGCGTCAGCCAGAATGGGCGTTTGCGCACGCTGCCACGCCATTCGTAAAAGCCGTTGGCCGGAAGCAGGCAGCGTCGTTCACGAAAGGCCTGCTTGAACATCGGCTGCTCGGCCACGGTTTCGGCGCGGGCATGGGCTGGTGTGCGTGACAAGTCGGTCAGCCAGGGCGGGGTCAGCCCCCAACGTGCCCGCGCCACTTCGCGTCCGCGCTCTGCGCCCTCCTCGCCATCACCCGCCGCAGATCTGACCATCAGGACGGAAGCGGCAGGAGAAATATTCCACTGCGCTTGCTGGTCGCTCGGAAATCCGGGCAAGGCCGCAAAGGCAGGCGACCAACGAAACAGGGCATAACGTCCACACATGGGTTCAGCACAACTCTTTTTGAAAGCGAATGAGGCGCGCGTGAACGGGATTCAGCACAGCAGCACATCGGGGTAGCTGTCAGGCTCGTCACCGGGCAGCGGAAAGGCGCCATTGTACTCGGTGATCAACTGACGCGCCCGCTCGGCCTGGTCATCCTCAACCGTCAAGCCCAGCAACCCGAACGCCGGCAAATCGCCAACGGCACCCAACAGATGACGCCCGGTGATGTGGGCTTCGATGCCCTCGCTGGCAAGCATGGCCTGCAACAGCTCGCCTTCCATCAGGTGCTCGGGCTCGTAGATCTTGCGCATCACTCGTTCTCGCTGCGGACGTCCAGCGCCCACTCTTCCCCGTCGGTCTGCAGACTGAAGACAATCGGCCGGCAACAGACAGGGCAATCTTCAATATAGGTCTGATCGCCGCCGGACAAGTCCAGCACGGCCTCCACCGGTTCGCCGCAATAAGGGCAGTCATAATCCTGTATTTCCTGCATCACAGTCTCCGGGCCCAGTTTTGCGTATAATCGCCGACTTGTTTGCCGGTCGAGCTTTATTCCTGACCATCCGGGCATCAGCCCGAGTCGACATCTTGCGCGAAGCCGCCCAGTTGCGCGGCAGCCGCCCGGGCATCACGCCTGCGGTGTCGTGACTCGCGACTGCAACCGGACTCGACCTCCTTTACCTTAGCCGTTTCCAACAAGAGAGCATGATGGGCGAATTCGATGCCATCCGACCGTACGACGACACCGAAGTCAAAGCCGTGCTTGACCGGCTGCTGCGTGACAAGGCGTTCCTCGCGATCCTCACGCATTTCCGGTTCCCTCGCCTGGCCGGCTCCCTCGGCTGGGTTCTGCAACCGGCCATCGCGCGCAAGCTCCGTCGGCAGTTCGCCGGCATCGACAGCGTCGCCGCCTTGCAGGACAAGGTCGAGCATTACGTCGATCACACCATTGAACGCGCCACTGACGGTGTGACCTACACCGGCGTCGAGCAGTTCAAGTCGGGGGTGGCGTACCTGTTTCTGGCCAACCACCGCGACATCGTGATGGACCCGGCTTTCGTCAACTACGCGGTCTACCACGCAGGCCTGCCAACGCCGCGCATCGCCATCGGCGACAACCTGTTGCAGAAGCCTTTCGTCAGCGACCTGATGCGCCTGAACAAGAGCTTCATCGTGCACCGCTCGATCACCGGTCGGCGCGAAAAGATGGCGGCCTACCAGTTGCTGTCGGCGTACATCAATCATTCGATCCGCACTGACTGCCAGTCGATCTGGATCGCACAGGCGGAAGGCCGTGCAAAAGACGGCGACGACCGCACCGAATCGGCCATCCTCAAGATGTTCCACATGAGCCGCAAGGACGAACCGTTTGGCGAAGTCATCCAGTCGCTGAACCTGACACCGGTGTCTATCAGCTACGAGTACGACCCGTGCGATCATGCCAAGGCGCGGGAGCTGTACATCCGCGCCACCACCGGCGGTTACACCAAGGCCTCGGGCGAAGACGATGTCAGCATCGCGCTGGGAATCACCGGCTACAAAGGGCGCGTTCACGTCAACTTTGCCCCACCGATCACCGAGTCGTTCGAAGACACCAAACAGTTGGCGATCGAAATGGACCGGCAGATCCTCGGCGGCTATCGGCTGTTCCCGGTGCACTATCTGGCTTATGCGCAGTGGGCCGACGCCGAGCCGGCGCTGAAGGTACCGAAGGCCGCCGATGTGTTTCCGGCCGACGAGCTGGAGCGCGCAGAAGATGAATGGCAGCGTCGCCTCAATGGCTGCCCGGCAGAGCACCGTCCGTTTTTGATTCAGCAATACGCGATGCCCGTGCGCAATCAGTACCGGGTGAAGGCCGGGTTGCCGCTTTAAGGCTCTCCCTCCCTTCCGCGAATAAACGGCGCTCTCGGGGCGCCGTTTTTCGTGGGGCAGCCTTCCATATGAACGAGCCCGATCCGGCCATTAAAGCTTGGTACTCACCCATGACAACAAAAGGGCGAACGCCAGGCACGCCGTACCAAAGCGGTAACTCAGACGGATCATGCGCAAGGTTGGCACGTCCATCAGGTGCATGGGCTCGTCGATCGGGGCTTGTTCGGTAAGGTGGTGAAGGTGAGCCCTCTCCCGCTGCTCGCGACTGCGCGTAGTGTGCAGCAGCCAGACGCCGGGGCCAGCAGCGAGCAGGGCGCAGAGGTTGATGGCAATGCCGGGGGCGTGGTGGATAAGCGACATGGTGCCTCGATGACGCCGGATTTAGAGGCGCCGAAAACTCTGTCTGGATCTGCCGCTCACACTAGTCGCTGTCACCTTAACGTCACCTGAACCGGGCAATGTGTGGGACCCCAAACCGACCCATCGCCACGGAGAGCGTCATGCTGCACGCCCACAACCAGGACCGTCTTTACCTCATCGCCCCCAGCGACGAGCAGGAAGCATTGATTGACGCACTGGCGTTCAACGTTCAGGACAAGCATTGGCTGGTGTATTGCGCGCTCGGCGGCCATGCGCACAGCGATCTGCCGGAAGTGGATCTGCAGACCGGTTTCAGTTTTCTGGATTTTTTTCAGGCGGCCTGACCGGCAAGTCCCAAGTGACGGGACACTGGACAGACAAAAGCCCCGGCTTCTTGCGAAACCGGGGCTTTTTGGCGTTCAGGTTGCGAGCTTATTGCCCCAGGGTGCGGCCAATCGTCTGATCCTGAAACAGTCGGGTCAGGGCGTCGCTGAGCACGTCGCTGATCAGCTTGGTATTCGTTTCTTCATTGGGCGCCATGCCGAAGCGCTGATCCAGCGAGGCAGCATAGCGGCCGCTGTAGTTACGGCCGGCGTTCTGAACGTCCGCACGGAACGTGGAGCTGATGTTCGCCTCGGTCACGTACAGGCCTTCTTTTGGCGACTGATACTTCAGGTCTGCCAGGGTGACGGTCAACTGCGGACCGCTACCATTCTGTACAGGCGTGAAACCCAGCAGCCGAACGCCCGCTTCAGCCTGAGCCTGCAACTGCGGCAGCAATTGCTGACCGTTGACGGTGATCGAACTGGTTTCCGGGTACAGGCCGCCGCGAGTGCCCAGCGTTTGCGACTGGCGGCCGTCCACTACGCGCACCACCACTTGCTGGCCGTGACCGACCGGGGCAAGTTGGGCATTCAGCTTGGGTTCCGGGGTTAGGGATTGGGGGCTATGGGCACAGCCCGCCAGGGTCAGACTGCCTACGGCAAGCAAACCGAACAGAACGCGACGCAACATGCTCATTTCTCCATGGGCCAAGGCACAAAATGTGCCGCAGTATAGCGACCTCCCAAGGCCGCTCACTAGGGTAAAGATACGACAAAGTGCCATCGCGCCGGTTCCGGCCAGCCGGTAACGTTCGCGCGGTCGCTATCAACACAATTGCGCAATCGCAACGTCACAGCGGTGTCATGCCTGCCGGCCATACTTTTTCCAACTCTCCAGCAAGGAGTCCTGCCATGGACTTTCTTTGGTCGTTGTTCTCGTTGCGCCGCCGCCACCGTCACTACGCCCGCCTGGACCAGCAGGGCATTTGCCTGGCATTTAAGCACTGCGTGGGATTGCCCTGTGGTCAGGGCTGGGTCGAGGTCCACGAGGCAAACCTGTGCTGGCTGCATCGCCCACTCCCGGCGACTGCGCGAGTGACTTCCCGGTCACGTGCGATTACCGCCCGGCATATGCTCAGCATCTGACCAAAAGCCGAATAAAAGTCATTTTTGCTGGATCATTTCTGCCCGTTTCATCGCTATAATCTTCCCCCGATTATAAGGACGTCTCCTGATCGGGCCTCGCAGCATCGTCGATTGCCACTATCGACTCCTCCGTACCGCCCACAGAGAGCCTTCCACACAGACATGTGCAGCCCGATGTGGCCGCGGCGCAGACGCTGATCGTCGATTCATTCGAACGTCTGGCGCCAGCTCTTGCCTCACATCGCGTATGAACCTGATCTGCCAGAGCTGCCATCGCGCAGCCCTTTTTGAGGTTCGCGTCTCCAAAAGAGCGTGAAAAAAACGGGTTTTCACAACTTCACAAGAGTGTGGCAAGCAAATGAATAGTTTCGCGTTTGTAAATGCACCGTTAGCGTCTGACCCAGCCCCCTTGCAAAGGACCGACCGCAACGCAGTCTCTGTCAAAAGAGCCTGAAGCCCGTCCTGTGACGGGTTGCACAACCGGACGCCTTGACGATAGTCGAATGGCTGCACGGGCCGAAAAATGCGTTCATGCTTGCCTTATAAAAGCATCAACCAGGCTCGTTCGGTGGCGTCCGCTGAAGATGCAAAAAATTGCGAAGAATCGGACATGGCGATCCCGGCCAGGATGAACGAGGCAGCGCGCGACCACCGCGCCACCCGCATCCGGCAGCTGACCACGGGAACGCAGGCCGTCAATTTGGTGCTGCAGATTTTGGAGACGCGTTAATGGAGCATAACGAAGCAGTCGACGTAGTGCTGGTCGGGGCAGGCATCATGAGTGCCACCCTCGCCGTACTGCTCAAAGAGCTGGACCCGAGTCTCAAGCTTGAAGTCGTCGAGCTGATGGATTCCGGCGCCGCAGAAAGCTCCAATCCATGGAACAACGCAGGCACCGGCCACGCCGGCCTGTGTGAACTGAACTACACGCCGGAAGCGGCCGATGGTTCGATCGATACCAAAAAAGCGATTCACATCAACTCGCAGTTCGAGGTCTCGAAGCAGTTCTGGTCCTACCTCGCTCGCAAGGGCACGTTCGGCTCCTCCCGCGCGTTCATCACGCCCGTCCCTCACCTGAGTTTTGTGCAGGGCGAGAAAGGCATGGCGTACCTGAAGAAGCGTTATGAAGCGCTGCGCGCACACCACGCCTTCTCCTCGATGGAGTACACCGAAGACAAAGCCACGCTGGCCGAATGGATGCCGCTGATGATGCCCGGCCGGCCAGCGGATGAGCCGATTGCCGCGACCCGCGTCATGCATGGCACCGACGTGAATTTCGGCAACCTGACCAACATGCTGCTCAAGCATCTGGCCAGCGCGCCCGATGCGCAGGTCAAGTACTGCAAGCGCGTCACCGACCTGAGCCGCAAGGGCGACGGCTGGACCGTCACCATCAAGGACATGAACAGCGGCAGCACCCGCAACATCGACTCCAGGTTCGTGTTCCTGGGCGCGGGCGGCGCGGCGCTGCCGTTGCTGCAAATGTCCGGCATCGAGGAAGGCAAAGGTTTCGGCGGTTTCCCGGTGAGCGGTCAGTGGCTGCGTTGCGACAACCCTGAAGTGGTCAAGCGCCATCAGGCCAAGGTGTACAGTCAGGCGGCCGTAGGTTCACCGCCGATGTCAGTGCCGCATCTGGACACCCGCGTCGTTGACGGCAAGACCTCCCTGCTGTTCGGCCCGTACGCCGGGTTTACCACCAAGTTTCTCAAGCACGGTTCGCTCATGGACCTGCCGCTGTCGATCCGCGCGGCCAACATCGCGCCGATGCTGGCCGTGGCCCGCGACAACATGGACCTGACCAAATACCTGATCAGCGAAGTGCGGCAGTCGATGGAGCAACGCCTGGACGCGCTGCGCCGTTTCTATCCGGAAGCCAAGGCCGAAGACTGGCGCCTGGAAGTGGCCGGTCAGCGGGTACAGATCATCAAGAAAGACCCGAAAAAAGGCGGCGTTTTGCAGTTCGGCACCGAGCTGGTGTCGGCGAGGGACGGTTCCCTTGCCGCGCTGCTGGGCGCCTCGCCAGGCGCTTCGGTGACCGTCTCGATCATGCTGGACCTGATTGAGCGCTGCTTCCCGGACAAGGCCCGTACTGAGTGGGCAGCCAAGCTGAACGAGATCTTCCCGGCGCGTGAGAAGGCACTCGAAACCGATGCGCAGCTCTACAAGCGCGTCAGTGCCCAGAGCGATGCCAGCCTGGATCTGGTGCAGAACAGCCAGGCAGCGACCTTCGCCTGACAACGGGCTGACTTGACGGCAAAGCAGAAACAGAAAACCCCGCACATGAGGCGGGGTTTTCCGTTTTAAAGGTGAGTGGGTCCGGTTGTCAGCCAGAATTCGACGTCTGGGTTTTTCTTGTTTACTTCATCACAAATCTGACGGAATACGCCTGCATCGAGTTTGTGCCCTTGGTCACCGACGCGATGCATTCTGCCGGCACTTTACCAATTGATCTGCCCGTTGCGGATTTCTCCGGCGCCGCTGTGATCGAGACCCAACTGAACGTCACTGAGTGGGTGGCCGTGAACTCACACGCCTTGCCCTCCCCGCTCACCCGGAATCTAGCAAAATCATTGCGCGGATTTTTCAGCGTGATGGACACGGCAGCGGTGGGTTCGTCCGCTGAAAAACCATAGCCCGTGTAATCGGCGTTCGCCGGCGCCCAGCTGGCCCATAGCAGCGCGAGGTCGTTACCTGACTGATTCCACAATTCTATGTTGAGCTGGATTTTGGTGGGGTAACCCGCTAAAGCGGGTAATGCCGCCACCATCAACGCGACGGCTGCGATGGTACGGGTGAAGCACGTCAGTCCATTTTTCATTTATGAATTCCCTTTCGATCATTAAGGCGAGCGTCCTGCTCGCGTCCTTGTGAGCGTTGTCACACGGCCGAGTATGATCCACCGGCTTGCTTTCGGTAGTCGCAAACGCCGAGGGATTCAGTAGGAAGGGTCTTTCGATTTCGGGCCTGGCGCCCGGGAGCTGGAAAGGGCGCCTGGAGGGGAGCATCGAGCGCCTTGGAATGGCGCCCGGAAACTGATCAATTCAGCCTTTGGCCTTCTCGATGAGTTCGATGTATTCCTCGGCATTGCGCTGATTGCGGGTCAGCGCAATAAAGTCATTGCCGTGCTCGTCTTTGCCGTCGAGGTCGTGACCGGCTTCCTTGAAGAACGTCAGAAACCGCCCGAAGTCATCGACGCGCAGGCCACGGTAGGCCTTGATCAGCTTGTGCAGCGACGGCGACGTGGCATCGACCGGCTCGAAATCCAGGAACAGCTTGATCTGGGCGTCGCCGATTTCATCGCCAATCACCTGCTTCTTATCTTTACGCATTGCTGACTCCAACTGACTTGCGGGACATTGCTCGGGCGGGCAGTTTACCCCCCGCCCGGTGGCAGGCTCAACGCGCGCGTACGCTGCCGGTGTGCAGGTCTGCCCAGACGTGGCCGTTGGCGTAGCTGAGGAACTGGCAGTAAACCTTCTCGTTGCGCAGCAAATCCATGAGCACGCGGTATTGAGTCGCCGGGTAGTACAGCGTCAGCGTGCGCGAAGCCTCGTCATAGGTCGGTTTTTTGAGGCTTTTGCTCTCGCCATCGAAATGGATAAGCACCTCGGACAGGGTCGCGCCCTTGTTCATGGGCTTGCCTTTGAGACGCAGGACCAGCGGCGATGTGACCGGAATCGGTTGCTGATTGGACTGCCGCTGGCTGCCCACCACCACCGAATACTCGGTGATCTGTAGCAGTTGCTGCTGCTCGGGCTCACCCTCGCGCACGCTCAGCTCGTCCGGGGGCAGATATTGCGCGTGCATGGGTTCAGCGAGTGCGGGGAGGGGCAGCGCCAACAGCAACATCAACGCAGCGGTATTGCGAAACGATAACGTCATGGGCGCCTCCCGAAAAAAGTGGGGGGCACTCTAGCATGGGCTATGCCCTGATCAGGCAGATCCTGTGGGACTGAGCCTGCTCGCGAAGCGGTGGATCAGGTCATGTCGGTGGCGACAGAACGGGCGCTTCGCGAGCAAGCTCGCTTTCACAAGGACCATGGCAATTCCCAGTGAGCGTACAGGCAGTGCGCTTGCTTACATGCCTTTGACGGCATAGATCCCGGCAGCGTTGCGCCAGTAGCCTTTGTAATCCATGCCGTAACCGAAGATGTAGCGGTCGATGCAGGGCAGGCCGACGAAGTCTGCTTTCAGGTCAGGCCGGGCTTTGCGATCGTGGTCCTTGTCGATCAACACGGCGGTATGCACAGCGCGTGCGCCGGCATGCTTGCAGAAGTCGATGATCGCGCCGAGGGTGTGACCTTCGTCGAGGATGTCGTCGATGATGAGCACGTCACGGTCGATGAAGGAGACTTCAGGCTTGGCCTTCCAGAACAGATCGCCGCCGCTGGTTTCGTTGCGATAGCGGGTGGCGTGCAGGTAGGACGCTTCCAGCGGGAAGCTCAGATGAGTCAGCAACTTGCCAGCGAAGATCAGGCCGCCGTTCATCACGCAAAATACCACCGGGTTACGGTCGGCCAGCACGCCATTGATTTGCTCGCCGACATGGGCGATGGACGCCTCGACCTCGGCTTCGGTGTACAGGCAGTCAGCCTCGCGCATGACTTGACGGATATGCTCGAGATCAGCGGACATGACGCTCTCCAGGGGGCTGTGGAAGGAAAAGCGGGCAAAGGTACGCACCCGCCGACATCAGGGCAAGTGTTTCTGGACTAACGTTGCACTGCCGTTCCATAAATCTCGGCACTCCAACCTAACCGTCGGGACAAGTTACAGCTGAATAGATTAATCTAAGCCGTTTTTTTTGCCCGCCCGCTGGAGCTTTTCCCCTATGCCCATTCGTGAGATCCGCCACCCGCTGATCCGTCACAAGCTCGGCCTGATGCGCCGTGCCGATATCAGCACCAAGAATTTTCGTGAACTGGCTCAGGAAGTCGGCGCATTGCTGACGTACGAAGCGACCAAGGATCTGCCGCTGGAAACCTACGACATCCAGGGCTGGGCCGGCACGGTTCAGGTTGAAAAGATTGCCGGCAAGAAAATCACCGTGGTGCCGATCCTGCGTGCGGGCATCGGCATGCTTGAAGGGGTGCTCAGCCTGATCCCGGGGGCCAAGGTCAGTGCCGTCGGTGTCGCGCGCAACGAAGAAACCCTCGAAGCCCATACCTACCTGGAAAAACTCGCCCCCGAGATCGACCAGCGTCTGGCACTGATCATCGACCCGATGCTCGCCACCGGCGCCTCCATGGTCGCAACCATCGACCTGTTGAAAAAAGCCGGCTGCCGCGACATTCGCGCGATGGTTCTGGTGGCCGCGCCGGAAGGCATCGCCACCGTCGAAAAGGCTCACCCGGACGTCAACATCTACACCGCGTCCATCGATCAGCAGTTGAACGAACATGGCTACATCATTCCCGGCCTGGGCGATGCCGGTGACAAGATTTTCGGCACCAAGCAGAAGGACGCCTGATGAAGCCGGATGAGTTCAACGATCCCCTCTGGCGCACGGTGCTGTCAGGCGCGCAGATGCTGTTCGTGGCATTCGGCGCGCTGGTACTGATGCCGCTGATTACCGGCCTCGATCCCAACGTTGCGCTGTTCACCGCAGGTCTGGGCACGCTGTGCTTTCAAGTGGTGACGGGCCGTCAGGTGCCGGTATTCCTGGCGTCGAGCTTTGCCTTCATCACGCCAATCATTCTCGCCAAGGGCCAGTTCGGCCTTGCCGCGACCATGGGCGGCGTCATGGCCGCAGGCTTTGTGTATACCTTCCTTGGCCTGGCCGTGAAGATCAAAGGCACAGGCTTCATCGACCGGCTGCTGCCGCCTGTGGTGATCGGTCCGGTAATCATTTCCATCGGTCTTGCGATGGCACCCATTGCCGCCAACATGGCGATGGGCCGGACGGGTGATGGCGCTGCCGAGCTGATCCCGTACAACACCGCGATCATTATTTCGATGGCGGCGCTGCTGACGACGTTGATCGTTGCGGTGTTCGGCAAAGGTATCTTCCGCCTCGTCCCGATCATTTCGGGCGTGCTGGTGGGCTTTGCGCTGTCGTTCTACTTCGGCGTGGTGGATGTGGCGAAAATATCCGCGGCGCCGTGGCTTGCGCTGCCGCATTTCACGGCACCGGAATTCAACTGGCAGGCCATCCTGTTCATCGTACCCGTGGCGCTGGCCCCGGCCATCGAGCACATCGGTGGCGTGATTGCAGTTGGCAGCGTGACGGGACGCGATTACCTGAAGAAACCCGGCCTGCATCGCACCTTGCTGGGCGACGGCATCGCAACCACCGTGGCCGGCGCGTTCGGCGGCCCGCCCAATACCACCTACGCCGAAGTGACCGGCGCGGTGATGCTGACCAAAAACTACAACCCGAAAATCATGACTTGGGCGGCGATTTTCGCCATCACGCTGGCCTTCATTGGCAAATTCGGCGCGTTGCTCCAGAGCATACCGGTACCGGTAATGGGCGGGATCCTGTGCCTGTTGTTCGGCTCGATCGCGGCGGTGGGCATGAACACGCTGATCCGCCACAAGGTTGACCTGGCTGAAGCGCGTAATCTGGTGATCGTGTCCGTGACCCTGGTCTTCGGCATTGGCGGCGTATTGATCGGCACAGGCAACGGCGCTGATGATTTCGGCATGAAAGGCATTGCGCTGTGCGCCGTGACCGCGATCGTGCTGAACCTCATCCTGCCGGGAAATGACGCGTGGAAGAACAAGCACCTGGATGATCAGTTGCCTTAATTCGAGCGCGGTATGAAAAGGGGGGCATCACTCACGTGATGCCCCCCTTTTTTTTCGGATTCTGTAAGAGTGAGCTAAGTTTTGCGGTGTACGCCGAAACTGTGGGAGTGAGCTTGCTCACGAAGGCGGCGCTTCAGGTTCATCAATGTCGACTGAACAGACGCATTCGCGAGCAAGCTCGCTCCCACATGGATGTAAGTGGACGCTAAGCTCGCGTTGTTTACACAACCATCGCTGGTGCTTTTTCACACAACGTATTAAGCGCTTTCGCCCAGTTCGGGTCGTCGTTGAGGCATGGAATCAGCACCAGCTCCTCGCCCCCCGCTTCCTTGAACTGCTCGGCGCCGCGATCACCGATCTCTTCCAGCGTCTCGATGCAGTCCGCGACGAAGGCCGGGCACATGACCAGCAGCTTCTTCACGCCTTGAGCGGCCAGTTCGGCCAAGTGGGGTTCGGTGTAGGGTTCGATCCATTTGGCGCGCCCCAGACGTGACTGAAACGACACCGACCACTTGCCGTCGGGAATCCCCATCAGCTTGGCGAATTCCGCCGATGAGCGCATGCACTGCGCGCGGTAGCAGACGGCCAGAACCTCGGGCGACGCCGTCTCACAGCAGTTGCCGCTCTTGAAGCAATGATTGCCCGTCGGGTCGAGTTTCGTGATGTGTCGCTCGGGCAGGCCGTGGAAACTCAGCAACAGGTGATCGTAATCCTGCTGCAAATGCGGCCGCACGCTTGCCACGAGAGCGTCGAGATATTCTTGCTGGTTGAAGAACGGCGCCAGCAGCGCGAGATCGAAACTCAGCTTCTTGTCCCGCAGCACGCGCTTGGCTTCTTCGATAACGGTGGTCACGGTGCTGTCCGCGAACTGCGGATACAGCGGGGCCAAGGTGATCTTTTTAATGCCCTGGGCTGCCAGGCGCGTGAGCACGGTTTCAATCGAAGGCTCGCCATAACGCATCGCCAGTTCAACCGGGCCGTGTTTCCACTCATTGACCATGGCCTGCTGAAGCCGCTTGCTCAACACCACCAGCGGTGAACCCTCTTCCCACCAGATCGAGGCGTAGGCATGGGCCGACTGCTCCGGACGCTTGACCAGGATCAGCGACACCAGCAGACGACGCACCGGCCACGGCAGATCGATAACGTAAGGGTCCATCAGAAACTGGTTGAGGTAACGGCGCACGTCGGCGACCGCGGTGGACGCCGGTGAGCCCAGGTTAACCAGCAATAGAGCGTGATCGGTCATGCAACACCTTGATGTCAGTGGCGGCCCAGAAGGTTTTCCAGAGCCGCGCGCAGATCAGTAAATCGGAAAGTAAAACCCGCCTCTTGCAGGCGGTCCGGCCGGGCGCGTTGGCCGCCCAGCAGCAGAATCGACAATTCGCCCAATAACAACCGAAGCGCTACGGCCGGCATCGGCATGAACGCCGGACGGTGCAGAACGGACGCAAGAGTTTTGGCGAAATCCCTGTTGCGCACCGGTGATGGCGCGCAAGCATTATAAGGACCTCGGGCGTCCTCCCGGGTCATCAGAAAATCAATCAGGGCGATTTGATCTTCGATGTGAACCCACGGCATCCACTGGCGTCCGTTTCCAATCGGCCCGCCCATGCCCATCTTGAATGGCGGCAACAGGCGCTGAAGCATGCCGCCTTGGTCGGCCAACACCAGACCGGTGCGCACCAGCACCACGCGGATGCCCAGCGCTTCGGCACGTTGCGCAGTCTCTTCCCAGGCAATGCACAAACGGCTGGCGAAATCCTCACTGACCGGTTGCGCGCTTTCGTCGAGCTCACGTTCGCCGCCGTCGCCATACCAGCCCACGGCGGAGCCGGAGATCATCACGTCTGGCTTCTGCTCGCGGCGCTCAAGCCAGGTAACAAGTTGTTCAGTCAGCGTGATACGGCTGTCCCACAGCAATATTTTGCGCTTGCGCGTCCACGGACGATCGGCGATGGGTGCGCCGGCCAGATTAACCACTGCATCGACGTGCTGGCTGCCGATGTCATCGAAGTGCGCAATCCCGCGAACGCCGGCGCCGCAGAGCCGCGCCACCTCCTCGGGTTTGCGACTCAATACCGTCAAGTGGTGGCCTTGAGCGAGCCAGTGCTTACACAAACGACGCCCTATCAAGCCTGTACCGCCGGTCAGCAAGATGTGCATGATTGAGTTCCTTACGTGGCGTTCATCGCAATTGCGGGGTCTATTTCTTCACAAGCCATGAGCTCGTGCGCGGAGTGATCACCCAACCTTAGGTCACGTTGGAGCGGTTCACTCCCCTGCTGTTCTTCAGGACAGCCCCGATCGTGCAGTTGAACGATTGAAGCAAAGCATCAGACTTGTCAGCGAGCCATTGGAAAGGTCCGCGTCCTGCGTGTGCAGGGCGACAACTTATACCGAAAAACGGCATTGTACAGCTTTTGCCTGAGGCGTAGTCTGTGCAGACAAGGTAACGAGGCCCCTATGACTGTCCCCATCGCAATCATCGGTACCGGCATCGCCGGACTCTCCGCCGCCCAGGCGCTGCAAGCTGCCGGGCATAGTATTCACCTCTTCGACAAGAGCCGCGGCAGTGGCGGCCGGATGTCCAGCAAGCGCAGCGACGCCGGCGCACTGGACATGGGCGCCCAGTACTTCACCGCCCGCGACCGCCGCTTCGCCGCGGCCGTGCAACAGTGGCAGGCCGAAGGCCATGTGGCTGAGTGGACGCCGCTGCTCTACAACTTTCACGGCGGAGCACTCAGCCTGTCGCCGGACGAGCAAGTACGCTGGGTCGGCACCCCGCGCATGAGCGCAATCACCCGGGCCATGCTCGGCGACATGCCGGCGACCTTCGACTGCCGCATCACCGAAGTCTTCCGTGGCGAACAACACTGGAACCTGCTGGATGCCGATGGCCAGAGCCATGGGCCGTTCAGCCAGGTCGTGATCGCTATTCCTGCGCCTCAGGCCACTACCCTGCTGGCCGACGCACCGAAATTGGCGAGCGTTGTCGCCGGCGTGAAGATGGAGCCCACGTGGGCAGTAGCGTTGGCCTTCGATACTCCGCTGGACACGCCCCTTGAAGGTTGCTTCGTGCAAGACAGCGCCATCGATTGGCTGGCCCGCAATCGCAGCAAACCAGGGCGCGACAGTCACATGGACACCTGGGTGCTGCACGCCACCAGCGTCTGGAGCCGGCAGCATTTGGACCTGGCGAAGGAGGATGTCATTGACCGGTTACACGGCGCGTTTGCCGAATTGATGAACTGCGCTATGCCAGCCCCGGCGTTCACCCTCGCCCACCGCTGGTTGTACGCCAGGCCGGCCGGCGGGCGGGAAGTCGGTGCCTTGTCCGATCCGGATCTGGGCGTGTATGTCTGCGGCGACTGGTGCCTGTCGGGCCGTGTCGAGGGCGCCTGGCTGAGCGGGCAGGAAGCTGCGCGGCGTCTGCTGGAACACCTCAAATGAATCGTCTTAATCCGCGCAAGCTGCTGCTGTCGAAATGGACAGCAGCGTCGCCCCAAAACCGTGAAAAACATTTCCTCGTCACCGAGTTGTTTTGTGACGAGGAAGGCACGGTGCTGGAGATCGAACTGCAGGCCGTCATGACCAAGCGCAGCCAAACCCTGGCTTGGCAGACCCTGCAGAACGATCAGCACTGGCAGATGGGCTGGAAATAACCTGACCAACCTCCGCAACACCCGTGCCGCTGCCAGCAAAAGCGGCACCCTGTCGCCTCATTTCGCGATCTTGGACAAATTATTTGACTTGTAGAACCACAAACCTATGATGAGCAAATGTTGTACAGGCTAAAGATCCTGTATAAGAAGTTCATCGAGGGGTTGTCATGTCTGCTGTACTCGATCATTCATCAGCGCAAGCTTCCAAACCCAAGCTGGGCGTCAGTGCCTGCCTGATGGGTGTGGAAGTCCGGTTCAATGGCGGACACAAGGAGTCGCACTTGCTGACCCGCGCCCTGAACGAATACTTCGATTTCGTGCCCGCGTGTCCCGAGGTCGCCATCGGCATGGGCATTCCGCGCGAAGCCATCCGCCTGGTAGGCGACCCGGACCATCCACAGGCGGTTGGCTCGGTCCATGGCGCAATGAATGTTACCCGGCAGCTGGCTGATTACGGCGACCACATGGCGACCGAGATGAGCGACATTTGCGGCTACATCTTTATGCAGAAGTCGCCTTCTTGTGGTCTGGAGCGCGTCAAGGTCTACCGCGACAACGGGGTGCCGTTCGAGACCGGCGGACGCGGTATCTATGCGCAGGCATTCTGCACGCGTCACCCCGACCTGCCGGTCGAGGAAGACGGCCGTTTGAACGACCCGGTGCTGAGGGAGAACTTCATTACCCGTGTCTTTGCCTATGCCGCCTGGCAGGAGTTGCTGAAAAGCGTCATCACCCGCCGTACACTGACCGAGTTTCACGCCCGCTATAAATATCAATTGATGGCCAACGACCCCGTCCAGTACAAGGTGCTGGGGAATCTGTTGGGCACCATGGGCCGTAATGACCCTGCCGAAATCGCTTCACGCTATTTCAGCCAGTTGATGAGCGCCCTGAAGAAACCAGCCACGCGTCGCACTCACACCAACGTGCTGCAGCATCTGTGCGGTTATCTGCGGCAGACCATCAGCGCGTCCGACAAGAAAGAAATCCAGGGCGTCATCAATCAGTACCACCAGGGCATCGTGCCGCTGGTAGTACCGCTGACGCTGCTCAAACATCATTTTCGACGACACCCCGATCCGTACATTGCGCTGCAGGTGTACCTGCAGCCGCATCCGGAAAACCTCAGTTTACGCAACGCGATTTGACCATGACCACGACCGAGCAAGACCCGCCGGAAGGCGACCCGCAAGACCAGGACTCCGCGAGCCCGTTTGAAAATGGCTGGCTACCGATTCGCGAAATTGCCCGCCTGACCGGCGTCAATGCGGTAACGCTGCGCGCCTGGGAGCGTCGCTACGGTCTCATCGTTCCGCACCGTACGCCCAAGGGCCATCGGCTCTACAGCAACGAGCACGTCGACCGCGTGCTGACCATCCTCACCTGGCTGAATCGCGGCGTGTCGGTCAGTCAGGTCAAGCAATTGATCGACGATCAACAGGCGCCAGCGCCGAGCGTCGAGAGTGACTGGGACATTCTGCGTCAGACCCTTCAGGAGGCCATCGGCGCACTGGCCGAGCGTCGTCTGGACGATGCACTCAGTCGCGCGATGTCCCTGTATCCCCCGCGCACGTTGTGCGAACAGCTGCTGTTGCCGCTGTTGGCCGCCCTTGAGCAGCGCTGGCAGGGGCAGTTCGGGGCGCAGCTGGAGCGGGTGTTCTTCTACTCGTGGCTGCGCAGCAAGTTCGGCGCCCGGCTCTACCACAACAACCGTCAGGTCAGCGGTGCGCCCCTGCTGTTGATCAACCAGTCCGATCTGCCACTCGAACCGCACCTGTGGCTGACCGCGTGGCTGCTCAGCAGCGCCGATTGCCCGGTAGAAGTGTTCGATTGGCCACTCCCGAGCGGCGAGCTGGCCCTGGCCTGCGAATACCTCAAGCCGCGCGCCGTGCTCTTGTACTCGAGCAAATCGCTGAACGTGGGCCAGTTGCCTCGCCTGCTGCACAACATCGAGTGCCCGAAGCTGATCGTCGGGCCCGCCGTGCGCATTCATGCGACGGAATTATCCGCAGCCGAAGGGGAAGTCTCAGGCCTGTATCTGGCTGAAGACCCTTTGACCGCCCAGGCCTCGTTGCAGCAGTTGGGGCTCCTCTAAGGAAATCACTATGCAATTGATATGGTTGCGCAGCGATCTGCGTGTGCACGACAACACTGCGCTGAGCGCTGCCATGGAGCTGGGCCCTACCCTCGCTGTGTACATGATCAGCCCGGGACAGTGGCAAAGTCACGACGATGCGGCGTGCAAAGTCGATTTCTGGCTGCGCAACCTGAGTGAATTGAGCAAGGCTCTTGAGGCGTTGAATGTCCCGCTGCTGATTGTCCATGCCGACATGTGGGTGCAGGGGCCCAAGGCACTGCTTGAGTTGTGTCAGCAACACGCGGTCGAAAGCGTGCACGTGAACGACGAGTACGGCATCAACGAAACCAAACGTGATCGTGAAGTTGAGGCTGCGCTCGACGGCGCAGGGATTGTGTTTCGTCGCCACCTCGACCAGCTGTTCTTTCAGCCTGGCAGCGTGCTGACTAAAAGTGGCGGCTATTTCAAGGTCTTCACGCAGTTCCGCAAGGTCTGTTACGCCCGCTTGCATTACTCGATGCCCGCGCTGGTCGCACTGCCCAAGCCGCAACAAAAGCTGTCCATCAAGGGCGATGCCGTGCCCGCGGCGGTCGAAGGTTTCGCCGCGCCCTCTGAAACCCTGCGCGCGCTCTGGCCCGCTGGCGAAGAGGAGGCGCGGGATCGCCTGCAACACTTTACCGACGAGCAAGTGCATTACTACGAGCAAGAGCGTGATTTCCCTGCCAAACCCGGCACCAGTCAGCTGTCTGCGTACCTGGCTGCGGGCGTGATATCACCCCGTCAGTGTCTGCACTCGGCACTGCGCAGCAACAATGGCGAGTTTGAAACCGGCAATGTGGGTTCCGTCACATGGATCACCGAGTTGCTCTGGCGTGAGTTTTACAAGCACGTGCTGGTCGGTTTCCCGCGCGTGTCCCGCCATCGCGCGTTCCGCCCGGAAACCGAAGCGTTGCAATGGCGCAATTCGCCCGAGGATCTCGAAGCCTGGCAACAGGGCCGCACCGGGCTGCCGATTGTCGATGCGGCGATTCGCCAGATGCTCAAAACCGGCTGGATGCATAATCGCTTGCGGATGATCACGGCCATGTTCCTGACCAAGAATCTGCTGATCGACTGGCGTGAAGGTGAACGCTACTTCATGCAGCATTTGATCGACGGTGATCTCGCCTCAAACAACGGCGGCTGGCAATGGAGTTCGTCGACCGGCACCGATGCGTCGCCCTACTTTCGGATATTCAATCCGCAAAGCCAGTCGGAGCGCTTTGACCCCGAAGGTCGATTCATCAAACAGTGGGTCCCTGAGCTGGCTGACATGAACAAGCGCGACATTCATAACCCCACCGCGCTGCGCGGGCTGTTTGGCGTGGAGGGTTACCCAACGCCCATCGTTGACCTCAAATCCAGTCGCGAGCGCGCCCTGCAAGCGTTCAAGTCGCTGCCGCAGCGACAGGCCGAGACGCAGGAGCAAGACTGAGCGGCTGTCCGATGAACGTCCCCACCCCTGAACGCCCGACCTTTAAGCAGCACTGTTCAAGACCTGCACGCCAGGCCAATCAGAGGGTGCGCGGTGTCGCTCGTTCCGTTGCGCGAGGGCAAAAGGTCTTGTCACGGCGTGCAGCGGCGTCCGTCAGCCGAGTTAGCTGTCCGCCGCGCCGTGATTTAAACTGCCCGACATGACGACTGTTATCCCTTCGCTTCAACTTCCTGCCGAACCCGAGATTACGTGCGCCACCTGCGCGGCGTGCTGCTGCCAGCTGGAGGTCATGCTGATCACCGACACCGGCGTGCCCGAGCGTTACATCGATACCGATGACTGGGGCGGCGAAGTCATGCTGCGTCTGGACGATGGCTGGTGCGCGGCACTGGATCGCGACACGATGATGTGCACGATCTACGAGCGTCGGCCGTTGATTTGCCGAGAATTCGAAATGGGTGCGCCGGAATGCATTGCCGAGCGGGAAGGGATTGCGACAGCGTATCTGTGATTACCGCGGCGTGCAGAAGTGCGAGTGCGCCAACTTGTTAGAGATTGCCAGCGGTGTTGGCTGACCCGTTCCCGGCCGAGCCGGTCCCACTTGATACAGCGTGCTTCAGTAGGATCGGCTTCAGCGGGGACAGCGTCACGCCCTGTTGCAACCGCGATTTTTCTCGCGCCTGCAACTAAGCGGTAAGCGCTTAGAACGGCATTGTGTAATGAATAGCGTAGCTTTCGATGCCGTCGTTGTTAGTGGTCATGCCGCCGTTGGAGTAGTGAGTGGCACGCAGGCCAACTTCATGTCCACCGGCAAAGCGCAAGCCAAAACCCAGACGGTCTTCAAATTGAAACGCGCTGCCCAGCTTGTTGCCTTCGACTTCGGTACGCTGGAATACAGCGACGCCGATACCGGCTTCAACGTAAGGCTTGACGCTTTCACCAGAGAATTCGTAAACGAATACCGGAGAGAAGGACAGGCTGTTGTTGCTGGAATTCTTGTCGCCTTCCCAATACGTGTACGCGCCGCTCCAGTAGCCGGTCAAACGGCCCACGCCGGTTTGCCACCAGCTTTTGTCCCAATCGAATTGCGCACCGAGACGGTACGTCATCGTGGACTCGCCGGTTTGACCTACCGAAAATTCGACCCCATCAGCCTGGGCAATTGCGCTTTGCCCCAACAACGCAGCCGCAATCGCAGCCAAACAAAACAGTCGCTTCATCTGAAACATCCTATTTCAAAAGGATAAAGAAAATTTTTTATACTGACAGAAGTGCTGTAGAAGCCGGAGGCTGATAATTAGTTCAGCCAAAAACGAAGCAATTCACGTTTTTTTCACGAAACGAAGCTTCGCACATTGTCAGGCTTTTTCCAAAGCAAGCGTAGGACGTTTCTGAAGTCTTCTGGATCGCCGGTCGTCCAGAACTGTGCAGTCCGAGGATGACCGCTCGCAAGCAGCTCGCGCTCGCTCAATAATCGATGCAATTGGCGGGCGACAGCGGCCCCGGTGTCGATCAACGTGATGGACGCAGGGATCATTTCCCGCAACAACGGCTTGAGAAACGGATAGTGGGTGCAGCCCAGAATGAGGGTGTCGCAGCCAGCAGCCAGCAACGGGGTGACATAACCCAGCAGCAACTGGCGAATCGTCGGGCTCACCAGGTCGCCGGTTTCTATCAACTCGACGAGCCCCGGACAAGGCTGCGTAATGACTTGAACGTCTGCTGCGAAGCGATCGAGCAGCGCAGCGAACTTGGCGCTTTGCAACGTGCCCGTGGTGGCCAGAACACCGACAATCCCCGTGCGCGTTGCAGCGGCCGCAGGCTTGACCGCCGGCTCCATACCCACGAGCGGCCAATCGGGATAGCGGACGCGCAGATCGGCGATGCCGGCCACCGTTGCCGTGTTACAGGCGATCACCAGCGCTTTGGCGCGCTGTTGGTGGAAGAACTCGGCAATGGTCGCGCAACGCTCGCGAATGAAATCCGGGGTTTTTTCGCCGTAGGGTATGTGGCCGCAGTCCGCGACGTAGAGCAACGATTCGCGTGGCAGCAATTGGTTTATTTCAGCCAGCACTGATAACCCGCCGACGCCGGAATCAAACACCGCCACGGGCGCATCGCTGTCTCGACTCATACGGGTTCAGGTTCAGACGTGCCAGCCGCCCGATGACCCGCGCCGCATACGCTGCAGGCGGGATCGCGCTTGACTTTCAATTCGCGGATTCGCGTGCTCGAGGCATCGATCAGCAGCAGCCGCCCCACCATTGGCTCGCCAAAACCGGCCAGGAGTTTGAGGGCCTCCAGGGCCTGCAAGCTGCCAACCAGCCCGACCAGCGGTCCGATCACGCCGGCTTCGCTGCACGTCAGTTCGGTTTCGCTGCCGTGCCCGTACAAGCAGTGGTAGCAAGGACTCTCCGCACGGCGCGGATCGAACACCGACAGTTGCGCCTCCAGACGAATTGCAGCGCCGCTGACCAGTGGTTTGCACGCAGCGACACACGCTGCGTTGACCGCTTCGCGCGTCGAAAAATTGTCTGAACAGTCCAGCACCAGATCGACCCCGGCAACCACCGCCGCCAGAGAATCGCAATCTAGGGCGGCGCGATGGGCCACCAGCGTTGTGAGCGGATTGATGGCTGTCAGCCGCGCGATGGCTGAATCAACTTTGCTCAGCCCTACACTGTGGGTGTCGTGAATGACCTGCCGTTGCAGGTTGGTCAGGTCGACGCTGTCGAAATCCGCCAGATGCAGCTCACCGACGCCCGCCGCCGCCAGGTACAACGCCACCGGCGAGCCAAGCCCGCCCAGGCCGACGATCAACACGCGGCTCTGCTTGAGGCGCAGCTGACCGTCGATGTCGACCTGCTGCAGGAGTATCTGCCGGCTATAGCGCAACAGTTCCTCGTCCGTCAGCACGGCACGCGCCCAAAGGTGATGCGTTCGTGGTCGCCCAGATCGCGGCGGGTCTGGATCTGCTCGAATCCATGCTCAAGCAGCAGTTCACGCACCGCCGCGCCTTGATCGTAGCCGTGCTCCAGCAACAACCAGCCGCCCGGTTCAAGGTGCGCAGGTGCCTGCGACACGATCAGGCGCAGGTCATCCAGGCCATCGGCGCCAGAGACCAGCGCACTGCTTGGCTCGAAGCGCACGTCGCCTTGGACCAGATGAGGATCGTTGGAAGCGATGTAGGGCGGGTTGCTCAGAACCAGGTCGAAGCGCTGCCCCTCGACCGCACTGAACCAGTGGCCGCGCAGGACCTGCGCATTGTCCAGATGCAGCCGCTGGCGGTTACGCTCGGCAAGCTCGACCGCCTCTTCGACGCGATCCACCGCCGTAATATTCCACTGCGGACGATCCTTGGCCAGCGACAGCGCGATAGCGCCGGTGCCGGTGCCGAGATCGAGCAGCCGGTGAGGAATCGCACCCGGTAATAACTCCAGTGCCGTTTCCACCAGCATCTCGGTCTCTGGCCGCGGGATAAGCGTATGCGGCGCGACTTCCAGGTCGATGCTCCAGAACCCTTGCAGGCCTAGAATGTAAGCGACGGGTTCGCCGGTTCGACGACGCTTGAGATAGCCGTCGAAGGCGTGCGCCGCTTCGGTGCTGACAATGCGCTCGGGCCAGGTGTGCAGGAAACTGCGCGGCTTGCCCAGGGCAGCGGCCAGCAACAATTCTGCATCCAGACGCGCTGTCGGAGAGTCCGGCAGCTCGGCGCTTCTTAACAAGCTGGCGATGATGGTCATTTAATCACCCAGTGCCGCAAGTTGATCTGCCTGATACTCGGCAAGTAACGGTTCTATCACTGCATCGACCCCGCCGGCCAGAACTTCATCGAGGGAATAGAGCGTCAGGTTCACGCGGTGATCCGTGACTCGCCCCTGTGGAAAATTGTATGTGCGAATGCGTTCCGAGCGATCCCCGGAACCTACCAGCAACTTGCGCTCGCTGGCGATGGCATTGGCTGCCGCAGCGGTCTGCTGGTCGTTGAGCTTGGCTGACAGCCAGGACATGGCCCGCGCGCGGTTCTTGTGCTGCGAACGTTCTTCCTGACACTCCACCACGATGCCGGACGGCAAGTGAGTGATGCGGATGGCCGAATCGGTCTTGTTGACGTGCTGGCCACCGGCGCCGGATGAGCGATAGGTATCAACGCGCAAGTCTGACGGATTGATCTCGATGGTCTGCTGTTCGTCCGGCTCAGGCAATACCGCCACCGTGCACGCCGACGTGTGAATGCGGCCCTGGGATTCGGTTTCCGGAACCCGCTGAACGCGATGCACACCGGACTCGAACTTGAGCTTGCCGTAGACGTGCTCGCCTTCGACACGCGCGATGACTTCTTTATAGCCGCCGTGCTCGCCCACGTTCTCCGACAGGATATCCACACGCCAGCCACGACGCTCGGCGTAGCGGGAATACATGCGAAACAGGTCCCCGGCAAAGATCGCCGCCTCGTCACCACCCGTACCGGCACGGATCTCAAGGAATACGTTGCGCCCGTCATTCGGGTCTTTGGGCAACAGCATCTTTTGCAGGTCGGCTTCAAGCACCAGCAACTGGTCCTTGGCTTCGCGCACTTCCTCGACCGCCATTTCGCGCATGTCGGGGTCACTGTCCTTGAGCAGCGCCTGGGCGCCTTCCAGGTCGCTCTGCACTTTCTGCAGCTGCCGATAGACCTGAATGACGGGCTCGACTTCGGCGTACTCGCGGGAGTACGCGCGAAATTTTGTCTGGTCAGAGATGACTTCGCCATCGCCGAGCAGGGCGGTCAATTCCTCGAAACGGTCGCTTAGCACGTCCAGCTTGTTGAGCAGTGAAGCTTTCATTGCGGGGATTTATCCGTGGAGCCCTCATTGAGGGCGAATAGTTCCTGGGCCATGGCCAGCGCATCAACGCGGCCTTCGGCGGACAGCTTCTTCAGCTGAACGCTGGGCGCGTGCATCATTTTGTTCGTCAAGCCACGCGCCAGCGCCATCAAAACGTCTTCGGCGTTGCTGCCGTTGGCGAGCATGCGCTGGGCTTTCTGCAATTCTTCGTCACGCAGGCGTTCACTCTGCTGACGATACGCCTTGAGCACGTCGACCGCCGCCAGTTCGCGCAGCCGCGACATGAAGTCGTCGACGCCGACACTGACCAATTCTTCAGCCGCCTGAGCCGCACCCTGGCGGCTCTTCAGGTTCTCAGCGACGACTTCATGCAGATCGTCCACGGTGTAGAGGTAGACGTCGTCCAGCTCTCCGACCTCGGGCTCGATATCGCGCGGCACAGCGATGTCGACCATGAAGATCGGCTTGTGCTTGCGCAGCTTCAGCGCGCTTTCAACAGCACCCTTCCCCAGAATCGGCAGCTGACTGGCCGTGGAGCTGATAACGATGTCGCTGTTGACCAGTTCAGCGGGGATGTCGGACAGCAGCACGGCGTGGGCACCGAACTGCTCGGCCAGGGTGTTCGCGCGTTCAAGGGTGCGGTTAGCCACAACGATACGCTTGACCCCGAGGTCATGCAGGTGGCGGGCGACGAGGGTAATGGTCTCCCCTGCCCCGATCAGCAGCGCCTGACTGCGCTGCAGATCACTGAAAATCTGCTTGGCCAGGCTGACGGCAGCAAAGGCGACGGACACGGGGTTCTCCCCAATGGCCGTATCGGTGCGTACCTGTTTGGCAGCGCTGAAAGTGGCCTGAAACAGCCGCCCGAGCATTGGCCCGACGGTGCCGGCCTCGCGCGCAACGGCATACGCCGATTTCATCTGACCGAGGATTTGCGGCTCGCCCAGCACCAGCGAATCCAGGCCCGACGCAACGCGCATCATGTGACGCACCGCCGCGTCGTCCTCATGCACGTAGGCACTGGCGCGGAGCTCGTCGACATTCAGATGGTGGTAATCCGCCAGCCAGCGCAACACGACGTCGGCGGTCAGTTGATCCTGTTCGATGTAAAGTTCGCTGCGATTGCAGGTCGAAAGGATGGCCGCTTCCCGGCTACGGGTCAGGCGGCAGAGCTGCTGGAGCGCCTCAACCAGCTGTTCAGGCGTAAATGCCACGCGCTCGCGGACATCAACTGATGCAGTCTTATGGTTGATACCCAGAGCAAGAAAGGCCATTCAAGGTCGCTGATGGTGACGTGAAGCCGGCAATTGTCCTACTTCAATAGATTCAGGACAACCACCGCAATACATTCAGAACGTCCGCAGCGCACGATTGTCCCTATACAGGTTGCGCATTACCGCATCCGGCCTGCGACAAAATGTCCACGCGCAGGCTGTAGATCGAGCGTATCCAGTTTCGCGCGGGCTGTGGGTTTGCTCCCGGCCTTGTGTCATGATGCTTCCAAACCGCAGGTAAGCCGCCCCTCTTCTCTATGAATAAATCCTCCGCGCTGTTCCTTGCCCTTGTCGCTCTGAGTGGTTGCCAGTCCACGGCCTCCGTGTCCACGGCGCCGTCCGCTCCGGCGAAAGAAGCGCCGCCCGCACCCGAGGCCAAACCTCAGGTGTATGGCTCGTTCAATCAGGAAACTGTTGTCAGCCTGCTGACGGCCGAACTTGCCGGCCAGCGCAACCGTTTCGACATCGCGCTGGACAACTACGTGACCCAGGCGATCCAGACACAGGATCCGGGGATTTCCGAGCGCGCCTTCCGCATTGCCGAGTACCTGGGCGCGGATCAGGCAGCCCTCGACACCTCGATGATCTGGGCAAAAAACGACCCGGGCAATCTAGAGGCACAGCGTGCGGCGGCGATCCAGCTGGCGCGGGCCGGGCGTTACGATGAGTCAATGCGTTATATGGAGAAGGTCCTTCAGGGCCAGGGCGACACGCATTTCGACTTCCTCGCGTTGTCCGCGTCTGAAACCGACTCCAGTACGCGCAAAGGGTTGATCACCAGCTTCGATCGACTGCTGGTGAAATACCCTAAAAACGGGCAGTTGATCTTTGGCAAGGCGCTGTTGCTCCAGCAGGAAGGCGACAGCGCTGCCTCCCTGAAACTGCTCGAAGACAACCCGCCGGGCGAAGGCGAAGTGGCGCCCATCCTGCTGCGTGCTCGCCTGCTGCAAAGCATGAACCGCGGCAGCGAAGCGATCCCGCTGCTGGAAAAAAGCATCAAGAAATACCCGGACGACAAGCGTCTGCGCCTGACCTATGCGCGCATGCTGGTGGAACAGAACCGCATGGAAGACGCCAAAGTGCAGTTTTCCAGCCTGGTTCAGCAGTACCCGGATGACGACGAACTGCGCTATTCGCTCGCGCTGGTGTGCCTGGAAAACAAGGCCTGGGATGAAGCGCAGGGTTACCTGGAAGACTTGGTCAGCCGCGGCAGCCATGTCGATTCGGCCCATGTAAACCTCGGCCGGATCTACGAAGAACGCAACAATCCGCAGGCCGCGCTGGGTGAATACGCCCAGGTCGGTCCCGGCAACGACTTCCTGCCCGCGCAGCTGCGTCAGGCGGATATCCTCATGAGCAACGGCAACACCGCCGAAGCGTCAAAGCGGTTGGCTCAGGCCCGAGCGGATCAGCCTGATTACGCCATCCAGCTCTTCCTTGTCGAAGCCGAAACCCTGGCCAACAACAACCAGAGCGACCGCGGCTGGCAGGTGTTAGGCCAGGCGCTCAAGCAGTACCCGGACGACTTGAACCTGCTCTATACCCGTTCGATGCTGGCCGAAAAACGCAACGATCTGAAACAGATGGAGAGTGACCTGCGGGCCATCCTCAAGCGCGAGCCCGACAACGCCATGGCCCTGAACGCTTTGGGCTACACCCTTTCGGACCGCACCACGCGCTACGCCGAAGCCAAGGAATTGATCGAGCGCGCGCACCAGCTCAATCCCGAAGACCCGGCGGTGCTCGACAGCCTTGGGTGGGTCAATTACCGCCTGGGTAACCTGGATGAAGCCGAGCGTCTGCTGCGCCAGGCGCTTGAGCGCTTCCCCGACCACGAAGTCGCCGCGCACCTGGGCGAAGTGCTCTGGGCCAAAGGCGAGCAGCGTGAAGCCCGCAAAATATGGGGCAAAGCCCTTGAACAACAACCTGACAGCCCGGTCCTGCGCAGCACCATCAAACGCCTGACCGGCGCCGAGACCCTTTGAATTTATGCAATTGCGCCACGTAATCGTATTCAGCCTGATCGCCCTGCTCGCCGGTTGTGCCGGCATATCCTCCCGCGAAGCCGTGCAAGGCAAGGGCGACGCCAACCAATGGCGAGTGAATAAAGAACAACTCAGCAGTCTCGACGGCTGGCAGATCAACGGCAAGGTGGGCATTCGCGCGCCAAAGGATTCCGGCAGCGGCACGCTGTTCTGGCTGCAACGCCAGGATTACTACGACATTCGCCTGTCTGGCCCCCTGGGTCGCGGCGCTGCACGTCTGACGGGCCGCCCTGGCGCGGTATCGCTTGAAGTGGCGAACCAGGGTCGCTACGACGCGCCGGACCCCGAAACCCTGCTCAAGGATCAACTGGGCTGGAAGCTGCCGGTCTCGCATCTGGTCTGGTGGGTACGCGGCCTGCCCGCGCCGGATAGCAAAAGCAGCCTGACGCTGGATGGCGACAGCCGCTTGTCCAGCCTTGAACAGGACGGCTGGCAGATCGAATACCTGAGCTACACCCAGCAGAACGGTTTCTGGTTGCCCGAGCGCATGAAGCTGCACGGCCAGGATTTGGACGTCACGCTGGTCATCAAGGACTGGCAACCGCGCAAACTGGGGCAATAGGCATGTCGCAAGCTCGATTGACACTGCCGGCCCCTGCCAAACTGAATTTGATGCTGCACATCACCGGCCGGCGCGCGGATGGTTATCACGAACTGCAGACCCTGTTTCAGTTCCACGATTACGGCGACGAACTCAGTTTCGCGCTTAGAGACGACGGTGAGATTCGTCTGCAGACAGAAATCCCTGACGTTGCGCACGACAGCAATCTGATCGTCAAAGGTGCTCGCGCGCTCAAAGAACAATCCGGCAGCCCGTTGGGCGCCGATATTTGGCTCAAAAAAGTCTTGCCCATGGGCGGCGGTATCGGCGGTGGCAGCTCAGACGCGGCGACAACGCTGCTCGGTCTGAATCATCTCTGGCAGCTAGGCTGGGATGAGGATCGACTGGCAGCACTGGGGCTCAAGCTCGGTGCTGACGTGCCGGTTTTTGTGCGCGGGCATGCCGCTTTTGCGGAGGGCATCGGCGAGATCCTGACCCCTGTAACCCCCGAAGAACCTTGGTATCTGGTGCTAGTGCCGCAAGTATCTGTAAGTACAGCAGAAATTTTTTCAGATCCACTGTTGACACGTGACACTCCGCCCATTAAAGTGCGCCCCGTTCCCAAGGGAAACAGTCGAAACGACTGCTTACCGGTTGTAACGAGGCGGTATCCAGAAGTTGGTAACGCTTTGAATTTGTTAGGTAAATTTACCGAAGCAAAATTAACCGGAACTGGAAGTTGTGTCTTTGGGGCCTTCCCAAGCAAAGCTGAAGCTGATAAAGTCTCGGCCCTTCTTACAGAGACCCTTACAGGGTTTGTAGCAAAAGGCGCAAACATCTCGATGTTGCACCGAAAGTTACAAGCACTGCTCTAAAAGGAACCGAGTGCCAGGCACTCGTGCAACAGATACAGGGGCGTCGCCAAGCGGTAAGGCAGCAGGTTTTGATCCTGCCATGCGTTGGTTCGAATCCAGCCGCCCCTGCCATTTTCCTATAGTCATCCAGGCATACCCTAAGCCTCCAGGTACTGCGCGTGTCCAAGATGATGGTCTTTACGGGGAACGCCAACCCCGATCTGGCTCGGCGTGTCGTACGTCAGCTGCATATCCCTCTCGGTGACATCTCTGTTGGAAAGTTTTCCGACGGTGAGATTACCGCTGAGATTAATGAAAACGTTCGCGGTAAAGACGTTTTTATTATTCAGCCGACCTGCGCTCCGACCAACGATAACCTGATGGAACTCGTCGTGATGGCTGATGCCTTCCGTCGTTCCTCGGCTACCCGTATCACTGCTGTAATCCCTTACTTTGGTTATGCCCGCCAGGATCGCCGTCCGCGTTCTGCCCGTGTGGCTATTAGCGCTAAAGTGGTTGCGGACATGCTCACCGTCGTTGGTATCGACCGTGTGCTGACGGTCGACCTGCACGCTGACCAGATTCAAGGCTTCTTCGATATTCCGGTAGATAACATCTACGGCTCCCCGGTTCTGGTGGATGACATCGAAGACCAACGCTTCGAAAACCTGATGATTGTCTCCCCGGATATCGGTGGCGTCGTGCGAGCACGTGCCGTTGCCAAATCCCTGGGCGTCGATCTGGGCATCATCGACAAGCGCCGCGAGAAGGCCAACCACTCCGAAGTGATGCACATCATCGGTGATGTTGAAGGCCGTACCTGTATTCTCGTCGACGACATGGTCGATACCGCCGGCACCTTGTGCCATGCGGCCAAGGCACTGAAAGAACACGGTGCTGCCAAGGTCTTCGCGTACTGCACACACCCTGTTCTGTCGGGCCGTGCGATCGAAAACATTGAAAATTCCGTGCTGGATGAACTGGTGGTGACAAACACTATCCCGTTGTCCGCTGCAGCACAGGCCTGTGACCGTATCCGTCAACTGGATATCGCACCGGTAGTCGCTGAAGCGATGCGTCGCATCAGCAATGAAGAATCGATCAGCGCGATGTTCCGTTAAGGGCCCTGCCCTGCCGAACCATCCCGTTGACGAAAAGCGCCCCGCCCCGACACTCAATGCCGGGGCGGGGCTTTTTTGCCCATACCGTGTCTGGCGCTGGTCGCAAACGCCCCACGGTCATGGCTATTTTGGAGATGCAAAATGACTGATTTTATCCTGAACGCCCAAGCGCGTACTGACCTGGGGAAAGGTGCGAGCCGCCGCCTGCGTCACGCGCTAAAAGTACCAGCCGTAATCTACGGTGGTAACGAAGAAGCCGTTTCGATCACCATCGAAGCCAAAGAAATCGCCAAACTGTTCGAAAACGAAGCAGCCTACAGCCACGTTATCGAGCTGAACGTTGCCGGTGCCAAGCAGAACGTCATCGTTAAAGCGATGCAGCGTCACCCTGCCAGGCAGTTCATCATGCACGCCGACTTCATCCGCGTTATCGCCGGCCAGAAGCTGACTGCAACCGTTCCTGTGCACTTCATCAACGAAGAAGCACCGGTCAAGAAAGGCGGCGAGATCTCGCACACTACCACTGAACTGGAAGTGACCTGCCTGCCGAAAGACCTGCCTGAGTTCATCGAAGTTGACCTGGGCGCACTGGAAGTCGGTGACAACGTTCACCTGTCCGAGCTGAAAGCACCTAAAGGTGTTGAGTTCGTTGCTCTGGCGCACGGTACCGACCTGGCTATCGCCAACGTCCACGCTCCACGCATCGTTCCAACCGAAGATGCAGCAGAAGAAGGCGCTGCCGAGTAATCATTACTCGCACGCCGGTTGAACCAGTGATGGCGCTTTGCGTCATCACCCTCGACCCAAGGAAGAGCCCCTGACGTGACCGCCATCCAACTGATCGTCGGCCTGGGAAATCCAGGCCCCGAATACGAACAGACCCGGCATAACGCAGGGGCTCTTTTCGTTGAGCGTATTGCCAGCGCCCAGCGCGTCAATCTGACCGCTGACCGCAAGTATTTCGGCCTGACGGCTAAATTCAGTCATCAGGGCCAAGACGTTCGTCTGCTGATTCCCACCACATACATGAACCGAAGCGGTCAATCCGTTGCGGCGCTGGCGGGTTTCTTCCGGATTCCTCCGCAAGCCATTCTGGTGGCCCACGACGAACTCGACCTGCCTCCGGGCGTCGCCAAACTCAAACTGGGTGGCGGGCACGGCGGGCATAACGGGCTGCGCGACATCATTGCGCAGCTCGGCAACCAGAACGGCTTCCACCGCCTGCGGCTTGGCATCGGCCACCCGGGCGACGCCAGTCTGGTGTCCAATTTCGTCCTGGGTCGTGCGCCACGCGCCGAGCAGGAAAAACTGGACGCCAGCATCGACTTTGTCCTCGGCGTGCTGCCGGATGTAATCGCCGGCGACTTCGCCAAGGCGATGCGCGTCCTGCACAGCCAGAAGGCCTGACATCACTCGAGGGGAAACACCATGGGATTCAACTGCGGCATCGTCGGCCTGCCCAACGTCGGCAAGTCCACCCTGTTCAACGCCCTGACCAAATCCGGTATCGCGGCGGAGAACTTTCCCTTCTGCACCATCGAGCCGAATACCGGCATCGTGCCAATGCCGGACCCGCGCCTGCAAGCGCTGGCCGACATCGTCAATCCCAAGCGCATTCTGCCGACGACGATGGAATTCGTGGACATTGCAGGTCTGGTCGCCGGTGCCTCCAAAGGTGAAGGCCTGGGCAACAAGTTTCTGGCCAACATCCGCGAAACCGACGCCATCGCCCACGTCGTGCGCTGCTTCGAAGACGAGAACGTGATTCACGTCTCCAACAGCGTCGACCCGAAACGCGACATCGAGATCATCGACCTGGAGCTGATTTTCGCTGACCTCGACAGCTGCGAGAAGCAACTGCAGAAAGTCGCGCGCAACGCCAAGGGCGGCGACAAGGACGCAGTGGTCCAGAAAGGCCTGCTGGAGCAACTCATCGCCCACTTCACACTGGGCAAGCCTGCGCGCAGCCTGATGAAGAGCATGAGCGCCGATGAGAAAGCCGTCATCAAGGGCTTCCATCTGCTGACCACCAAACCGGTCATGTACATCGCGAACGTCGCTGAAGACGGCTTCGAGAACAACCCGCACCTGGACGTGGTTCGCGCCATCGCCGAAGAAGAAGGTGCGATGCTGGTACCGGTCTGCAACAAGATCGAAGCGGAAATCGCCGAGCTCGACGACGGTGAAGAAAAGGACATGTTCCTGGAGGCGCTGGGCCTTGAAGAACCTGGCCTGAACCGCGTCATCCGCGCCGGCTACGAGATGCTGCACCTGCAGACCTATTTCACCGCCGGTGTTGAAGAAGTTCGAGCGTGGACCGTCCGTGTCGGCGCCACCGCGCCACAGGCTGCTGGCGTGATCCACACTGATTTCGAAAAAGGCTTCATCCGCGCCGAGTGCATCGCCTACAACGACTTCATACAGTACAAGGGCGAAGCCGGTGCCAAGGAAGCAGGCAAATGGCGCCTGGAAGGCAAGGACTACATCGTCAAGGATGGCGACGTTCTGCACTTCCGTTTCAACGTCTAACGCCCGCGTGGACTTCCACACAGCCCGTTAAGCTTCAAAGCCCGCGCATCACTCGGTGATCCGTGGGCTTTGTGCTTTCGGCGAGTACGTCCTTGCGCAAAACAGCCTGATCAGCCCGCCTCAGACAATCGGCTGCGCTGCGCGGAACAGCAAAACGACGCCTTCTCGCTTGAGCGTTACATCGCGAAAGTGCTGCCGCAAATGCGCGTCGAAACCAGCCTGCGAGTCCTGGCTGTTTCCGAAAATGTCTTTCTTGTTGTAAACCGCCATCAGCCTGCGCCCGAAGCCGTTGTGGCCCGCCTCATCTCCCAGGATCGTCGCGCCGAACAATACGCCGTCCGGGTTCAGGTTGTGCTTGAGGTGAGCGAAGATCGCCGATTTGGCGTCCAGCGGACCAGGCAGGCAATGCAGCAGGTAAAACAGTGATATCGAGTCGAAACGCTCGTTGCCGGGGATGGGCGTCATCACGTCATGCTGAAGGGTGCGGGTGTTGGGCCGGCCGATCCTGCGCTTGGCGGCGGCCAGGCTGCTGGGGTTGAGATCCATCAGGGTAATTCGGGTGTCAGGCGGCAGCTTCGCTTTCGCCAGGTAATAACCGGTGCCGACACCGATATCCAGATGACGTCCACGAACGTTCTCGCGGAAGAACGGCAACAGCACGTCATCGGTCGGGCAGCGCCATGCATACCGATTGGAAATGCCCAGCACCCATGCGTCGTACAACCCTAGCGTGAGGGGCGAATAAACCGCCGTACCCGCGGCGCTGCTGTCAGTCATGGAAATCCCCTACGGCGATAGGCATCAGAAGACGATGAGAAGGCGACGAATCTTATACGTCGCCCGGCCTACGTCTTCAACCCACGCCGCACGCATATGCATGAGGACGACGTGCACGTCGATTGCGCACGGATTGCTCTCATGCCATGCCCGTGAGGTTTATCCCAGCTGGAATCTCGCGGTGTTGTCGCTCAAGGCCCGGCTGCCTGCGCTCAGGGTGTCAGCGGCGTGATTCACGGCGCGCGCACCGTCCAGCAAGCGGCCAGCAGCTTGATCCACCTGCTGAATGTTGCCGCTGACCTCATCCGCCGTCGCGGCCTGTTCTTCAACCGCCGTGGCGATCTGCGCCAGCGTGTCGGTAACGATCTGCACAGCGCTGGCGATCTCTTCCAGCCGCTCACCCAGCCCGGTCACCGATTGCGCATCACTCACTGCCTGGCCGCAGGCCGCTTCCATCAGGATCACGGCCTGGCTGACTGTAGAGCGCAGGCTGTCCACGGTGCCGGCAATTTGTGCGGTCGACGCTTGGGTCCGCTGCGACAAACTGCGGACTTCGTCAGCGACCACGGCGAAACCACGCCCCTGTTCTCCGGCACGGGCCGCTTCGATGGCCGCGTTGAGTGCAAGCAGGTTGGTCTGTTCGGCAATGCCGCGAATGGTGTCCACCACGGACTGAATCTGTTGTCCCTGCTCGCTGACTTTGCCTAGCGCATTGGCGGTGTCAGTGAGCTTCTGGTTCAGCTGCTGAATGCTCGCCGTGGTGCGCTGGCTGTCGCGGCTGCTGTCCTCGGCAATGCGGCGGGTCGCCTGCGCGCTGCCGGAGGCGGCTTCACAGCTGCGGGCGACGCCCATCGACGTTGCAGCGAGCTCGGTGGCGGCCGCCGCGATCTGGCTGATTTGCTGTTGCTGATCCTCCACTTCGTGGAGCGTGCTGCCAGATTGCGCGTTGAGGGTCTGCACCGCAGAGCCCAGTTGCTGAGTTTCGTGGTTCACGCCCAACAGACTGGTGCGCAGCTGCACCACCGCGACGTTGAGCGCGGTGCTGATGGCGGCAAGTTCGTCACGCCCTTCGACGGCGACCTCGACGCATAAATTACCGTCACGCAGCGACTCGGCCAGGGTGGTGATGCCCTTCGCACTGCGCTGAATAGACGTTTGGAGACAGATGAAAAGATAGAGCGCGGCCAAAGCCAGAATGCTGAAAATCGCCGCCACCGGAACGAACTGCCGGATGGCCTGATCGTGGTAATAATCAAGCCGGTCGTTGAGCGAGGTCAGTGACTGCTTACGCAGCGCCGCCAGGCCTTCATTGACGCTGTCGACGCTGCGCTCGAAGGCCGCCGGGTCGAGCTTGATGCTGCCACCGAACACGCCATCGTCGAGCACTTTCAGTTCCGTATCGAGCCGTTGAAGGCTGTCTTCGTACTGACGCGTCCAGACCTCCATGCCTGGATAAGCCTTGGCTTTCAGCGAGCCCACCGCTTTGACCAGTTGCTCGCGCGCATCGCCGATACGGCTGCGCAGGTCGCGCATCTGAAGACGGCTCTGCAACGAGAACTGCCCGGAAGCAATCGACGACTGACCGATGCTCGCCATCCGCCCTACCCGCTCGACAAGGTCCGGCGCCTGCTGCGTGGCGATCTGCATCAACAAGTAGGTTTCGAGCCAGGGGTCGAGGATCAAGCCGCTGTCCATGGCGATCTGTTCACGCAGACTCTGCAGTGCTGTGAGGGCGGAGGTGAAACGGTCGTACCCATCCGGCCACCAGCCGACCGTGCGCAGGGACCCAGAATCCATTCCTTTGACCGAGGCCTGCAGCGCTTGATATCGGGTCATGATCTCCGCGCTGGCATTCTGTGCCTTGAGCTCATCGCCGAGAGACCCCAGTGACCGGGTCAGCTCCGGGTTGGCAGCATCCAACGCGCTCATGGCGGCCTTCGCAGCCGGGGTCGGATCGTGAAGAATATCGGCTGCCTTCCAGCGTGCGGCGCGGTTACGCTGGGCCGTCAACTGGACATCCAGCGCGTCGAGCGCATCGAGCTGGCGCACGCCAGCCTGTTCCTGAGCGATCACCGCCAGCTTGCTGCGGTAATCCTGGCCGATCATCCACAGGCTGCCTGCGAGCGGCAAAATGAACAGAAAGAACAGCACCTGAAACTTGCGTGCAAACCCGAGACGCCCCAGCAGCCGGATTCCTGGCGACAAAAGACTTTGCATAGCCGACTACTCCTCACCGACAAACCGCTGCTCGATGCATGATCACCGCAGCGCTGCCTTACATGCTTACAGGCAAAATGCCTTGTATCTGTTTTGAAACGATAACTGCCCCATCTTTGAACAACCTACGCGATTGGGCCTATCGACTTTGCGCCCCGCCCTCTCTCTATAGCGGCAGCCTTGCGGCAGGCATAAGCAAGAAATGGACCGATAGCACGAAGCCATCAAAGCGGGCATAAGACCGAGGACGGTGCACGGTGAGTGCGCGAAAGTGGGGCGAAAGGACTCAGCGCGGGTGCGAAAACTGTCACCGCGGTGCGGGGAGAAGGAGACAGGAGGAGCCGAGCCGCTAAGCAGTTGATCAGATGGATAAATTTTTTCAAAGAGACGCTTGACACATACCCCGTCTGAGCGAATAATGCGCGCCACTTGGCTACATAGCTCAGTTGGTTAGAGCATAGCATTCATAATGCTGGGGTCCGGGGTTCAAGTCCCTGTGTAGCCACCAAGTACCTCAACGAAGCCCGCCTTGTGCGGGCTTTGTTGTTTCTGGCGTTCAGGTTTTATCCGGATCTACCTCGCAAACGCCTCTAACCTGCTGTGTTGATGCACTCTCACGCAGCCCGAAACGCCCAGACTACTTCCACCAGTCTCGCAGCAATCATCAAATAAACGAGCGACACCACAACCTGGATCGCCACGTGATACCGCAGCTTGCCGAGCCTGCGAATGCCGTCGCTGACGTTCAGGAACATCAGCACGGCCGACACGCCAATCAGCCCCCATCCGGTCGCGCCGGCCACCAGTACGCCGATGAACTGTTGGTAATCAGCCCTCAGTGCACTGGTGCCCGCGGCGAACAGCAATGCGCACACCAGCAGGTTTTTGATGTTGTCGAAGATTTGCGTGCTGAGGTCGTGTTCCAGCAAATCGATGTAACGCGCCCAGATTTTTCGCATGACCTTGCGCCTGTGGGTCGGAAAACTCATAGCGTAGCGCGCAGGCGACGGGATGGCTGGATGTCGCCCTGTGGTCGGGCACAAGCGGCAGTCCGTGACAACCGCGCCCTCGTCCAATAGATTACGCCCCTCGAAACGCCCCCGAGCGCTTAGCGCCTCAAACCCCAGTTAACGAAGCAGTGGATGTTCAATGTCTGATTCCCATACCGACCCGGCGGCAAACGCCGTGTCGTCGAAGCAAGCCTACGAAGAAGCCATCAACCTTTCCCAGCATGTGCCGCAAGCCAAAACCATTAGTGAGATGGTGCTCGACGCTTTCCAGAGCGCCAAGGAAAGCGACCAGATTCGTGACCTGCGCCTGGCGATACGCGCCGCGCATGACCGATTCGATGACGACCAGGCCTACGAGCTCATGGGTCAGCTAAAACAACTAAAGGACGCAGAGGCCGCCGACATGGCCGCGCTCGAAGACCTGAGCGCGAAGTTTCCGATCAGTCGGATTCTCTCCAGCTACAAAGACGACCCCAGCTTTCAGGAACTCGTCTACAGCCTGGCGTTGAAGGTTCTGAACCAGACCCATCAAGCTGTCAGCAACCCGAGCGGTGGCAAGAGCAAAGCCGCGCGGCCGAAGAAGGAAGCAGAGGTTTTCATCATCAGCAAGGACGGCTCCAGCGTCACCCTGCCGCTGCGCACACCGCGCTCGAAAGCCAGCGCTGACCGCGAAGCGTTCGAATTCCTCGGATTCTCGTTCGTCGGCGAAGGCGATGAGGCCGAGCTGCAGAGCGAGGTGTTCGTGGACAAGGACGGCAACCAACAGCCGGCCACGCGCAAGAACATTGTCAGCGCGATCCAGCAGCAAACGGCATTCGAAGGGTTCAGCGCCGTTCAACAATAAGTCCGGCTGCGGGCTGGCGCAGTAACTTTGCACCGGGCCAGCAGGACGCTCAACATCAGGACCGGTGGCGATCGCACCGCCATGATGTAACCTCAGTGGCTGGCCACAGCGGTGCCGCCTGAGTCACCGCCTTCGAGAGGTGTTGAGCAATGCAGATTCTTGGTGAAACGATCATCGGACAACGCGCTGTGCGGGGCCAGGCCGGAGAGGTATTCGCCCTCGCCGCCGCTACGGGTGAACCGCTGACCCCTTCGTTTGGCGCCAGCACGCTGGATGACGTTAATACTGCGTGCGAGCTGGCCGAAGCGTCATTCGACAGCTATCGGCAACTGAGTGACGAGCAGCGCGCCGGCTTTCTGGACGCCATCGCTCAGGGCCTTCTGGGTCTGGGTGATGTCCTCACTGAGCGGGTCCATATTGAAAGCGGTCTGCCCAAGGCGCGCCTCGAAGGCGAGCGGATGCGCACGGTCAACCAGCTCAAACTGTTTGCCAACCTGCTGCGCGACGGACGTTGGCACGGCGCTGTAGTCGATACCGCCCTACCAGAGCGCCAGCCACTGCCGCGCGCTGATCTGCGCCTGCGGCGTATCGGCCTCGGCCCGGTGGCGGTCTTTGGCGCAAGCAACTTTCCCCTCGCTTTCTCGGTCGCTGGCGGTGATACCGCCTCGGCGCTGGCAGCCGGTTGCCCGGTCATCGTCAAGGCACACCCGGCGCATCTGGGCACCAGCGAACTGGTGGGACGCGTGATTCAAAAAGCGGCGCGCGACACCGGCATGCCGGAAGGCGTGTTCTCGTTGCTGATCGACAAGGACATCGCCGTCGGCCAGGCGCTGGTCACTCACCCGTTGATCCAGGCCGTGGGCTTCACTGGCTCGCGTCGTGGCGGTCTTGCCCTGGTGGCAGCTGCCCAGGCGCGTCCGGTTCCGATTCCGGTGTATGCGGAGATGAGCAGCATCAATCCAGTGTTCCTGCTGCCCGCCGCCTTGCTGGCTCGCGCCGAAACCATCGCCAAGGGCTTTGTCGAATCGCTGATCATGGGCGCGGGGCAATTCTGCACCAACCCCGGCATCCTCCTGGCGCTGGAAAGCGACGCGCTGGAAACATTCGTGTCCGCATCGGCCAAGGCGTTGTCTGAAAAACTTCCGACCACCATGCTGACGCCGAATATTCATGGCGCTTACTGCAACGGTCTGAAAAACCTGCACAACGCGCCAGGGGTGACGCTGGTGGCGGAAGGTCAGGAGGCCGAAGGTTCGTTCCAGGCCCGCCCGGCTTTCTTTCGCACCGACTCGGCCACCTTCCTCGCCAACCCCGCACTGGAAGACGAAAACTTCGGGCCGAGCGCCTTGCTCATCGTTTGCACTGACGTCGCGGATCTGCAGAAAGTCGCTGCCAGTTTTGACGGTCAACTGACGGTGACGCTGCAATTCGACGACGGCGACGAGGCCACCGCTCAGGCGCTGCTGCCGGTCCTTGAACGCAAGGCGGGACGGATCCTGTTCAACGACTTCCCGACCGGCGTCGAGGTGAGTCATTCGATGGTGCATGGCGGGCCGTACCCGGCGACTTCCGATAGCCGAAGCACCTCCGTGGGCGCGACGGCCATTGATCGCTTTCTGCGCCCTGTCTGCTACCAGAACGTGCCGGACTCGTTGTTGCCGCCCGCGTTGAAAGCCAGCAATCCGCTGAAAACCTGGCGCTTGGTCAACGGCGAACTGTCTAAGAGCTGAGCTCTGTAGATGCCCGTCGTGCGCAAGCCCGACGGCTCAAGCTGTCACGCCGCGCCCCTTCCATCAGGGGCGCGGTCTTGTTCTGCCGGGATGGGCTCAGTCAGCGGATCGCTGCAACACCTTGCCATCCACGCCATCACCGATGACCAGGAAATGCCCGCCCGCCACATGGTGAAGGGTGCGCAGCGCGTCCTGCCCCTCGAAATGCCAGTGGCCTTCGGAGAACACGCGTTCGTCCGCCCACGCCGCGACCACTTCGCCGATGAACAGATCATGGGCGCTCTGATTGTGAGGCTCCGGAATCAAACGGCACTCCAGCCAGCCTGCACAGCCTTCCAACAGCGGCGCCTCGACGTGCGACCCCGCAAAGGTTTGCAAGCCGTAGGCCGTGAATTTATCCAGGCCCTGCTCTTGAGAGATGTCCAGCCCTGAGGTCGAGCCGACCGTTTCGACGATATCGAGCTGGCTGAGGGTCGGCACGTTGATCACGAACGAGCCGGAGCCTTCAAGCAACTGCCGCGTCCACACGCCCTTATCCAGCACGACGGTGACTTTGGGCGGCTGGAAGTCCATTGGCATCGCCCACGCCGCCGCCATGATGTTGCGTTTCCCCTCATGGGCTGCGCTGATCAGCACAGTCGGGCCGTGGTTGAGCAGGCGATAGCATTTGGCGAGGGGTACCGGACGCCGGTGTGAAGCGGTCATGGAAATCATCCTGGCTACGAGAAAGTGATGAAAAACTACAGGGTTTATCGCGCCGGGGAAACGCCACCCTGCGCAGCGCCCTGAAAACTGTCGCCCGCCTGAACTCCCTCCAATTCGAGCTTTGCAGATGCAATGAAAGGTGATGTAATACTATAACAAAGCATTTCAGGCAGTCCTTTCTTGTGAAACGCAACTCCCGGCTCTCTCCTACCCTTGCGACCTCCGCGCTGGCCCAGTCCGCCGGCAAGCGCGTATTGATTTCCCTCGCCGTGCTGGTGCTGTTGTGGATCGGCGTTGCCTGGGCAGTGGCGATTCCATGAGTGCCGCCATCGACCTCCACGACCTGACCCTGACCTACGAGCGCAGGCCGGCGGTGCACCACGCGAACGGCCGATTCGCGGCGGGCAGCCTGACAGCGATCGTCGGCCCCAACGGTGCCGGTAAATCCACACTCATCAAAGCCATCGCCGGCACGCTCAAGCCTGCTGTCGGGCGCGTCGAGCGCAATCAGTTGGCAACGCGGCACATTGGCTATCTGCCGCAAGCCGCCGAGATCGACCGCAGCTTTCCGCTCAGCGTGGCCGATACCGTCATGATGGGCGCCTGGCGCAGCATCGGGGCATTCCGGGGCGCCTCGCGACAGCACGCACAGCAGGCGCAGGAAGCGCTGACGGCCGTCGGTTTGACGGGGTTCGAGCAACGCAGCATCAGTTCGTTGTCGTCCGGTCAGTTTCAGCGCGTACTGTTCGCCCGGCTGTTATTACAAGACGCTTCGGTGATTTTGCTCGACGAGCCGTTCACTGCCATCGATGCGCGAACCACGCGCGACTTGCTGCAGTTGATCCGCACCTGGCATGGCCAGGGCCGAACGGTGATCGCGGTGCTGCATGACATCGAGCAGGTACGCCAGCATTTCCCGAGCACGCTGTTGCTGGCCAGAGAAATCATCGCCTGGGGCGACACAGCAGACATCCTCAGCGACGACAACCTGCGCCGCGCCAAGAACATGGCCGAGCACTGGAACCCTGACGCACAGCCGTGCGACGCCGATGCGGAGCAAACGCTGTGACGGTCTATAACCTGTTGATCCAGCCATTCGCCGACTTCGGTTTCATGCGCCGCGCCTTGGTGGCGTGCCTGGCACTGGGCATCGGTTCCGGCCCGGTTGGCGTGCTGCTGATGCTTCGGCGCATGAGCCTGGTGGGCGACGCCATGAGCCACGCGGTGTTGCCAGGCGCTGCGGTGGGGTTTCTGTTTGCCGGCTTGTCGCTACCAGCGATGGGCTTTGGCGGCCTGATCGCAGGCCTCGCCGTGGCATTGCTCTCAGGGTTGGTGAGCCGCTATACCACGCTGCGTGAAGACGCCAGCTTTGCCAGCTTTTACCTGACGTCGTTGGCCGCCGGCGTGCTGATCGTTTCCCTGCACGGCTCCAACGTCGATCTGCTTCACGTCCTGTTCGGCACCATTCTGGCGATCGACGATCAGGCGATTTTCATGGTCGGCGGCATCGCCTCGTTCACCCTGATTCTGCTCGCGTTGATCTACCGTCCGCTGATACTCGAGTGCTTCGACCCGGGTTTCCTGCGCGCGGTGGGCGGTCGCGGCTCGCTGTACCACGTGCTGTTTCTGCTGCTGGTGGTGCTCAACCTCGTCGCAGGGTTTCAGGCGCTGGGCACGCTGATGGCCGTCGGCATGATGATGCTGCCCGCCACAGTTGCGCGGTTCTGGGCGCGCTCGCTCACCGGCATGATCGTGATTTCGACCGTGGTGGCCACACTTTCGGGCTTCATCGGCTTGATTGTTTCCTACCACGCCAGCGTTGCTTCCGGCCCGGCCATCGTGCTAACCGCCAGCGCCTTCTATGGCTTCTCACTGTTCTTTGGACGCAGCGGCTTTCTGCGCCGGCTGTTCCCGAGGGTTGATCTCTCCGGCTGACCGTTCTCTTACCGCAAGGAAACCATCATGAAACGTTCTACGCTTCTGACCGCCGCGCTGGCGTTGTCGGGCCTGGCCAACTTCGCCCAGGCAAAAACCCTGGAGACCGTCGCATCGTTCACCGTCATCGCCGACATGGTGCACAACGTCGGCGGCGATCATGTGCACGTAACCTCACTCATCGGGCCCAACGGCGACCCTCACGTCTACGAGCCGACCCCCAATGACGCCCAGGCATTGAAAAAAGCGGACGTGGTGTTTGTCAGCGGTTTGCACCTGGAAGGCTGGCTGGACCGACTGATCACCGCCTCTGGCTACAAGGGCCAGCCGATCGTGCTGTCGGACGGAATCATGACCCGCAGCATGGAAGAAGACGGCAAGAAGATCACCGACCCTCATGCCTGGAACAGCGCGGTAAACGGCATCGTTTACGTCAGAAACATCATCAAGGCACTGCAGAAAGCCGACCCGGACAACGCCGCCGACTATAAAGCCAACGGTGAGAGATACATTGCTCAACTGCAGGACATGGACGCCTACGCCCGTACGCAAATCGGCGCCATCCCGGTCGCACAGCGCAAAGTGCTGACATCCCACGATGCCTTCGGCTATTTCGGCGATGCCTATGGCGTGACCTTTCTGTCGCCACTGGGGTTTTCCACTGAAACCGAAGCGTCGGCCGCCGACGTCGGCAAGCTGATCAATCAGATCAAGCAAGAGCACGTCAGTGCCTACTTCTTCGAAAACTCGGGCGACCCGCGCCTCGTGCAGCAGATCGCCAAAGCGAGCGGCGCGCACCCGGGCGGCGAGCTGTATGTGGAATCGCTGTCACCCGCAGATGGCCCGGCGGCGACCTACGTGACGATGTTTCGCTACAACGTGGACAAGCTGACGGCGGCGATGAAGGGCCAGTAAATCAACGTCGCGACGGTTCAACTGGCCTCTGCCGCACAACAGGCGTGGCAGGGGTCGGCGAACCGGCAGCAAAGGCGCGGGTCAATCTGTATGCTGGCGCACCGTCCGCCGACATCGACAGGATGATCCATGACCGCCCTCTCCTTCGCCCCTTTTCAGTCGCTCGCCGACCTCTTGATTCCCCACACCGTGGCCGAGCGGCTCGACGGCTCGCACGACGTTTCCCACCTGCATCGGGTCTGGAGCAATGTCTGCGCCATTCGCGACACCGAGGGCGGCGATCATCAGATTCTGCTCGCCGCGACCCTGCTGCACGACTGCGTTTCCGTGGAAAAGAATTCGCCCTTTCGCTCAAGTGCCTCGCGGCTGGCGGCGGCAAAAGCGACGGAGCTGCTCGCAGCAATGGGCTGGGACGAGGAGCGCACCCAGGCGGTGGCCCACGCCGTCGAGTCCCACAGTTATTCAGCCAACATCGCACCCCTCACGCTGGAAGCAAAAATCCTGCAGGACGCTGACCGCCTCGACGCCCTCGGCATGGTCGGCGTGGCGCGGCTGTTCTACGTATCCGGGCGCATGGGCAGCCACCTCTACGACCCTGCCGATCCGCATGCGAAAGAGCGTGCACTGGACGACAAACGCTTCGCCGCTGACCACTTCAAAACCAAGATTTTCACCCTGGCGCAAGGTTTTCAAACGGCGACAGGCCGGCACATGGCGCACATCAGGCACACGCGGGCAGAGCGGTTTTTGCGGGAGTTTATGGAGGAGATTGGTGCTTAGGATGCCTTGAAGGTCATAGCGCTATTTCGGATGGCTCATGGGTTTTTAGCCAGTCGACCAGCGCAGCATTCATACGCGTTTGCCAACCTGGTCCTGAAGCCCGGAATTGCTCCACCACGTCGTGCTCCAGGCGAATGGTAATCCGCTCTCGCAGAAGAACCGCACGAGGTCGGCCACGCTTGACCAGTTGTTCTCCCATGTATTCATCAGCATGATCGAAGTATGTATCTGACAACTCGGGTGCATCGTCGGGATCAACCCAGTCGATGCCGGTAGAGGGTTTGTTCACGCTCATTGGCTTTTCTCATGGAAATGATACGGCGAGCCGCGCCGCGCGGTGTCCAGACCAGGACCACCATACGCTCTGACAACACACCAACCGTGATATATCGGGTTTCCCCGTAGTCCTGCCGGCAATCTTCGTGGGTCAAATGCCTGCCGGCGAATACCAGGCCGGCATCCCTAAAGTCGAGGCCACGCTTTAGAAGGGTGATGTCGCATTTTGCGATGTCGAAGATTATCTGCATTGAATTATTGTATGTACAGAAAATAACGCAACAAGGCCGCCGAGACTTGCAAAGACGTATCCCACAATCAGCG
>NZ_DASVUM010000094.1:0-34817 GCF_036387035.1 Pseudomonas sp. | reverse complement strand
TTCTGGGGCGAGAGCAACGCGGCAAGGTCCATCATCATCTAAATCTCCTTGATGGCACGGGGCAGAACGCTACCGCCATGCTCAGCAACAACAGGTTACGAGCCGACAAGGGGCCGGAGCCCGTGTTGCATCGTCGCTAACAAGTCGATGACCCGCCATGGTGCGAAGTAGCCGGTGCAGTGAGCGCGTTCCTATCAATACGTAGGATGCAGATTACAGACAGGGCCGTTGGGCAAATTCGGCACGAAGTTTGGCGAGCAAGCTCTTTCCCACAAGGGTCGACGTGCGGATTCAAAATGCAGCTGTCTATTGACCCGATTAACTCCGCAAATAATTAACCCCGTCGATCTTTTGAATCGGCCGCCATCGTTTTTTAATACGCACCGGTTCACGCATTCTGGGCGCCTGAAACAGACACGTCCCGGAGCTGCAAACATGGCCACTGCCATTCTTACTTCAATCAAACACGGCGCTTATACCGCCATCGCGTTGTACGTTGTTTTCATCGCAGTGGTCACCGTCGTCAGCATGAATCCACCAATCAATGCCGCTTCGCCGCTGTCGGTACAAACGGCGTCCGCTGACATCAGCCGCGCGACTGTTCAGTCCCAGGGGCGTGCGTCGTGAAAGGCGCGAACTTTTGGGTGATCGTGTTCTTCGCGTTAATCAATAACGGCTGCTCGTTGCTCGGTCATGGCGAGGGTTCAGTAGGGGGTGTGGCACGCAGCATGGAGTTCAAGACCGAAGTCGCTGAAGCGGTCGAGATGCAGCGCTCGCAGAAGCTCAACGCAGGCAATCCGCCGCCAAGGCACAGTGAAATGATTTCGCCAATCTTTCAGTTCGACGTGGTGTAGCGAAGGGGTGCAGCGGATAACGCAGGTGCGGTCAGCGCTTGGCCATTGCCGTCACGAACAGCTCGGATGCCAGAAAACGCTGCAGCCAACGCTGCAAATGGGGGTAGGGGCTTTGCCAGAACCAGTCTGGGTCCACCGCGCAGAACTGCCGAATAAACGGCGCAATGGCGATGTCGGCCAAGGTCAGGTGATCGGCGGCCAGAAAGTCCCGTGACTCAAGCAGTGCGTTCAGCCTGTGCAGAAACCTCTCGCCCTGACGGCGATATTCGTCCTGCGTGAATTCGGGGTAACGCACGGCGTATTTGTAGTGATCCAGATCCTGCTTGAAGCGGCTGTCGTTTTCCGCGATCAGCTCGGCGCTCTGCCGTTGCCCACCGACGTCCCGGGCCAGTAACCAATCGTCCGGGTCATGCTGCGACAGCGCCCAGCGCATGATGTCCAGACTTTGCTCCAGCACTCGATCCTGCAGGACCAGAACCGGCACGGTGCCTTTGGGTGAGCGTTCCAGCATTTTCGCCGGTTTGGCCTTGAGGCTGACTTCCACCGTGTTTAACGGTACGCCGCTATACCCCAGCGCCATGCGAGCGCGCATGGCGTAGGGGCAACGGCGGAACGAGTAGAGCGTCGGCACCGTAGATTCAGCGTAAGGTGCCGACGTCATGCTCAGGCCTCGGTCAGCTCGCCGCAGTCGGCGATGACGACTTTCTTGCTGGTGCGGCCGGATTGCGATCCCAGCGCTTCAATGGCTTTGACGACGTCCATGCCTTCGACCACTTTGCCGAACACGACGTGTTTGCCGTCCAGCCACTCGGTGACGATGGTGGTGATGAAGAACTGGCTGCCGTTGGTGTTCGGACCAGCGTTGGCCATCGACAGGTCACCTGGCGCGGTGTGCTTGAGGGTGAAGTTTTCGTCGGCGAACTTGTTGCCGTAGATCGACTTGCCGCCCGTGCCGTTGTGGTTGGTGAAATCGCCGCCCTGCAGCATGAAGTTCTGGATGACGCGGTGGAACGACGAACCTTTGTAGGTCATGTCATCGCCTTTTTCGCCGGTGCACAGGGCGCGGAAGTTTTCGGCGGTTTTCGGAACGACGTCGTTGTGCAGTTCCATGACGATGCGGCCCATTGGCTCGTCGTTGGCGGTGATGTCGAAAAATACTTTGGAGTTTGCCACGTGGATTTACCTTCTTTCGAGTTTGGCGCGACTGTCGCGCAAGGGATACAGGGTTGCACAGAAACGCCGCCGGGCGTGTCCGTGCGTCGTGAAAAAACGGTTTAGCCGCTGCTGACCTCGACGGTGCTCAGGCCATTGCCCTGACGCTGCACCTGAATCTGCACGGGGATGCGCTCGTGCATTTCCTGCACATGGGAAATCACGCCGACCTTGCGGCCCTGGGCCTGCAGTCCGTCGAGGGCGTCCATGGCCAGTTGCAGAGATTCGGGGTCAAGGCTGCCGAAGCCTTCGTCGATGAACAGCGATTCGATCTTCAACGTGCTGGAGGCCATGGACGCCAGGCCCAGCGCCAGAGCGAGGGACACAAGGAAGGTTTCCCCGCCCGAAAGCGAATGAACCGAGCGCAGTTCATCGCCCATTTCAGTGTCCATCACCAGCAGGCCGAGCATGCTGCCGCCGCGTTTGAGGCGATAGCGCCGTACCAGTTGCTTGAGTTGCGCGTTGGCGTGGTGCACCAGCAGATCAAGGTTGTAGGCCTGAGCGATCTTGCGGAATGTGTCGCCGTTGGCGGAGCCGATCAGCGCGTTCAGTCGGGCCCAGCGTTGGTATTCGGATTGCGCGTGCGCGATGCGCCCTTGCAGCTCACTGCTGGCGTCGCGACGGCGGTTGTCTTCGCTGACCTGGGCGCGCAGGTCGGCGCACAGCTGATCCTGAACCGCCGATTGCGCCTGTGCTTCGGTCAACGCGACCAATAACTGCTCGGCATCGCCGTCGTCGCTGTGTTGCGCCTGATGCTGCTGCAACTGCGCCGCGCGCTCTTCCACCAGAACCCTGGCTTGCTCCAGCGCTTTTTCGCTGGACTGCAGTTGCTGACGTAATCCGCTGACACTCTCGTCGCTCAGCCCCAGCAAGGTGTCGAGCGCGGCATCGTCCAGCTCACTGTGGCTGCTGCGCCACTCGGCGATCTGCCGTTCGAGCTCTGCCAGTTCCTGTTCGAGGGCCTGCAAGCGTTGCTGTTCGCCATCGCGTTCTGCCGTCAGCTTGATCAGTTCGCTGCGCGCCGTTTGCAGTTCATGGGCGATGGCGGCCTGAGCCTCACGGGCCTGCTCGACCGACTGCTCAAGGGCATGTTGCCAGCGCTCGGGGGAGGCGTGCTCGCCAAGGGTTTGCGCCAATTGCTGCTGCACCGCCTGTTGCTGCTGCTGTCGGGCATCGAGCTGCGCTTGCAGCTTCTGGTGTTCCGCCTCGCGATTCTGTTGGGCAGCGTGTTCGCGCTCAAGTTTTTGCGCGCGCTCGCTGTGCTCCTGCTGCTCGGTCTTTTGTTGATCAAGCTGCTCGACGCGGGCGGCGATGTCGTTGTCCAGTTGCATGAAACTCATGGTCGCGGACTCGCGCCACTGGCTCAGGCTTTCGGCGGGCAGCAGCGGCTCGAACTCTTGCAGCGCCGCCTCGAACGCCTGATTGTCCAAAGCGATGTGGCGTTGCTGATCGTCCAGCGCCTTCATGGCCTGCTGACTGGCCTCGCGCGCATCGAGGACCTGCTGCTGCAGCGACTCGGCGTCACGCTGCACTTTCAACAGACGAGTCTGGCGCTGCTCGGCGGTCTGGATGTCCTGAGCCAGTTGATGCAAGCGTTCGCTCAGCCAGTCACCGCGCACGTGTTCAGGCTGCTCCAGCAGGCGCGGATGCAGCGGGTGGGCTTCCAGTTCAGGCGCAAGGCTGTGCAGCTGCTCGGTCAGTTGATCCTGTTGTGGCTTGGACTGTTTGAGCTGGTTGTTCAGTTCGGCGACTTCCGCACGCAGCTCGGCGAGCTTTTCGCTGAGCTGCCCGACCGTCTGCCGGGCGCGTGCTTCTTCGCCATCGTCGTGACCCGACAGCGCTTCAAGCAGCGCCGCGGACTGGTGGTACGGATGCTCTGCGCTGCCGCACACCGGGCACGGTTGCTCATCAACCAGTTGCTCGCGCAGTTGTTCGACGCTGGCGCTGCGGGCAAGGCGCTGGCGCTGCAGCAATTCGACAGTGACGTTCAGGGCCTGCTCGGCGGCTTCGTGCTCGGCCTTGAGTTTCAGGCCTTGGGCAATGCGCTGGCCCCGGCGTTCGGTAGCCTGTTGCTGACGGGTCTGGACGTCGAGCAGACGGCCGGCGACGTCCTGATGCCGCTGCCACAAACGCTCGAGTGCATCGCTTGCGCTGTGCTGCTGACGGTTGTCCTGCAACAACTGCCCCAGGCGTTCGATTTGCTGACTGACCGCGTCGGCCTTTACCTCAGCGTTGTCGTACAGCGCCTGCAAGGCGCTGCGGCGCTCGCCCAGGGTTTGTTCGGCGAGGGTGGCGTTTTTTTCCAGCTGGGGCAGCTCGGCACGGCCCTGGATCAGCCGGGCGCTGAGCTGCACGGTTTGCTGAAGTCGGGGCCGGTAGGCGCTCCACGACTGGCTCAACGTGGTCAGCGACGCGCTTTGCTCCAGTTGCTCGCTGATCGACTGCAAGCGCGCCTGGATCTGGCGTTGCTGCTCGACCAGTTGGTCGAGCGCCGCATGACCTTCGGCGCTGGCCTGCTGCGCGGCGCGCGCCTGTTCGCCGAGCGGTTGCAGCTCCTGATTCAGGTGATTGAGCTGTGCCTGCTGCTCGAAGGCCTCACTCAAGGCCGGTCGCGCGTTGAGCAATTGTTCCTGCGCCTGCTGCAACGCGCTGTCGGCGCTAATGCGTTTGCTGTCCTGATCGGCGATGCGGGCCTGCAGCGCGGTCTGTTTCAGCTGATGAGCCTCAATCGCGGCCGTCAGCGGCGCGAGCTGAGCCTGAAGCCGGGCGCGTTGACCGAACAGATGCCGCTGCGGCGCCAGACGCTCCAACAGGCCCAGCCGCTGGCGATCGGCGCTGTGTGCGTCCCATGTCTGCTGCGCATTGGCGAGTTGCTCGTTGGCGGCCTGGTGGCTGTCGCGCAACCGATTCACCTCCTTGAACCATTGCTCCTTGAGCTCCAGCTGCCGCAGTTGCGCCTGTGCAAGCTTCAGCTGCTGCTGGGCGTCGTTGAAACGCTGCTCAAGCTCGGCGCGCAGCTCCGGCGTCATCGGCGTCAACGCGCAGGCCTGGGCCTGGAGGGTTTTCAGCGCCTCTTCAGCTTCCTTGCTTTTGCTGTAGGCGCGGCGGCCCAACTGGCTGTAAATAGCCGTGTCGGTGAGTTTTTCCAGCAGTTCGCTGCGGTCTTTGTCGTCGGCCTTGAGGAAGGCGCTGAACTCGCTTTGCGCCAGCATCACTGCACGGGTGAACTGCTCGAAGTTCAGGCCCAGACGGGCTTCGAGCAGGGTCTTGTACTCGGTCTTGTTCTGCGTACTGAGAATCTGCTCGCTGTCCAGATCGATCAGTGTCTGGCGGCTGGCCTGGAGTTTTTTCGTGGCGTTGTCCCGGGCGCGGTTGGCTTCCCAGCGTGCGCGATAGCGGCGTTTGTCGATGCCGACGAAATCGACCTCGGCGTAACCGCTGCCAGTGCCGCGACGCAACAGGTTGCGTGGGTCGTTGGTGCTGATGTCGCCGTCGATCTCCGGTACTCGGGACTGGCCGATGTTGTTCAGCCGGGGGATGGCGCCGAACAGGGCCAGGCACAGAGCGTCCAGCAGCGTGCTTTTGCCCGCGCCGGTGGGCCCGGTGATGGCGAACAGGCCGGCGCTGGCAAGGGGCTCAGCGGTGAAGTCCAGCTCGAACGGCCCGGCCAGCGAGGCGAGGTTTTTCAGGCGAATGGCGAGGATTTTCATGGCTGTTCGCTCTCCAGCTGCACGTCCTGGAGCAGGGTGGCGAAGTCCTGCAACGTCTGTTCGTCGACCTCGCTGCCGTAGCTATCCTGCCAAGCGCGGCTGAACAGCTCCTGCGGGCTCAGCTGGTCCAGCTCGATCAGGTCTTGATTGGCGTCTTCATCGCGCCCGCCCTTGCCGGCGTATTCGGCGGCGATCCGTACCAGTCGCACGGCCTTGCCTTCCAGCGCGGCTTCGATCTGGTTGCGCAGGTCCGGTTGCGGCTCGTCCAGGCGCACACGGACTTCGAGCCACGGTTGCCGGTCGACGTCCGCCAGCAGATCGATGTCCGGAAGGTCCCGGAGTTGCAGCAACAGGTCCGCCAGCGGCGCCGGGCCGATCCGTTGCAGGTTGACGGCGCGAGGGATCAACAGCGGTTTGACGCTGACCAGTTTGTCGCCGTCGCATTCGATTTCGAGGATCTGGTGCTGGTAGCCGATTTCCGAGAAGGACAGCGGAATCGGCGAGCCGCTGTAGCGAATGCGGTCCTGGCCATTGATCCGCTGCGGCTTGTGCAGATGCCCCAGGGCCACATACGTGATGCTGTCGCCGAACAGGCTGGCGGGGAGGGCCTCGGCGTTGCCGATGATCAGGCTGCGCTCGGAGTCTTCCGACACCGAGCCTCCGGCCATGTGCGCGTGGCTGATGGCAATCAGCGCCTGGCCTTTCTTGCGCCGCTGGTTCGCGGCGGCAATGAGCATTTCATGGACCTGACCAATGCCGCGCAGATAGTCGCCGCCCAAGGCGGCGCCGGTCACTTCGGCCGGGCGCAGGAAGGGCAGCGCCAGGCACCAGCCCAGGACTTTGCCCTTGGCATTGCTCAGTGGCAGCAGCAGGCGGTCAACGTCCAGCACGCCATCGTCGAGCCACAGCACTCGACCCAGCGCGTGGGTGCGCAGGCGTCGCATGAGCGGCGCGGGCAACTCGATGCGCGAGCCGGAGTCGTGGTTGCCAGCGATCATGACGATGGTCAGCTGCGGGTTCTGTTCGTGGGCGCTGACGATGAAGTCGTACAGGCGCTCCTGGGATTTGACCGGCGGATTGACCGTGTCAAAGATGTCGCCGGCGATCAGCAGGACATCCGGTTTGCGCTCGGCCAGACGGGCCAGCAGCCAGGTCAGGAAACTGGCATGTTCGAAATCTCGCTCCTGACCATGAAGGTTCTGGCCGAGGTGCCAGTCGGAGGTATGGAACAGACGCATGAAGGTACCTTGGTTTAACGATCAGCCTGTTTTCCAGCGTTGCAGGAAAACGCGCTGATCGATTGAAATCATTTTGGATAAAGCGGCGGCAGGCTGTCGCCGCCGCTCGGGTCCATGGGTTTCTCGAGGGTGGGCAGCGCTTTTACCGCGCGCCAGAGGTCTTCGCCCAGCCACAATTTTTCGGTCTCGCTGTACAACGCACCGTTCAAGCCGTCCAGCGCATGAGACAGCGGCACAAAGCGCGCCGCCATGTCCGCCAGGGTTTCCGGCTGTTGACGGGCCCAGGCGTCCAGGGCCTGGCGGGTGGCGTGCGGGTCGTTGGCCAGGCACGCGCGTTTCAGGTCGTCGAGCACTGTACGCGGACTCGGCCCCGTTTGCGCGACCCGGGCCAGCGCTGGTTGCCAGCGACCGCGCCACCAGAGGCCGAAGCCCAGCAACGTGGTGAAGCTCAGCAGCACCGTGCTTAACTGCCACGGCCAGACCGGCGGGCCAATCACCGTAACATTGCCGTTGTCACTCACCGGCATGTCCACCGCCAGCGCCGGGTTGAGGCTGACCTGCAAGGTCCGGGCGGGCAAGGCGCTGTGCTCCAGATGATCTTCCTGGGTGTTCCACCAGACCAGATCCACCGCAGGAATTTCTATGGCGCCGGGACGGTTGGGCACCAGCGCCTCGCGCTCCTCGCGCACGCCGGTCAAGCTGCGCTCACTGACCTGATTGCTCAATTGCGGCTGATCGGGATAGCGGCGCAGGGCGCTGACGTCGGTGGCAGGCAGCGGCGGTAATTGCGCGCTGGACAGGCCTTCAACTTTCAGTTGCAGGGTACGGGTCAGTGAATCACCCACCTGGCTATGGGCAGGGTCCGGGCTCCAGCTTTCGCTGAGGCTGACGCTGCGGGCGGGCAGCCACGGTGTATCGGCGGGGTAGTGCGCCGGTTGCGGTTTGACGCCCAGGGTCAGGGGCAGCGAGGTCACGTGCATCAAACGGCCCGGTTTTGGTCCGCTGGCAATGGCACCCGGCGCCATCGCGGCCGCCGCCGCAGCGTCGGTGGTGTCTTGAACCAGGGTGGCGCTGAATGCCTGCGCGGGAATGGTCAGCTCACCGCTGTGCTGTGGATACAACGCATAGCGCATTTCGATCACGCCGTGGCGGATGCCGTTGATCTGCTTCTCGTAGGTGCGCGTGTCACCGAGCTTTTCGATCCGTGCGTCCGGCACTTGCAGCGGTGTCAGGTTGCTGTCATCGAACAGCGACACCGAGTGATAGATGCGCACGGTGAGCAGGACTTGTGCCTGAACATACACGCTGTCCTGATCGAGGCTGGCCTCCATGAACACCGGGGCGAGTTTTTGCTCCTGCCCCTGGGCGACGGGGCCGACATCCACCACTTGCAGAACGATCGGCTGGCTGGTCATTTCGCCCAGTTTCAGCGAAGGGATTTCGATCGAGCCGCTGTGGCGTGGCATCAGCGTGATCAGCCAGCGCGTCGTCGCGTGAACGTTGCCTTCCAGCGTCGTCAGGCTGTTGAGCTGGCGGGTGTCGCGCACTTCAAAGTCGGCGTCCAGCGCGCTCATGTCCGGTCTGCCGAAAACGGTCGCGTCGTCGGTTTCCAGAGTCAGCTCGACCGTTTCGCCGGTGTTGACGCGGGTGCGGTCGACGCTCGATTGCAGGGTGGCGCCTGCGCTGTCGGCCTGGGCTACCCAGGTGAACAGGCACAACATTCCTGCGATCAGCAACCTGTGCAGACGACTCATCGGGTCTTTTCCTGATGCTGCTGTTGTTCGTACCAGAACTTTCGCCGCAACAGCTCGCCGGGTTCGTCGGGGATCTGCCTCAGCCATTGTTCCAGCGCTTGTTTCTGTTCGCCGTCCATCTGCGCGTCGGCCGGTTTGCCGGAGGCGCGCGCCGGTTCATCGTTGTCGCCACCTGCCCCGGAAGCCTGTTCGTCCGCAGCGGTTTGCGCGTCGTCGGCCGAGCGGTCGGCGTCGTCATCGTGGGGCGTTGACGGCGCACTGGATGAGGACTGCCCGGCGTTTCCGTCGCGTGCATTCTCGGCGTTTTCGTCCGTCTTGGCCTTTGCGTCGGCGTCCGCCTGGCTGGACGCCTTGTTCTGCTCCAGCACGTGCTCCACCAGCGCTTTGTTGGCTGACGCCGCCGGCAAGTCCGGTTGACGTTCCAGCGCCTGTTCGTAAGCATCGATGGCCGCTTCCAGCTCGCCGCTCCGGGCCAGTGCATTGCCGCGATTGTAATGGTCTGCGGCGCTGCTGCCTTGGGCAAAGCGCTGGACGGCGCCCGCATAGTCACCCGCCTGGTAGAGGGCGACGCCTTGCCACTGCGGGTCCTGGAAACGCCGTGCGGCTTCTGCCGGGTGGTGCCGTTTGAGCAAGTGTTCGCCCTGTTGGTCGGGACGGCGCCACAGGTCTTCGAAACCGAAGGCATAGCTGTTCTGCGGCACGGCCATCATCACTAGCAATGGCAGACACAACAGCCAGCCGCGTCGCCCGGCGCAAGCGGCCAACAGCAGCAGGGGCAGCAGCAACCAGTAGCCTTGATCCGCCCAGCGGTCCAGCCGCACTTTCTGGCCCTGGTTGATCAAGCTCTTCGGGCCATCCAGCAGGCCAAGCTCGTCGAGGTCCTGATTGTCCAGGCGCAGCGAGGTGTATCGACCGCCCAGGCTGTCAGCGAAGTCCTTGAGCACCGGCCCGTCCAGACGCGGCACGAGAATGCCGCCTTGGGCGTCCTTCAAAAACCCGCCTTTCTCTTGGGTGACAGGTGCGCCTTCTGCGGTGCCGACGCCGAGCATCAACAAGGGAGGGGCGTCACGTCCGGTCATCGCGGCGCGGATTCCCTGCCGCTCGGCGTCGCTGAGGGACGAGCCGATCCACAGCAGCCGCCCCTGACCGAGGTCACCCTGTTCGAGCAGATCCAGAGCCTTGCGCACGGCCAGGTCTGCGCGCTGGCCGGCTTCGGGCATGATCGACGGCTTGATCGCGTCGAGCAGGTTTTTGCTGGTCCCCAGATCATCGGACAGCGGCACCAGGGTATGGGCGCTGCCGGCGTACACGATGATCGCGGTCTGTGAATCGCTGCGCGCCTGTAAGAGGTCAAGCAACTTGCGGCGCGCCTGTTCGAGGCGAGTGGGCGGGCTGTCGGCCGCGAGCATTTCCGGGGTCAGCTCCAGCATGACCACTAACGGATCGACCGGCCGCTGGCTGTTCTGCTCAACCCGCTGCCAGCTGGGACCGAGCAACGCCAACACTGCCAGCAGCCAGCCAAGCCCCAGCACCACCCATCGCCGCTTGCTCTCGCGGCCGCCGCCGCCACTGAGCAGGGCAGCATGAAACGCGCTGGGCAAAATCATTTGCCAGCGGCCGACGCGCTTCTGCCGATTCCATAACCGCCACAGCAGCCAGGCGAGCATGGGCAGCAACAGCAGCCAGGCAGGGCGCGACCAATGAGGCCAAAGACCGGAGAGGGTTTCGATCATGGGCGCCTCTTCAGGCGCTGCAAGCGTTGACGCCAGCGCGTGCCTTGCACAAACGTCGGTCGGCGGGCAAAAAACCGATACACCGGATTATTTGGCCAGCGCTCCTGAACCACCAGCAGAAGGCTCAACAGCAGGGCCATCGCCAGCGGTACGTGATAAAGCGCCCGCGCCGGACGTGCCTGGGTCGGTTGTTGCGCGACGGGCTCAAGCCGGTCCAGCGCCTTGCCGATGCCTGCCAGTTCGGCGCCGTTGCGCGCGCGGAAATACTGCCCACCGCTGACCGCGGCAATTTCCCGCAGGGAAGGCTCGTCCAGATCAAGGCTGGGGTTGAGGCCCAGGATGCTCGTGGCGCCCTTGTCGGGGTCGGCGCCGATGCCGATCGGATAGATTTTCACGCCTTCGCTGGCGGCCAGACGCGCCGCAGTCCTTGGGTCGATCTGGCCGGCGTTGTTGGCGCCGTCGGTGACCAGAATCAGCACCCGACTCTGGGCCGGGCGCTGGCGCAGGCGTTTCAGTGCCAGGCCGATCGCGTCGCCGATGGCGGTGTTCTTGCCGGCAATGCCGATCCGCGCTTCGTCCAGCCAGACGCGCACGGTCTTGCGGTCGAAGGTCAGCGGGGCTTGAAGATACGCCTGACTGCCGAACAGAATCAGGCCGATGCGATCGCCCTGACGGTGTTCAAGAAAATCGCCCAGCAGCATCTTCACCAGCGTCAGCCGACTGACTTCGTCGTTTTTCCAGACCATGTCCGGGTAATCCATCGAACCTGACACGTCCACCGCCACCAGTAGATCGCGGCCACTGGCAGCGACCGGTAACGGCTCGCCCAGCCATTGCGGGCGGGCGGCAGCGACCAGCAACAGAAGCCAGACGGTAATGAACGGTAATTGACGCCGCCAGCCGGGCAGATGGGTGCGCGCGCGGCGCCCGGCGAGGCCTTCCAGCTCTGGAAGAAAGCTGATTTTGAGCGCTGCTTCGCCGCTGTCTGCGGCGGGCAGCACGACACGCAGCAGCCACGGCAGCGGGAGGAGGGCGAAGAGCCACGGCCAGGCGAATTCAAACATGCTTGCGAATCCAGGTCTCGACCGACTGGGTCAGGCCGTTGATGGCCTTGTCGTCGAGCTTGCACTCCGGCTTGTAGGCGCCTTCGACAAGGATCATCCAGCGGGTCAGGCCGGCCGCCGGGCAGCGGTTGTCGAGGAAGGCCAGCCATTTGCGCCCATTGAGCGTGTGGCTCTGGCTGTAAGGGTAGTGGTTGCGGCACAAGCGTTTGAGCAGGCCGTTGATCTGCTGCAGCCAGGCGCCAGCGGGCGCGCCGTCATAGGGCTTGGGCATTTGCGCCAGTTCGACCAGCGCAGCCTGTCGCAAGGGGTCCAGTGGCTCGACGGTTTCGCTGCCGGCTTTTTTTGGCAGCAGTGTACGAGCGCGCCACAGGCCGTAGCCCAGCGCCGGCAACAGGATCAGCAGCAGCCACCAGCCCGGCGCGGGCGGCCAGAACCCGACCGGCTCGGGCAGAATCAGCGGTTGCAGCTGGTCCAGCGCACTCATGGCTGTTTCACCGGGCGCTGGCCGTTTAGGTATTCGCGCAGTTGCTCGACCATTTCACGCTGGGTGCTCAGCGGCATCATCAGTACGCGCAGCTTCTGCGCCAACAACGCCCAACGTGCCTGACGCGCCTCGCCCTGGGCGCGGTAGCTCTGGCGCAAGTCGGCGTTCAGCGTGTCGAGCTCCAGCTCCGCCCCCCGGTCTGCAAAGCGCAACAGGCCGGCAGCGGGCAACGCGTGATCCAGCGGATCGGACAGCGGCAGCAGCAACAGATCGCAATGCCGTGACAGCAAGGTCAGTTGCTGTTCGGCCGAGTCGGACAACGCGCGCTCGTCGCAGAGGATGATCGCCAGACTGCCCGGACGCATCACCTCCCTCGCACGGCGCAGGGCCACGCCAAAGGTGTCGCGGTCGGCAGCGGCTTCGGTGTGCAGCGATTGATTGACCCGCACCAGCCGGTTAAGCAGTTGCAGCAGGCTTTGTTTGCTGCGCCGCGGTTTGATCTCGTAATGCTCGTTGTCACCGAACACCAGCCCGCCGACCCGGTCGTTGTGCCCCAGCGCGGCCCAGCCGACCAACGCGGCGGCCTGAGCCGCCAGCACCGACTTGAACATCAGCCCTGAGCCGAAAAACAGACGGCGGCTCTGCTCGACCAGGATGAAAATCGGACGCTCGCGTTCTTCATGGAACAGTTTGGTGTGGGGTTCCTGGGTACGGGCCGTGACGCGCCAGTCGATGGTCCTGACGTCGTCGCCGGCCTGATACACCCTGACCTGATCGAAGTCGACCCCGCGCCCGCGCAGCTTGGAGTGGTGCAGACCGATCAACGGGCTGCGCTGGCTGGGGGTGGAAAACAGCTGCACTTCGCGCACGCGATGACGCATTTCAATCAGGTCGGCGAGGCTGATGCGGATGCCCGGTTGGGAGATCAGGTAGGGTTGCATGGGGTCAGGCGACGGCCACGACGTCGAGGATTCGCTGGATCACGCGGTCCTGGTCAATGCCCGCCGCTTCGGCCTCGAACGACAGAATGATGCGGTGACGCAGCACGTCGAAGACCATCGCCTGAATGTCTTCAGGGCTGACGAAGTCGCGGCCGGCCAGCCAGGCGTGGGCCCGGGCGCAGCGGTCCAGGGAAATCGAACCGCGAGGGCTTGCGCCATAACCGATCCACTCGGCCAGCTCGGCATCGAACTTGGCGGGCGTGCGGGTCGCCATGACCAGTTGCACCAGGTATTCCTCAACGGCATCGGCCATGTACAGGCCGAGGATTTCCTTGCGCGCGGCGAAAATCGCCTGCTGGCTGACGCGGCGCTCGGGCTTGGTTTCGCCGTTGAGGGCTTCGCCCCGGGCCTGCTGCAGAATCTTGCGTTCGACGGTGGCGTCCGGAAAGCCGATCTTGACGTGCATCAGAAAACGGTCAAGTTGCGCTTCGGGCAGCGGGTAGGTGCCTTCCTGCTCGATGGGGTTCTGCGTCGCCATGACCAGAAACAGCGGCGACAGGTCGTACGTGCTGCGGCCGACACTCACCTGGCGCTCGGCCATGGCTTCCAGCAGCGCCGACTGCACCTTGGCCGGCGCCCGGTTGATCTCGTCGGCCAGCACCAGGTTGTGAAAGATGGGCCCTTGCTGGAACACGAAACTGCCGGTTTCCGGGCGATAAATCTCGGTGCCAGTGATGTCGGCGGGCAGCAGGTCGGGTGTGAACTGAATGCGATGGAATTGCGCTTCGATGCCTTCGGCCAGCTCTTTGATCGCCTTGGTCTTGGCCAGACCGGGGGCGCCTTCGACGAGCATGTGGCCGTCGGCCAGCAGCGCGATCAGCAAGCGCTCCACCAGTTTCTCCTGCCCCAGAATCTGGGTGGAGAGAAAGGTTCGCAGCGCGATCAACGCTTCACGATGTTCCATCGATGACAGTTCCTGGCAGGAGAGGCAGCAGCGCCAAGGGGCGCCGAAGCTGGGGGCGTTACTTTAATCCATCGGCGGGGCGGCGACTAATCGGCCGCTGCGTTTTTTCGGCTTTTCAGCAAAGGACCGGGCAAAAACAAGAACTGTCTTACATTTGCGTCATTTCACGCCCAGTGCCTTCGACGGCTCAGTTGATCTGACTGACGTACGTCCCGACATCCTTGAGGATGATGCGCAGGGTTGCGTCCAGCTCGGCCAGTTCTTGGGCGGGCGTGCTGTGGGTGATGTCATAGGTGGTATCGCCGCCCAGCGGCTTGGCGTCGGCGGCATCGATTTCGACCAGCAGCCGCGTGTTGCTCAGGGTGACGGTGATGTTGCCTTCGACGTGGATGGTGTCGTCACGAAAGGTGATGTCGACTTCATCCTCGTCGGGAAAACGCGCCAGCAGGAACAGATCACCGGTGCTGCTGCCATGGCAGCAAGCCAGCGCCATGTCATCTTCTTCCTCGTCGCATGGGTTGTAGATGAAGCTGTCGGTGGTCATGTGCATGGCGGCGTTCCTGTGGCTCGGTTTCAGGGCAGGGGTGGGATTTTGCCAGTCCTGCGGGAGTTTTGCTGAAGATTGCGTTGTTGGCGGGCCGAATAGCTGAGTGGAGCCTGCCCCGACGCTTTCCCCAGCAAGCCGGCTCCTACAATTCGATGGCGCCCAAACCGGCCCCTTCCCGGCTAAAGCCGGTCCCACTAAAAGCAGCGCGTGCATCCAGCAGGACTGGGCTTAGTCGAAAATGGACGCAGAGCGTCCGGGGATGCATACCCACGCAGAGCGTGGGCACGATCAGGTGTTCACACAATCTGTGTGGGACCGGCTTCAGCCGGGAAGCTCTTGATCCTGATCCTGATCCTGATCCTGATCCTGATCTGCTTTTGATCTTCATACGCAAAACGTCCAAACACCACAAATCGCGACTTGGGTGCAGGCTGAACGCAGGTCTCGCGCAGTGGGCCGAGCCGCATGGATGCGGCGAGAGCGCCGTCAGGACATGGATGTCCGTTCGGCGCGGGCCCACGGAGCGGGACCGGAGTGAAGGAACCCGACGAAGTCGGGCCAAGCCAGGAGCAGGCACCCTTGGTTACTTGGGGTGCCTTTCCAAGTAACTCGCCGAAGGCGAAACCCTCTGCCGTTAGGCAGAACCCCTCAAGCGCAACCCGATGTCCGAATATGTCGCAGCGTCGCAAGCACCTTCAGGGCCGCTGTCGTTAAGCTGCGCAGCAGGTGAACAGACGCGCGGCGGAGCCTGCCTGGGCAAAAACCGTGTCGACGTCCACTCGGGCCGATCAAATGTGACGGCACACACACCACGAGCGTTAGTAAAGCAGGCAGCGCAAAACGCGCCGCCCCTTATCACGTTATGCTGACTATGATCGACCAGGCGCAAACGTGACAAACGCTCCAGCTCGACCCGACACACGCATCTCTCCTATATAAAAGCTCAAGCCAATCGGAGTACCACAGATGGCGTTCTTCACCGCAGCCAGCAAGTCCGACTTCCAGCACCAACTGCGAGCGGCACTGGCTCAGCACATCAGTGAACAGGCACTGCCACAAGTGGCGCTGTTCGCTGATCAATTCTTCGGCATCATTTCCCTCGACGAACTCACCCAGCGCAGACTCTCTGACCTGGCCGGTTGCACCCTCTCGGCCTGGCGCCTGCTCGAACGCTTCGAGCACGGCACGCCGCAAGTGCGGGTCTACAACCCCGATTACGAACGTCACGGCTGGCAGTCCACCCACACCGCCGTCGAAGTATTGCACCACGACCTGCCGTTCCTGGTCGACTCGGTGCGCACCGAACTCAATCGCCGCGGTTATAGCATCCACACGCTGCAGACCACCGTGTTGAGCGTACGTCGTGATGAGAAAGGCCAGCTGCTCGAACTGTTGCCAAAAGGCAGCAGCGACGACGGCGTGCTGCAAGAATCGTTGATGTATCTGGAGATCGACCGCTGCGCCAACGCCGCGGAGCTGAACGTGCTGGCACGCGAACTGGAGCAGGTGCTGGGCGAAGTGCGCGTCGCGGTCGAAGATTTCGAGCCGATGAAAGCCAAGCTCCATGAGCTGCTGGCCGGTATCGACGCCACCGAGTACAGCGTTGACCCCGAAGAAAAATCCGAGGTCAAGGTGTTCCTCGAGTGGCTGGTGAACAACCACTTCACCTTCCTCGGTTATGAAGAATTTACCGTCACCAACGAAGGCGAGGGCGGCCAGCTCAGTTATGACCCGTCGTCCTTCCTCGGCCTGACCAAGCTGCTGCGCGCCGGCCTCACCGCTGACGACCTGCACATTGAAGGCTACGCAGTGAACTACCTGCAGGAGCCAACCCTGCTGTCCTTCGCCAAAGCCGCGCACCCGAGCCGCGTGCACCGCCCGGCGTACCCGGACTACGTGTCGATCCGCCAGATCGACGCCGACGGCAAGGTCATCAAGGAATCGCGCTTCATGGGCCTGTACACCTCCTCGGTGTATGGCGAAAGCGTGCGCAACATTCCGTACATCCGCCGCAAGGTCGCCGAAGTGGAGCGCCGTTCCGGGTTCGACGCCAAGGCGCACCTGGGCAAGGAACTGGCGCAGGTGGTGGAAGTGCTGCCCCGCGACGACCTGTTCCAGACCCCGGTGGACGAGCTGTTCACCACGGTCATGTCGATCGTGCAGATCCAGGAGCGCAACAAGATCCGCGTGTTCCTGCGCAAAGACCCGTACGGCCGTTTCTGCTACTGCCTGGCCTATGTCCCGCGCGACGTCTATTCCACTGAAGTCCGTCAGAAGATTCAGCAGGTGCTGATGGATCGCCTGAAGGCGACTGACTGCGAGTTCTGGACCTTCTTCTCCGAGTCGGTGCTGGCGCGCGTGCAGTTGATCCTGCGTGTGGACCCGAAAGTCACCCTCGACATCGACCCGCAACAGCTGGAAAACGAAGTCATCCAGGCCTGCCGTTCGTGGAAGGACGACTACGCCAGTCTGGTCATTGAAAGCTTCGGCGAAGCCCAGGGCACCAACGTCCTGGCCGACTTCCCGAAAGGTTTTCCGGCAGGTTACCGCGAGCGTTTCGCGGCGCACTCTGCCGTGGTCGACATGCAGCACGTGCTGAGCCTGTCCGAAGCCAATCCGCTGGTCATGAGCTTCTATCAACCGTTGTCGGGCGACAAGGCGCAGCTGCATTGCAAGCTGTACCACGCAGATACCCCGCTGGCGCTGTCCGACGTGCTGCCAATTCTGGAAAACCTCGGCCTGCGCGTGCTCGGTGAATTCCCGTATCGCCTGCGCCACACCAACGGGCGCGAGTTCTGGATTCACGATTTTGCGTTCACCTACGGCGAAGGTCTGAAACTGGACCTGCAGCAGCTCAACGACACGTTGCAGGACGCGTTCGTCCACATCGTGCGTGGCGAAGCCGAAAACGATGCGTTCAACCGTCTGGTACTGACGGCCGGTCTGCCGTGGCGCGACGTCGCGTTGCTGCGTGCCTACGCCCGTTACCTGAAGCAGATTCGTCTGGGCTTCGACCTGGGTTACATCGCCAGCACGCTGAACAACCACGCCGACATTGCCCGCGAGCTGACGCGTCTGTTCAAGACTCGCTTCTACCTGGCGCGCAAGCTGAGCGGTGGCGACCTGGACGACATGCAACAGCGTCTGGAGCAGGCGATTCTCACCGCGCTGGACGGCGTGCAAGTGCTCAACGAGGACCGCATCCTGCGTCGCTACCTTGATTTGATCAAGGCGACCATGCGCACCAACTTCTACCAGACCGACGTCAATGGCCAGAGCAAAAGCTACTTCAGCTTCAAGTTCAACCCGCGTCTGATCCCCGAGCTGCCGAAGCCGGTGCCGAAGTTCGAAATCTTCGTTTACTCGCCGCGCGTCGAAGGCGTGCATTTGCGCTTTGGCAACGTAGCCCGTGGCGGTCTTCGCTGGTCCGACCGTGAAGAAGACTTCCGCACCGAAGTGCTGGGCCTGGTCAAAGCCCAACAAGTGAAGAACTCGGTCATCGTGCCGGTCGGCGCCAAGGGCGGATTCCTGCCCCGTCGTCTGCCGACCACCGGCACCCGCGACGAGATTCAGGCCGAAGCCATCGCGTGCTACCGCCTGTTCATTTCCGGTCTGCTGGACATCACCGACAACCTGAAAGAAGGCGTCCTCGTGCCGCCGGCCAACGTGGTGCGCCACGACGACGACGACCCGTACCTGGTGGTTGCCGCCGACAAAGGCACTGCGACCTTCTCCGACATCGCCAACGGCATCGCCATCGACTACGGTTTCTGGCTCGGTGACGCCTTTGCATCAGGCGGTTCGGCAGGTTACGACCACAAGAAGATGGGCATCACCGCCAAGGGTGCCTGGGTCGGCGTGCAGCGGCACTTCCGCGAGCGCGGCATCAACGTCCAGCAGGACAGCATCAGCGTGATCGGCGTCGGCGACATGGCCGGAGACGTGTTCGGTAACGGCCTGTTGATGTCCGAAACGCTGCAACTGGTCGCGGCCTTCAACCACCTGCATATCTTCATCGACCCGAACCCGGACCCGGCGCGCAGCTTTGTCGAGCGTCAGCGTCTGTTCGACCTGCCGCGTTCGGCATGGACCGACTACGACACCAGCCTGATGTCCGAAGGCGGCGGTATCTTCCCGCGCAGCGCGAAAAGCATCGCGATCACCCCGCAGATGAAAGCGCGTTTCGACATCACCGCTGACAAACTGACCCCGACCGAACTGATGCACGCGCTGCTCAAGGCCCCCGTGGACCTGTTGTGGAACGGCGGCATCGGCACCTACGTCAAGGCCAGCACCGAAACCCATGCGGACGTGGGCGACAAAGCCAACGACGCGTTGCGCGTCAACGGCAATCAGTTGCGCTGCAAGGTCGTGGGCGAGGGCGGTAACCTGGGCATGACCCAACTGGGTCGTGTCGAATTCGGCCTGATCGGCGGCGCGACCAACACCGACTTCATCGACAACGCCGGTGGCGTCGACTGCTCCGACCACGAAGTGAACATCAAGATCCTGCTGAACGAAGTGGTCCAGGCCGGCGACATGACCGAGAAGCAGCGCAACCTGCTGCTCGAAAGCATGACCGAAGAAGTGGGCAACCTCGTTCTCGGCAACAACTACAAGCAGACCCAGGCCCTGTCTCTGGCGGAGCGCCGTGCTTACGAGCGCATCGCCGAGTACAAGCGCCTGATGAGCGACCTGGAAGCGCGTGGCAAGCTGGACCGTGCCATCGAGTTTCTGCCGGCGGAAGATCAACTGGCCGAGCGCATCGCCGAGAAGCAGGGCCTGACCCGGGCCGAGCTGTCGGTGCTGATCTCCTACAGCAAGATCGACCTCAAGGAAGCGCTGCTGGAATCTCGCGTCCCGGATGACGACTACCTGGCGCGCGACATGGAGACTGCGTTCCCGCCTTCGTTGGGCGCGAAGTTCTCCGATTCGATGCGTCGCCACCGTCTGAAGCGTGAAATCGTCAGCACGCAGATCGCCAACGATCTGGTCAACCACATGGGCATTACCTTCGTGCAGCGACTCAAAGAGTCGACCGGCATGACCGCGGCCAACGTGGCCGGTGCTTATGTGATCGTGCGTGACATTTTCCACCTGCCGCACTGGTTCCGTCAGATCGAGGCGCTGGACTACAAGGTCCCGGCCGAGATTCAGCTGGCGCTGATGGATGAGCTGATGCGTCTTGGCCGCCGTGCCACGCGCTGGTTCTTGCGCAGCCGCCGCAACGAGCTGGACGCGGGGCGTGACGTGGCGCACTTCGGTCCGCACATTGCAGCGCTGGGCCTGAAGCTAGACGAGTTGCTGGAAGGGCCGACCCGTGAGGTCTGGCAGACGCGTTATCAGGAGTACGTGGCGGCGGGCGTGCCGGAGTTGCTGGCGCGGATGGTCGCGGGCACCAGTCACTTGTACACGCTGTTGCCGATCATCGAGGCGTCTGACGTGACCGGTCAGAATGCAGCGGACGTGGCGAAGGTGTATTTCGCGGTGGGCAGTTCGCTGGATGTGACGTGGTATCTGCAGCAGATCAGTGCATTGCCGGTGGAGAATAACTGGCAGGCGCTGGCCCGTGAGGCGTTCCGTGACGATATCGATTGGCAGCAGCGGGCGATCACGGTGTCTGTGTTGCAGATGGCGAATGGTCCGGCGGACATCGAAGAGCGTCTCAACCTGTGGCTTGAGCAGCATTTGCCGATGGTCGAGCGCTGGCGCGCGATGTTGGTGGAGTTGCGTGCCGCCAGCGGTAACGATTATGCAATGTATGCGGTCGCTAACCGTGAGTTGCTGGACTTGGCAATGAGTGGGCAGACGACTGTGGTTTGATGGTTTAGTCGTCTGTAACAGGAAGCCCCGCGTTGAGAGACGCGGGGCTTTTTTATGGTCCTGTGGAAACTGTTCTAAAGATCAAAAGCGTCTGCCTAGGGGCAGACTGTTTCGCCTTCGGCGAGTTACTTGGAAAGGCACCCCAAGTAACCAAGGGTGCTTGCTCCTGGTTGGGTTCCTCCTTCGTCGGAATACCTTCACTCCGGTCTCGCTCCGTGGGCCCGCGCCGAACGGACATCCCTGTCCTGACGGCGCTATCGCCGCATCCATGCGGCTCGGCCCACTCCACGAGACCTGCGTTCAGCCTGCACCCAAGTCGCGTTTTGCGGTGACTGGACTTTTTGCGTAGGAAGATCAGAAGTAAGGCAGATCAGAAGCGAGGCAGATCAGAAGCGAGGCAGATCAGAAGCAGATCAACAGCTTCCCGGCTGAAGCCGGTCCCACGGGATATACGCGGTGCTTTTGTGGGGCTGGTTTTGGTTGGGGAAGAAGCCAGTCCCACTGACTGCATGCGTTGCTTTTAGTGCTGATCGTGCCCACGCTCTGCGTGGCTATACATCCTTGGACGCTCCGCGTCCATCTCCGGTAAAAGCCAGTCCCACTGACTGCGTGCGTTGCTTTTAGTGGGACCGGCTTTAGCCGGGAAGGCGCTCGCTCAGCCAGGCAAAGGTCGATGACACGACACTGTTGCCGTGGGAGCGAGCTTGCTCGCGAATGCTGTTGATCGTTCCCACGCTCCGAGTGGGCATGCATCCCCGGACGCTCTGCGTCGATCCTCCAAAACGCTGAGCGGTTATTTCAATCGCGCCATGCTGATGGCGTCGACGAGGACGCCGTCGCGTATGGCGTAGTCCCGCAGGCGGCCTTCGGTTTCGAAGCCGAACTTGCAGTACAGCGCCAAAGCGGCTTCGTTGTCGGCAAACACGGTGAGTTCAACCCGGTGCAGGTTCATCCAGTTGTCCGCCACCTCCAGCACGGCGGCCATGAGCCGGGAGCCAACCCCTTTGCCCTGCCAGCCCGCGGCCACGCCCATGCCGATAGCGCCGACATGGCGCTGACGAATGCGCGCGTATTGCTCCAGGCCAATGTTGCCGATCACCTGACCCTGATGCAAAGCGACAAGCTTCACAGACCGGTCATCCGCCCCGGCCAGCCGTTTGCGCCAGACATCGGCGGACTGGTACGGCATCTGAAGCACCTGACGACACACCTCAGGGTCGTTGTACAACGCGGTCACACCCTCGATATGGGCTTCGGTGAAACGATGGATCACAACTTGATCGACAGCAACATTCACTGGATTCGTCCTATGAAAACAGAAGGCGGGGACAGTCTAAGCGGCTGATTGCGGATATGGCTATGGTGACCAACACCCAAAAGTATGGACAACGTGCGTGGTGACGCAGAGCGTCACAGGGCGCATGCCCACGCAGAGCGCGGGCACGATCAACAGCATTCGCGAGCAAGCTCGCTCCAACGGGAACGGTCTCGTCTCATCGGCCTTTGCCAGCCTGAACTGGCGCCTTCCCGGCTGAAGCCGGTCCCACTAAAACACCGCGTACAGTCAGTGGGGCCGTCTTCCCGGCTGAAGCCGGTCCCACTAAAACACCGCGTACAGTCAGTGGGGCCGTCTTCCCGGCTGAAGCCGGTCCCACTAAAACACCGCGTACAGTCAGTGGAACCGCTTTCCCGGCTGAAGCCGGTCCTACGACACCGCGTGCATTCAGTTGAACTGGCGCCGACCCCTGTAGGACTGGCTTTAGCCGGGAAGCTCTTGATCTGCTTCTGATCTTCGAGCACAAAAAGCCTAGACACCGCCAACCGCGACTAGGGTGCAGGCTGAACGCAGGTTCGGCGCGGGCCCACGGAGCGAGACCGGAGTGAAGGAACCCTGACGAAGGAAGGGCCCAACCAGGAGCATAAGCCCTTGGTTACTTGGGGCTTTATCAAGTAACTCGCCGAAGGCGAAACGGTCTGCCGTTAGGCAGGCCCTATCAGCATCACCGCGCAATTCCCGGCTGAAGCCGGTCCTACTAATAAACCAACCATAAAAAAACCCCGCCGGAGCGGGGTTCTTTCAACGCGGTTTCAGCTATTACGCCTGAACAACCGGAATATTAGCGTTGGCCGCAGCCTCGCGGAATTCCGCGATCTGGTCAAAGCTCAGGTAACGGTAAACATCGGCAGCCATGCTGTCGATCTTGCCCGCGTACTCCATATACTCCTCGACCGTCGGCAAACGACCCAGAATCGACGCAACCGACGCCAACTCAGCCGAAGCCAGGTAAACGTTGGCACCGTCACCCAGACGGTTCGGGAAGTTACGGGTCGACGTCGACACCACGGTCGAATTCGGCTCCACACGTGCCTGGTTACCCATGCACAGCGAGCAGCCCGGCATTTCCATGCGCGCGCCGGCCTTGCCGTAGATGCCGTAGTAACCTTCCTCGGTCAACTGATGAGCATCCATCTTGGTCGGAGGCGACAGCCACAGACGCGTCGGCAACTGACCCTTGACCTGCTCCAGCAGCTTGCCCGCAGCACGGAAGTGACCGATGTTGGTCATGCACGAACCGATGAACACCTCGTCGATTTTCTCGCCAGCAACGCTCGACAGCAAACGGGCGTCGTCCGGGTCGTTCGGCGCGCAGAGCACAGGCTCTTTAACGTCGGCCAGATCAATCTCGATGATTTCGGCGTATTCGGCGTCCGCATCGGCTTCCAGCAACTCGGGGTTGGCCACCCAGGCTTCCATCGCCAGAGCACGACGCTCCAGGGTACGCGGGTCGCCGTAGCCTTCGCCGATCATCCAGCGCAGCAGGGTGATGTTGGACTTCAGGTACTCGGCGATGGACTCTTTCGACAGTTTGATGGTGCAACCGGCAGCAGAGCGTTCGGCCGACGCGTCAGACAGTTCGAAAGCCTGCTCGACGGTCAGGGTTTCCAGACCTTCGATCTCCAGAATGCGACCGGAGAAAGCGTTCTTCTTGCCTTTCTTCTCGACCGTCAGCAGGCCTTTCTGAATCGCGTAGTACGGAATCGCATGAACCAGGTCACGCAGGGTGACGCCCGGTTGCAGCGTGCCCTTGAAGCGGACCAGGATCGACTCCGGCATGTCCAGCGGCATAACGCCGGTGGCCGCGGCAAACGCCACCAGACCGGAACCGGCCGGGAACGAGATACCGATCGGGAAACGGGTGTGCGAGTCGCCACCGGTGCCGACGGTGTCCGGCAGCAGCATGCGGTTCAGCCAGCTGTGGATGATGCCGTCGCCCGGGCGCAGGGAAACGCCGCCGCGGGTCATGATGAAGTCAGGCAGTGTGTGGTGAGTCTTGACGTCAATCGGCTTCGGATACGCCGCAGTGTGGCAGAACGACTGCATCACCAGGTCGGTGGAGAAGCCCAGGCACGCCAGGTCTTTGAGTTCATCACGGGTCATCGGACCGGTGGTGTCCTGAGAACCGACCGTGGTCATCTTCGGCTCGCAGTAAGTGCCCGGACGGATACCGTCGGTGCCGCAGGCCTTGCCGACCATTTTCTGCGCCAGGGTGAAACCCTTGGTGCTGGCAACCGGAACATCGGGCAGTTTGAACAGCGTTGATGGCGGCAGACCCAGCTCGGCGCGTGCCTTGCCGGTCAGACCACGACCGATGATCAGCGGAATACGGCCGCCAGCACGGACTTCGTCGAGCAGCACAGGCGTCTTCAGTTCGAAGGTTGCCAGCACGTCGTCGGTGCCGTGTTTGGTGACTTTGCCCGCGTACGGGTAAACGTCGATCACGTCGCCCATGTTGATGTTCGACACGTCGAACTCGATCGGCAGGGCGCCCGCATCTTCCATGGTGTTGTAGAAGATCGGCGCGATCTTGCTGCCGAAGCAGAAGCCGCCGGCGCGTTTGTTAGGCACGTTCGGGATGTCGTCGCCGAAGAACCACAGCACCGAGTTGGTGGCCGATTTACGCGAGGAACCGGTACCGACCACGTCACCGACGTAGGCGATAGGGAAGCCCTGGCCGCGCATTTCTTCGATCTGCTTCATCGGACCGATGGAGCCTTGCACGTCAGGCACGATGCCCTCGCGGGCCATTTTCAACATGGCCAGGGCGTGCAGCGGGATGTCCGGGCGGGACCAGGCATCAGGCGCAGGCGACAGGTCGTCGGTGTTGGTTTCGCCGGTGACCTTGAAGACGCGCAGGCTGATTTTCTCGGCCAGGGTCGGACGCTTCTGGAACCACTCGCCGTCAGCCCAAGACTGCAGCACGCCTTTGGCGTGTGCGTTGCCGTTCTTGGCTTTTTCAGCGACGTCGTGGAAGGCGTCGAACATCAGCAGGGTGTGCTTCAGTTGTTCTGCGGCGACCGGTGCCAGCTCGGCATCGTCCAGCAGGTCAACCATGGTCACGATGTTATAGCCGCCCTGCATGGTGCCGAGCAGTTCAACGGCGCGCTTTTTGTCCAGCAGAGGGGAATGAACTTCGCCCTTGGCCAGGGCAGAAAGGAAACCGGCCTTGACGTAGGCAGCTTCGTCAACGCCTGGTGGAACGCGATTGGTGATCAGGTCAAGCAGGAAAGCTTCTTCGCCAGCCGGTGGGTTTTTCAGCAGCTCGACCAGGCCTGCAGTTTGTTCGGCGTTAAGCGGCTGGGGCACGATACCCTGGGCGGCACGCTCTTCGATGTGTTTACGGTAGGCTTCAAGCACAGTATTACCCTCATCAGTGGTCCCAAATGGTTGTCCGGGACGCTCATCCAGGAATTACCCGATACCTGCACGACGAAACTTTTTGAGTTCCTTGGTCAGGGTAAATCGGCAATTCCTTACAGAAGCTGTTTTCAAAGTTTTACGCCTGCAGGACGGCTGATGAGTGTTGACGAAGGCGCGAAACCTGCGTCAACACCGACTGCGGGGTTAACTTGACTGTGCTCGTGACGCTTTGAAAACAGCTTCCAACGGACATTGGCGCCTTAAAAGGCTCGCTGATTCTACGGCAAAACTCTGCCAAAGGTAAGTTAAGCCCTACACCTTCGGGGGTGAACACTGTTAGACAAAGGGCTAACATGTGGGCTTGTCACGCCTTTCGTTGCCCTGTCCGCCATGCCCAATCAAATCATCAAAACGCCCTGCGTAGGCCTTTGCTCCACTGTTTACGGGGATCTGGTCTGTCGTGGCTGCAAGCGTTTTCATCATGAAGTGATCAACTGGAACGGCTATAACGAGGCTGAAAAACGTGCGGTGTGGCTGCGCCTTGAGCAACTGCTGGTGCAGGTCATGACCGCCAAGCTCGAAGTGTTCGATGCCGAAAAACTGCGCCTGCAACTGGTGCAGCGCAAGATTCGCTTCGTGCCCAACCAGTCCGAGTACTGCTGGGCTTATCAGCTGATCGCCCGCGGTGCGCGGGTGATCTCCAATATAGAAGCCTATGGTCTGGCGCTGTTGCCGGAATTCCGCGACTGGCCGCTGCCGGATCTGCGCGACGCCATCGATCGAGAGTTTTTTCTGCTTTCCGAGGCCCACTACGAGCGCTACATCGCGCCGGGTTTCCTCAAGGATGCATTCGGGGGCTAGGGATTTGTTGGAGCGAGGCTTGCCCGCGAATGGCTATTCCGGTCGCGATATTCATTGCGTGAAATGACGCTTTCGCGGGCAAGCCTCGCTCCTACAGATCGATTTTCAACTTCAACCCTTCACCCAGACCTCTTCCAGATGTCTGACGATTTCATCGGTCTTGAGCACCAATACGTCGCTTTCCAGTGAATCCAGTACCACTTCGGCGGTGTTGCCGATCAGTGCGCCGGAAATTCCGCTACGGGCGACGGTGCCTATGATGGTCACGACTGCACCCAGCTGACGGGCGGTGAACGGGATCAGGACGTCGGCGGGCCCTTCGGCGATGTGCAGATGATCATCATCAACCTCGAACTCGGTCTGGAACGCCTGACATTGCTCGCGATAGCGTGCTTCGATGGTTTCCTTGAGTTGGAATACCGGGTCGGCCGCCGACAGCATTGGTGACGGATGTGCGGCGATCACGTGTAACTGGGCCTTGGCCAGGGCGGCGATGTCAAAGCCGCGATCAATGATGTCGTAGTGCAGAGCGCGGTGCTCGCCGTCGGCGTTACCCACGTCAACCGCCGCCAGAACCACGCCCTTCACCCACGACCTGTCGGTCTTGACCATCAATACCGGGCTTGGGCAGCGACGCAATAGCTTCCAGTCCTCGGGCGTCAGCAACGCTTTCTTCAGCGGATTGTCGGGAAAGTGCTGTTTGATCACCAGCCCGCAGCCTTCAGCCTGTTGCACCTGGATGATGGTTTTGTGCTGGCTTTCATTCCACGCTTGCTCGGCCGTGGCGCTAAAGCCCTCGTCATGCAGGCGTCGTTTGAGTTCGACCAGTAGCGCGTTATGCGGATGGTTTTTCCGGTCGCAGATCAGCAAATGCAGATGCGCCTGGGTGACGCCCGCGATCAGTCGCGCCCGTTTGAGCGCCAGACTGTCAGGATGATCGGGCTCGATGACCACTAGGATGCTGCGAATGGCTTGCATGAATTGGATCTCCCGGCTGCATAAGCGCCCGGTAACTATAGTTGCGCTGCCCGGAATCGGGCGTTGATTCAAGTCAATTTCATTTATATCGCGGGACTTCGGTCGGCCTCGTATAATGCCGGGCTTTGTCATCCAGCCATCCGTGAACTCATGTACCCGATCCCTGAAATAGAAGCCTTCCTGCTTTGCCGCACCCCCGACAGCTGGGTCCAGGCCGCTTTGCGCAATCTGGACATCCTGTTGATCGATCATGCGAACAATGAAAAGAAGGCTGCCGGGGCGGCATTTCAGTTTATGTTCCAGTACAACGACAAGTTCGACCTGCTGAGCAAGATGTCGCGGTTGGCCCGGGAAGAACTGCGCCATTTCGAACAAGTCATCGCCATCATCCGCAAGCGCGCCATCCCGCTGGTCAATATCAGCTCCGCCCGTTACGCCGGTTCGTTGCGCAAGCTGGTGCGCAATCACAATCCGTACCGCCTGACGGATGCGCTGATTGTCGGCGCGATTGTCGAAGCGCGTTCCTGCGAGCGCTTTGCAGCGTTGGTCCCGCATCTGGATGAGGACCTGGCCAAGTTCTATTCCAGCCTGTTGAAATCCGAGGCGCGGCATTTTCAGGACTATCTGAAACTGGCCCATACCTATGGCGACAAGGCGGATGTGGAGGCCAAGATTCAGGAGATTCTGCTTGCCGAACGTGAGCTGATCGAAAGCCCGGATGAAGAGTTTCGCTTTCATAGCGGCGTGCCTGCGCTGGCTTGATTCTTCTCGCTATATAGAAGGCGTCCTCGGACGCCTTTTTTACGTCTGAATAGTAAGCCTGCTAATAAAAGCTTGGCCATTTGCTGCCTAAGCAGTAACATTATGTAACTCGCTGCCTAGGCAGTTACTTTGGTGGATGCATGAAACATTTCAGTCCCGCTGACCTGAATTCTTCAATCATGGGAATGCTGATCGGCCGAACCAACTCGGTGAAGGATCGCTTGCTGGACAAGCATCTGATCCCGTATGGCGTCACTTCCTCACAGTTCAAGGTGTTGATCATCGTGGCGCGGGGCGGTTTTGACACACCGGCGGAATTGTCCCGTTGTCTGTCGCTGGACAGCGGCTCGATGACCCGCATGCTCGACCGTCTGGAGCAAAAGGCGCTTTTGGTTCGCAGCCGTTCGGCGACTGATCGACGCCAGGTGCATCTCGCGTTGACCGCCGAAGGTCAGGCGCTTTCGGACCGCTTGCCGCAGATCGGCGCCGACGCACTGAATGATCTGCTTGGCGTACTGGAGGCCGAGGAGGTTGCCAGTCTGGAGCGCATCCTGACCAAGATCCTGGTAGGAGCCGATGATCACACCACCATTACTCGTCTGAGCTTCAAAGACACGGGTGCAACATGAACCGCACGATTTTGCAGGCGCGCCATAGCCTGTTGTTGCTTGCCCTGAGCCTTGCCGGCTGCGCCAATTACAGCGGTCTGGTCACCGAGGGGCAAAGCCTCGATGCCAAGACCCTGCACAGCGAACGCAATCTGCAGGACATCACCCTCTCACCCGCTGCGTGGCCCAAGCGCGATTGGTGGAAAAACCTCGGCGATCCGCAACTTGACGGCCTGATCAGCGAAGCCCTGCGCGACAGCCCGGACATGCAGGTCGCCAGCGCGCGTACTCATCAGGCGATGGCCACTGCGTATGCGGCCGACGCCGCGCGCATGCCGACCGTTGATGCTGACGCCAGTATCAGCCGCTCGCGCCTGGCCAAGGATCAGGACCCGAGCGGTGTGGGCGGGCGTTACAGCACGTTGCGCAGCATGGCGGTCAATTTCAATTACAACTTCGACCTTTGGGGCGGCCAGCGTGCCGCCTGGGAAGCGGCGCTGGGCCAGGCCCGAGCCGCCGAAGTCGATCAGCAGGCTGCGCAGTTGACGCTGGCCGCCGATGTAGCGCGCGCCTACAGCGATCTGGGTCAGGCTTATGTGGTTCGTGACCTGGCGACTGAAGATCTCAAGCGCACCCGGCAACTGCTGGATCTGGGCGGTCGTCGCCTACAATCCGGGATCGACAGCCAGTATCAATACCAGCAGACCGAAAGCCTGGAGGCGAACTCCCAGGAACAGCTGATCGACGCCGACAAGCGTCTGCGCAGCGCGAAAATCGCCCTGGCGGTGTTGCTCGGCAAAGGCCCGGACCGTGGCGAGGATCTGTTTCGGCCCAAGGTTCTCAAGCCTGCTGTGGTGGCATTGCCGTCGTCGTTGCCCGCTGAAATGTTGGGCCGTCGCCCGGACATCGTTGCCGCACGTTGGCGGGTCGAGGCGGCGAGCAAGAACATCGTGGCCGGCAAGACCAATTTCTACCCGAACCTCAACCTCAGCGCTGCGGCGGGCACCGAGTCGTTGCTGGGTGATGCGCTGTTCGGCTCGGCCAGTCGTTTCTTTAATATCGCCCCGACCATTTCCCTGCCGCTGTTCGATGGCGGCCGACTGCGCGCCGACCTCGACGCGCGGGATGCCGATTACGACTTGGCCGTGGCGCAATACAACAAAAGCCTGATTCGGGCCTTGGGCGACGTCAGCGACAACATTGGTCAGCTGCGCGCCATGGACGGCCAGATCCAGGCTCGGCAGCACGCCACCGATGTCATCCAGCAATCCTTCGACACCGTGACCCAGCGTTACGGCTCGGGCATCGGCAATTACCTGGATGTGCTGACCATCGAACAGCAACTGCTGCAATCCCAACGCCAACTGGCTGATCTCAACGCCGAACGAATCGATTTGTCGATCCAGTTGATGCAGGCCCTGGGCGGCGGTTTCGAGGGGCAAGGTCCTTCGGAATCAACGAGACCGGCCACTTCATCAGCTGCTTCGCTGACTAACACAAGGTAATTGTCATGGCCACTGCCACTAGCGAAAACACATCCGCGCCCAAAGACCAGGCTGACAACGCCAAAGCTCAGGATGGCAATAAAGACAGCAATCCACGCAAGCGTAAATTCCTTCTGCTGGGACTGTTATTGATCGTGATTCTGTGCGCGCTAGGCATCTGGGCCTGGCACGAACTTTACGGGCGCTGGAGCGAGAGCACCGACGACGCTTATGTGAACGGCAACGTGGTGGAAATCACTCCGCTGGTTACTGGCACCGTGATCAGCATTGGCGCTGACGATGGCGATCTGGTCCGTGAAGGTCAGGTGTTGTTGCGCTTCGACCCGAGTGACGCCGAAGTGGGACTGCAAAGCGCCGAGGCCAATCTGGCCAAGACCGTGCGTCAGGTGCGCGGTTTGTACAGCAATGTCGACGGCATGAAAGCTCAGTTGGCGGCGCAGCGCGCGGAAGTGAAGAGGGCGCAGGATAATTACAGCCGCCGGAAGAATCTCGCCGCTGGCGGGGCGATTTCCCAGGAAGAGCTTTCCCACGCGCAGGATGACCTGACCAGCGCGCAAAGTGCCTTGAACAATCTGCAGCAACAATTGGCCAGCAGCGTTGCCCTGGTGGATGACACCGAAGTTTCGTCGCATCCCGACGTCAAAGCCGCCGCCGCGCAATTGCGTCAGGCGTACCTGGCCGATGCCCGCAGTACGTTGATCGCTCCGGTAACCGGTTATGTCGCAAAACGCACCGTGCAGCTGGGCCAGCGCGTGCAGCCGGGCACGGCCATGATGGCGGTGATCCCGCTGGATCAGTTGTGGATCGACGCCAACTTCAAGGAAACCCAGTTGGGCAAGATGCGCATCGGCCAGCCGGTGGAAATCGAGTCTGATCTGTACGGCAGCGACGTGAAATACAGCGGCACCATCGACAGCCTGGGCGCCGGCACCGGCAGCGCGTTTGCGCTGTTGCCTGCACAGAACGCCACCGGTAACTGGATCAAGATCGTCCAGCGCGTGCCGGTGCGGATTCACATCAATGCTGACGAACTGGCCGAGCATCCATTGCGCATCGGCCTGTCGACAGTGGTCGATGTCAATCTGCACGACCAAAGCGGCCCGGTGCTGGCCCAGCAACCGCCGAAGAAGGCCTCGTTCAGCACCACGGTGTACGAACAGCAACTGGCTGACGCCGATGCTTTGATTGCGCGCCTGATCCACGAAAACAGCCCCGCGACCGGCAAGACTGCCCAGCGCTGAACCGCCCATCCGTAGCCCCGTCCTGCAAGGTCGGGGCGCCGCCAGAGTTTTCAGGGATTCGCGATGAGCGCCAACGCCCCCGCTTCATTTACGCCGCCCAGCCTCCTGTTATGCACCATCGGCCTGTCTCTGGCGACGTTCATGCAGGTGCTGGACACCACCATCGCCAACGTCGCCTTGCCGACTATCTCGGGTAACCTCGGGGTCAGTTCGGAGCAGGGCACCTGGGTCATCACCTCGTTCGCCGTCAGCAACGCCATTGCCTTGCCACTGACCGGCTGGCTGAGCCGCCGCTTCGGCGAAGTGAAACTGTTTTTGTGGGCGACGATTCTGTTCGTGGTTGCCTCGTTCCTGTGCGGGATTTCCCAGTCGATGCCCGAGCTGGTGGGCTTTCGCGTGCTGCAAGGCGTGGTCGCCGGGCCGTTGTACCCGATGACGCAGACCTTGCTGATTGCCGTCTATCCTCCGGCCAAGCGGGGGATGGCCCTGGCATTGCTGGCGATGGTCACGGTGGTCGCGCCCATTGCCGGGCCGATCCTCGGCGGCTGGATCACTGACAGTTACAGCTGGCCGTGGATTTTCTTCATTAATATCCCGATTGGTCTGTTCGCCGTGCTGGTGGTACGCATGCAGATGGCCAAGCGTCCGGTGGTGACCAGTTATCAGCCCATGGATTACGTGGGCCTGCTGACGTTGATCATTGGCGTCGGAGCGTTGCAGATCGTGCTCGACAAGGGCAACGACCTGGACTGGTTCGAATCGAACTTCATTGTGATCGGCACCGTGATTTCGGCGATTGCCTTGTCGGTGTTCATCATTTGGGAAATGACCGACAAGCATCCCATCGTCAATCTGCGCCTGTTCGCGTTTCGCAATTTCCGTATCGGCACCATGGTGCTGGTGGGAGGTTACGCGGGATTCTTCGGCATCAATCTGCTGTTGCCGCAATGGTTGCAGACGCAAATGGGTTATACCGCGACCTATGCGGGGCTGGCGGTGGCCCCCATCGGTATCCTGCCGGTGCTGATGTCGCCTTTTGTCGGCAAATATGCTCATAAGTTCGACCTGCGCTTGCTGGCTGGCCTGGCTTTCCTGGCAATCGGCACCAGCTGCTTCATGCGCGCCGGGTTTACCAATCAGGTGGATTTCGAGCACATCGCCCTGGTGCAGCTGTTCATGGGTGCGGGCGTGGCGCTGTTCTTCATGCCGACCTTGAGCATCCTTTTGTCTGACCTGCCACCCAGCCAGATCGCCGACGGTTCCGGGCTGGCGACTTTCCTGCGTACGCTGGGCGGCAGCTTTGCCGCGTCATTGACCACCTGGATCTGGATTCGTCGGGCGGATCAGCATCATGCGTATCTGAGCGAGAACCTCAGCACTTATGATCCAGCGACGCGCGACGCATTGAGCAGCCTGGGCGGCGCCAGTCCACAGGCGTACGCGCAGTTGGAGCAGACGCTCAACAGTCAGGCGTACATGATGTCCACGGTGGATTATTTCTACTTGCTGGGTTGGGTGTTCATGGGGCTGATCTTGCTGGTGTGGCTGGCCAAGCCGCCGTTTGCCGCCAAGGCCGGGCCGGCGGCGGGCGGCGGGCATTGATCTTTTGAGCGGTGAGAAACCGTGGGAGCGAGCTTGCTCGCGAAGGGGTCGGTACAGCCTTCGCGAGCAAGCTCGCTCCCACAGCTCATTCAGGCGTTAAAAAATCAAACGCACTCAAGGCAAAGCCCTGTTCGTCGACCTGCAACGCCCAGCCTTGTTTGTCCCAGTCACCGAGCACGATGCGGCGGGCGGCGTCATCGCCGATTTGCAGCTTGTGGATCGCCGGTCGATGGGTATGACCGTGGATCAGGGTTCGTACGCCATATTGGGTCATGACCTTTGGGACTTCCTCGGGCGTGACGTCAACGATGTCGTTGGTTTTCATGCGGGTCTGCGCCCGACTTTCGCTGCGCAGCTTGCGCGCCAGCTTGTAGCGCGTACTTTTGGGCAGATTGCGCAACACCCATAACGTCAACGGGTTGCGCAGGATACGACGCATGCGGATGTAGGCTTCATCCCGGGTACACAGGCTGTCGCCGTGCATCAACAGCACCGGCTCACCATTCATCTGTACGACGCTGGGGTCGCGCAGCAGTGTGCAGCCTGCCGCCTTGCAAAATGCGCGGCCAATCATGAAGTCACGATTGCCGTGCATCAGAAAAATGTGCGTGCCGCTGTCGCTCAATTGGCGCAGGGCTTCGCAGATCGAGCGCTGGAACGGCGACATGGCGTCATCACCGATCCAGGCTTCGAAAAAATCCCCGAGGATATACAGCGACTCGGCAGCGCGAGCGCGGCCGGCGAGCAGATCCAGAAACGCCCGGGTAATGTCCGGGCGCTCCTCCTCAAGATGCAGATCGGAGATCAGCAATATCACTCAATGATCTCGGCTTTCTCGATGATCACGTCTTCAGCCGGTACATCTTGGTGGCCGGATTTGCTGGTGGTGGAAACACCTTTGATCTTGTCGACGACTTCGGTGCCTTCAACGACTTTGGCGAATACCGCGTAGCCCCAGCCCTGAGTGGTCTTGGCGCTGTGGTTCAGGAAAGCGTTGTCGCCGACATTGATGAAGAACTGCGCGGAAGCCGAATGCGGCTCCATGGTGCGAGCCATGGCCACGGTGTACTTCTCGTTTGGCAAACCGTTGTCAGCTTCGTTCTGGATGCTTGGGCGCTTGTCTTTCTTTTCTTTCATGCCTGGCTCAAAACCGCCGCCCTGGATCATGAAGTTGCCGATGACACGGTGGAAAACGGTGTTTTCGTAGTGGCCGGCTTTGACGTATTCGATGAAGTTGGCAACGGTCAGTGGCGCTTTTTCAGCGTTGAGTTCCAATACGATGTCGCCGTGATTGGTGGTCAATTTTACTTTGGACATGGAAAAGTCGCTCTTTTTGATTCATGGATGGGGCGCGATATAACCCTGACGCGCAGTTTACAGAGGTGGTTACATAATTCGGTCGAGTTTTTAACTCGCGTGTTTTCGCAGAGTGTGCTGTTAGCCTCTTGACGGCATCGGCTATGATAGGCGCTTTGATTTAGTCGGCCTACCCTGGCCGCGCACTTGTATTGTCCAAGGATCCTATGAGCAAGCCCACTCAAGACCCCGTTGCGAATTCCAAGGCAGGCCCTGCTGTCCCGACCAATTTCCTGCGCCCGATCGTCCAGGCTGACCTGGATGCCGGCAAGCACACGAAGATCGTCACGCGCTTTCCGCCTGAGCCCAACGGCTATCTGCATATCGGTCATGCCAAGTCGATCTGCGTGAATTTCGGGCTCGCCAAGGAATTTGGCGGCGAAACGCATCTGCGCTTTGACGATACGAACCCGGCCAAGGAAGACCAGGAATACATCGATGCCATCGAAAATGACATCAAGTGGCTGGGCTTCGAATGGTCCGGCGAAGTGCGCTATGCCTCGCAGTATTTCGACCAATTGCACGACTGGGCAGTCGAGCTGATCAAGTCGGGCAAAGCCTATGTCGACGATCTGACCCCCGAGCAGGCTCGCGAATATCGCGGCAGCCTGACCGAACCGGGCAAGAACAGCCCGTTCCGTGAGCGCAGTGTCGAGGAAAGCCTGGACCTCTTCGCCCGCATGAAGGCCGGTGAATTCCCGGACGGCGCACGCGTGCTGCGCGCCAAGATCGACATGGCTTCGCCGAACATGAACCTGCGCGACCCGATCCTGTATCGCATCCGTCACGCACATCACCACCAGACTGGCGACAAATGGTGCATCTACCCGAACTATGACTTCACCCACGGTCAGTCCGATGCCATCGAAGGCATCACGCAC
>NZ_DASVUM010000093.1:0-17413 GCF_036387035.1 Pseudomonas sp. | reverse complement strand
GCCCTGCACGCTGTACTGGCAAAACGGGCACGCTGCGTGCATATAAAATATCGTATACGAAATTACTTATCCGGCCGTATCCCTTTGCACGCACCGAGGCTTCTATGAAAAACCAAGCTGTCGCCGTCGCCCTCCTCGCCGTCATGAGCTCTTCCTTCATCAACACCGCGCTGGCCGACAAGCTCGATGACATCATCGACTCCGGCAAACTGCGCTGCGCCGTGACCCTGGACTTCCCGCCCATGGGCTCGCGCGATGACAAAAACAACCCGGTCGGATTTGACGTCGATTACTGCAATGACCTGGCGAAGGTGCTGGGGGTGACCGCCGAGGTGGTGGAAACGCCTTTCCCCGACCGGATTCCTGCACTGGTTTCAGGGCGCGCGGACGTGATCGTCGCGTCGACCTCGGACACCCTGGAACGGGCGAAAACAGTGGCGATGAGCATCCCCTATTTTGCGTTCCAGATGGTGGTGCTGACCCGCGACGACGCCGGCATCAACAGCTACGACGACCTCAAGGGTAAGGATGTCGGCAACACCAGCGGCACGTTCGAGGCCATCGCGCTGGAGAAGGATCAGAAGAAATGGGGCAGCGGCAGTTTCCGCGCCTACCAGACCCAGAACGATACGATCCTTGCCGTTGCCCAGGGCCACATCAAAGCGTCGGTCGTCACCAACACCGTCGCCGCCGCCACCCTCAAATCCGGCAAGTACAAGGGTCTGAAGATCGCCGGCAACGCGCCCTACACCATCGACTACGTTTCCCTGGCGGCCAAGCGCAACGAGTACGGGCTGATTCATTACCTGAACCTGTTCGTGAACCAGCAAGTGCGCTCGGGACGCTATGCCGAGCTGTATGAAAAATGGGTGAGCGGCAAGCCGGTGGACCTGACCGTGCCGGGCGTCTACTACTGAGGAGCACGAACCGAGGGCGCGGACCGTGTAGGAGCGTGGCTTGTCCCGCGATCGGCGGGGAACCCGTCGTGAAATCCGGCAACCCGCTGGATCTGACACACCGCGTTTTCCGGTCTGCTGCCGGTTCCCGGCAGATCGCGGGACAAGCCAAGCTCCTACAAGGATGATCGTCCCGCGCCCTGCTGATCGTTCCCACGCTCTGCGTGGTAATGCAGGGCCTGACGCTCTGCGTCAGAAAAGCGCAACGCGGAGCGTTGACAGCGGCGTTACCACGCAGAGCCTGGGAACGATCGAATCACCAGAACCGGGTCACTTATTCAGGAGCCCACGATGTCTGAAGTCTCGTTGAACGGGCGCTGTCTCGTCTCCGGTATCGCACAGGGTCAATTGCTGTACGCCGACGTCGGCCTGAGCTTCTGGGGCGGGGTCGAGCCGTTTACCGGCGAAGTCATCGACCGTCATCACCCGCTCAGCGGCCTGTTCATCAGCGGCCGCGTGCTGGCCATTCCCAGCGGTCGCGGCTCGTGTACCGGCAGCAGCGTGTTGCTGGAGCTGATCCTCAATGGCCACGCACCGGCCGCACTGGTGTTCGAGCGCGTTGAAGACATCCTGACCCTCGGCGTGCTGGTCGCCGAGCACCTGTTCGGTCAATCCATTCCGGTGATCAGCCTCGGCGAAGCGGGTTTCGCCGCGCTGCGTGACGTCGCGTTCGCGCGGGTCGAAAAGGACCGTGTAACCGGCTACGCCAGTCCACCCCCCTCCCTCGCTCCCGATCACACAAACCGGAACCCCAAAGCCGGCCAGCGCGCCAGCAGCAACATCACCCTGAGCGAAACCGACCAGGGCTTGCTCGACGGCGCCTACGGCAAAGCGGCACAAGTGGCCATGGGCATCATCCTGCGCATGGCCGACCTGCAAGGCGCGACCGAACTGCTGGACATTACCCAGGCGCACATCGACGGCTGCATTTACACCGGGCCGGCGAGCCTGCGCTTCGCCCGGCAACTGGTGGCATGGGGCGCCAAGGTCCGCGTGCCCACTACCCTTAATTCCATCTCGGTGGACAAGCGCCGCTGGCGTGAATTGGGCGTTGACCCGGCCCTCGGCGAGCCGGCCAGCCAACTGGGCGACGCCTACCTGGAGATGGGCGCACGAGTCAGCTTCACCTGCGCGCCGTACCTGCTGGACAGCGCCCCGGAGCTGGGCGAACAGGTGGTTTGGGCCGAGTCCAACGCCGTGGTGTACGCCAACAGCGTGATCGGCGCGCGCACGCTGAAATATCCCGATTACCTCGATATCTGCATCGCCCTCACCGGCCGCGCGCCGAAGATCGGCTGCCACCTGACCGCACAACGGCTGGCAACCCTGCGCATCGAAACCCCGCCGCTGGACAGCCTCGACGACAGTTTCTACCCGCTGCTGGGCTATCACGTCGGGCTGTTGTGTGGCGCCGCGATCCCCATTATTTGTGGCCTTGAACACAAGGGCCCCACGCTGGATGACCTCAAAGCGTTCGGCGCTGCGTTCGCCACCACCTCCGCGGCACCGATGTTCCATATCGCGGGCGTGACGCCGGAAGCCACCACCGCCGAGCTGGCCCTTGGCGGCCACGCGCCGCAGAAGACCCTGAGCATCCGCCCGGCAGATCTGCTGCACAGCTGGCGCGAGCTGAACAGTGCGCAAACGCCCAAAGTCGACGCCGTGACGCTCGGCAACCCGCATTTTTCCCTGAGCGAATGCGCGACGCTGGCCTACTTGTGCGGCAACCAGCGCAAGCATGAAAACGTGGCGATCGTCGTCACCTGCGGCCGCGCCACCCTGGAGCGCGCGCAACAGGCCGGTTACGTCGCAACGCTGGAGCGCTTCGGCGTGCAGTTCGTCACCGACACTTGCTGGTGCATGCTCGGCGAGCCGGTGATCCCGCCCACGGCGCGCAACCTGATGACCAACTCCGGGAAATACGCGCACTACGCGCCAGGGCTGGTGGGGCGTCGGGTGCATTTCGCCAGCCTGGCCGAGTGCGTACACAGCGCGATCACCGGGATTGCCAGCGGGCGCCTGCCGGTCTGGCTGCAGGCCGCCGCCATGGCGGAGGTCAGTCCCCATGTTTGATTACAACTTCCACTGGCGCGCCGCGTTCAAGGCATTGCCCGACATGCTCGACGGCGCGTGGGTGACGTTCGAAACCGCGGCGCTGTCGATGATTCTCGGGGTCACCATCGCCTTGTTTCTGGTGTTTATGCGCCAGGGCAAAAACCGCTTATTCCGCGGGTTTGCGGCAACCTGGATTTCCATCGCGCGCAACACGCCGTCGCTGTTCCAGGTGTACATCCTGTATTTCGGCCTGGGTTCGTTCGGCTTGCACATCAGCTCGTGGGCCGCGTTGCTCGCAGGCATCACCATCAACAACGCGGGCTATCTGGCGGAGAACTTCCGTGGTGGCCTCAAAGCCGTGCCCGACACCCAATTGCGTGCCGCCCGCTCGTTGGGCATGAGTGCGCCCCAGGCCTATCGGCTGATCGTCATTCCGCAGCTGCTGCGCATTGTCTTCTACCCGCTGACCAACCAGATGGTCTGGGCCGTGCTGATGACGTCGATGGGGGTGATCGTCGGCCTGAACAACGACCTCACCGGCGTGACCCAGGATTACAACGTCAAGACGTTCCGCACCTTCGAGTTCTTCGCCATTGCGGCGGTGCTCTATTACCTGATCGCCAAGCTGATCGTGGCCGTTGCACGGCTGCTGTCCTGGCGGCTGTTCCGGTACTGAGGAGATGAGCATGTTCGAGAGCACGTTCACCTGGAACGACCTGCAATTCATGCTTCAGGGCGCCTGGGTCACGATTTTGCTGACCGTGGTGTCGATGTTCATCGGCACGCTGGCCGGGGTGGTCTGCGGCATGGCCCGCGCCCTGCTACCACGCAGCACGATCCCGCTGGCGTGGTTGCTGGACGTGTTTCGCAGCGTGCCGCTGTTGATCCAGTTCGTGCTGTTCAATGCGCTGAAAAGCATCGTCGGCCTGAACTGGAGCGCCTTCGCCGTCGCCTGCGTGGTGCTCGGTCTGTACGTCACCGCTTACTGCACCGAGATTGTCCGCAGCGGCGTGCTGTCAGTGCCGCTTACCCTGCGCCGCGCCAGCCGTTCGCTGGGCCTGACGTACTGGCAGGACCTGCGCCAGATCGTCATGCCGATGGCGACACGCGTGGCCTTCCCCGGCTGGGTCAACCTGCTGCTCGGGGTGATGAAAGACACGGCGCTGGTGATGTGGATCGGCATCGTCGAGCTGTTGCGCGCCTCGCAGACCATCGTCACGCGCATCCAGGAGCCGTTGCTGGTGCTGTGCATCGCCGGCCTGATTTATTACGTCATGAGTCTGGTGGTCGCTCGGCTGGGCGCCCGGCTGGAAACGAGGTGGCAGGAAAATGATTGAGATCGACAACGTACACAAGTCATTCGGCGAGCTTGAGGTCATCAAGGGCGTGAGCCTGCAGGTGGAGAAAGGTGAAGTGGTGTCGATCATCGGCGGTTCGGGTTCCGGCAAGTCGACGCTGCTGATGTGCATTAATGGGCTGGAATCGATCAAGAGCGGCAGCATTCGCGTCGACGGCACCGAAGTTCACGCCAGAGGGACGGACATCAACAAGCTGCGCCAGAAGATCGGCATCGTCTTTCAGCAGTGGAACGCGTTTCCGCATCTGACGGTGCTGGAAAACGTGATGCTCGCCCCGCGCACCGTGCTGGGCAAAAGCAAGGCCGAGGCCGAGGCGCTGGCGGTCAAACAACTGACTCATGTGGGCCTGGGCGACAAGCTCAAGGTGTTCCCCGGCAAGTTGTCCGGCGGTCAGCAACAGCGCATGGCCATTGCCCGGGCGCTGGCGATGTCGCCGGATTACATGCTGTTTGACGAGGCCACCTCGGCCCTCGATCCGCAGCTGGTGGGCGAGGTGCTGGACACCATGCGCATGCTGGCCGAGGACGGCATGACGATGATTCTGGTCACCCACGAAATCCGCTTCGCCCGGGACGTGTCGGACCGTGTGGCGTTCTTCCGCAACGGGCTGGTGCACGAGATTGGCACGCCGGATCAGGTAATCGGCAACCCGCAGCGGCCTGAGACGGCGGACTTTTTGAAGTCGATCAATTAGAGCGTGCGAATGAAAAAAACGTCGGCGCCGGCGGGTCAATCAACGCGGCGGTGGCTGACGTCGCATGTTTGTAGGAGCCGGCTTGCTGGCGAACCGGATGGGCCAATCAACGCGTTGGGGTCTGACACGACGCGTTCGCCAGAAAGCCGGCTCCTACAGATCGGGTCAGATTGAGCGAATTTGTTCAGCGGATCCGGAAGGTCCGGCAGATTCACAGACGCACTGGATTCACCGATTTCATTGACAGGAGGGCCTTAAGTCATGCGCTCATCGAAAGTGATTCATGTGGTCAGTTGTCACGCCGAAGGCGAAGTGGGCGATGTGATCGTCGGCGGGGTAGCGCCGCCGCCCGGGGACACGATCTGGGAGCAGTCGCGCTGGATCGAGAAGGACAACGTGCTGCGTAATTTCATGCTCAACGAACCGCGCGGGGGCGTGTTTCGCCACGTCAACCTGCTGGTGCCGCCCAAGCACCCGAAGGCGCAGATGGGCTGGATCATCATGGAACCCGCCGATGTACCGCCGATGTCCGGGTCCAATTCTCTGTGTGTGGCTACGGTGCTGCTGGACAGCGGGATTCTGCCGATGACCGAGCCCGAAACGCGCCTGATCCTGGAGGCGCCGGGCGGCCTGATCGAGGCGATCGCTCAGTGCAAGGACGGCAAAGTCACCAGCGTCGAGGTGCATAACCACCCTTCTTTTGCCGATCAGCTGGACGTGTGGATCGAGGTGCCGGGGCTGGGTTCGATTCAGGTCGACACCGCCTATGGCGGCGACAGTTTTGCCATCGTCGATTCGGTGAAACTGGGCTTTTCGTTGAGCGCCGACGAAGCCAAGGACCTGGTGGATACCGGCCTGAAAATCACCAAGGCCGCCAATGAGCAGCTGGGTTTCAGCCATCCGATGAACAAGGACTGGAACCACATTTCGTTCTGCCAGATCGCAGCGCCGGTCAGCTTTGAAGGCGGTGTGGCCAACGCGGCGAACGCGGTGGTGATTCGTCCCGGCAAGATCGACCGCTCGCCGTGTGGCACCGGGTGTTCGGCGCGACTGGCGGTGTTGCATGCGAAGGGCCAGCTGAAGGTTGGCGACCGGTTTATCGGGCGTTCAATCATTGGCTCCGAGTTTCACTGCAAGATTCAGAGCGAAACCGAGGTGGCCGGGCGCAAGGCAATTATTCCGAGCCTGTCCGGACGCGCGTGGATCACCGGGACGCACCAGCACATGCTGGACCCGAGCGACCCGTGGCCTGAGGGGTACAAATTGAGCGATACCTGGCCGGTGGGGTTGAAGCTGTAAATGTGCGCTGATTTTGCTGAATGAACGCGCCCCTGTAGGAGTGAGCTTGCTCGCGAAGAGGCCGGGACATCCGCCAGATCTCCAGCGGCTGGAATGCCGCCTTCGTGAGCAAGCTCACTCCCACAGGGACGGTGTTTGCCGCGGCACCGAGCAGCGGCGGGAAAAAGGATCTACTCAAATAATCAGGAAAAATCTTAAACGCCGCTGAAACAACAAACGACTGACTGTAGTACGCCCAAATCAAACCGTATACGAAATACCTTTACTCAATCAGGAGTCAATCATGAGCCAGTCCGTATCCTGGAGCGGGGTCTTCCCTGCCGTTACCACGCAATTCAACGACGATTTCTCAGTCAATCTGGAAGCGACCCACAAGGTCATTTCCAACCTGGTGCGCGATGGCGTGTCGGGGTTGGTGATCTGCGGGACCGTCGGCGAAAACACCTCGTTGAGCGTCGCTGAAAAGATCAGCCTGGTGGAAGCCGCCAAAGACGCCTCTGGCGGGAGAGTGCCGGTGATTTCCGGCATCGCCGAGTTCACCAGCGCCAATGCCAGTGCGGTCGCCAAGGAAGTGCAAAAAGCCGGCGCCGACGGGATCATGCTGATGCCGGCGCTGGTGTACTCGGCGAAGCCCTTCGAGACCGCCACGCATTTCCGCACTGTGGCCGCCGCCACCGACCTGCCGATGATGGTCTACAACAACCCGCCGATTTATAAAAACGACGTGACGCCGGACATCCTGATTTCCCTGGCGGACTGCGACACCATCGTGTGTTTCAAAGATTCATCGGGCAACACCAACCGTTTCATCGACGTGCGCAACGAAGTCGGTGATCGCTTCGTGCTGTTTGCGGGCCTGGATGACGTGCTGGTGGAAAGCGTGGCGGTGGGCGCGGTGGGCTGGGTGTCGGGGATGTCCAATGCCTTCCCCAAAGAAGGCGAGACGTTATTCCGTCTGGCCAAGGCCGGGCGGTTCGCCGAAGCGATGGCGCTGTATGAGTGGTTCATGCCGCTGCTGCACCTGGATGCGCGTCCGGACCTGGTGCAATGCATCAAGCTGTGCGAAGCGATCATGGAGCGCGGCAGCGCCCTCACCCGCCCACCGCGCCTGGCCCTGCCGGACAGTGATCGCAAATACGTGGAGCAACTGATGAAGACGGCGTTGGCGAACAAGCCGGTGTTGCCGGATGTGGGTTTGTAACCGCCGCATGGATGGGGTGAACGAATGCGTGAGCCCCGCCCCCATCTGGTGTAGGAGCGTGGCTTGTCTCGCGATCTGGCGCGAAGCGGCAGCAAACAGGCCGCCGCTGTGAGTCAGGTGCCGCGCGTTTGCAACTTCCACGACGACTGCGTCGCCGATCGCGGGACAAGCCACGCTCCTACGGTTTTGCGGCGCATGAGCAGGCGCATTCGCCTTTACACATTCACCACATTCACAAACCGGGACGCGGCGGTTTCGTCGATGCGCAGGTTGGTGAAATCGAACAGGTTGCGGTCCGCCAGCTGCGAAGGCTGAACGTTCTGCAGGCTGCGGAAAATCATGTCGGAGCGACCCGGCGTTTTGCGGTCCCATTCCTGAAGCATGTCCTTGACCACCTGACGCTGCAGGTTTTCCTGGGAGCCGCACAGGTTGCACGGGATGATCGGGAACTGCTTGATGTCCGAATACGCCTGAATGTCCTTCTCGGCGCAGTAAGCCAGCGGGCGGATCACCACGTTGCGGCCATCGTCGGCGCGCAGCTTGGGCGGCATGGCCTTGATGCTGCCCTGGAAAAACATGTTCAGGAAAAACGTCTCGACGATGTCGTCACGGTGGTGACCCAACGCCATCTTGGTCGCGCCGATTTCATCGGCGAAGGTGTACAGCGTGCCGCGACGCAGGCGCGAACACAGCGAGCAGGTGGTCCTGCCCTCGGGGATCAACTCTTTAACCACCGAGTAGGTGTCTTTTTCAACGATGTGGTACTCCACGCCCAGTTGCTCCAGGTACGCCGGCAGGACGTGCTCGGGGAAACCCGGCTGCTTCTGGTCCATGTTCACCGCAACGATGTCAAAGCTGATTGGCGCCACTTTCTTCAAATGCATCAGCACATCAAGCAGGGTGTAGCTGTCCTTGCCGCCGGACAGGCAGACCATCACTTTGTCGCCCTCTTCAATCATGTTGTAGTCGGCCACCGCTTCGCCCGCAAGCCGACGCAGACGCTTCTGCAGTTTGTTCTGATTGACTGAAAGGGTGCCCATGGCGCTGGTATCCGCTTGCTGTGATGTGGAGGGACGTGGGAAGGGTCGACATTTTACGCAAAAAGGCCGGATCGGGTAATGGGTGTTGCCCGGTAACCGCCGTCGGATAGGGTGGCCTTTTGATCACCAACCGCTATTAACCGCGCGCTTGAACACCCCAATCGCTCTAACGCCTGCGTTTCGCGTGACCCTCGACTTTCTATACTGCTTGAAAGGTCGCAGACATTTCTCTTGACCACCTGTGGCCTTGTGTTGGCGGCGCGTGGCCGTCCAGACGCTGCGTCGCAAGCGGCGGCACATTTCACGGGAGCAACGGGCATGATCCATCACGTCTTGGGGCTGTTCACCCACCCCGATCAGGAATGGCAAGAGATACGTGGCGAAGGTGACGAAAGCATCGGCCACCTGTACCTCACCCACACGCTGTTACTGGCGGCGATCCCGCCGGTGTCGGCCTACATCGGCACCACCCAGGTCGGTTGGGCGATCGCCGACCGCGCGCCGGTCATGCTGACCAGTGACAGCGCAGTCTGGATGGCGCTGATGTCCTACATCGCCCTGCTCGCCGGCGTTGGCGTCATGGGCGGTTTCATTCACTGGATGGCCCGTACCTATGACGCCACGCCTACCCTGGCGCGCTGCGTGGCGTTTGCGACCTACACGGCGACGCCGCTGTTCCTCGGTGGCCTGGCCGCGCTCTATCCGCACATGTGGCTGGGGATGATGGTCGGGCTGGCAGCCGTTTGCTACACCGTGTACTTGCTGTACGTCGGCCTGCCGGTGTTCATGGCGGTGGCCCCGGACGAAGGCTTCATGTTTTCGAGCTCGGTGCTGGCGGTCGGGCTGGTGGTGTTGGTGGCGATCATGGCGTTCACTGTGGTGCTGTGGGGGGTCGGGATCGGGCCGGAGTACACCAATTGATTCGGGATTGATCGGGAGAGATACGCCCCTGCTGCCGGCCGGGCAGACCATTCGGCGCCTGGGGTTTTGGTGGCACCCGAGCTTTGCGGCATACTCGCCTCCTCTGGAGACCGATGAAGCATGCTCGAACCACTCAACACCCGCGTCGAATCCTGCTACCAACAAGCCGAAGACTTCTTTAAACGCCCTTTCAAACGCCCGGTCGTGAGCGTCAAACTGCGCGGCCAGAAGGCCGGCGTGGCGCATCTGCACGAGAACATGCTGCGCTTCAATCCGCAGCTGTACCTGGAAAACAGCGAAGACTTCCTGCGCCAGACCGTCCCCCATGAGGTCGCGCATCTGGTCGCTCATCAACTGTTTGGCGACACCATTCAGCCTCATGGAGAGGAATGGCAGCTGATCATGCGCGGCGTCTACGAACTCCCGCCGAACCGTTGTCACTCTTACGAAATCCAGCGTCGCAGTGTGACCCGCTATATCTACCGTTGCCCGTGCCCGGAGAGCGATTTCCCGTTCACCGCCCAGCGCCACAAGCTGGTGCGCAAGGGCCGGCGTTACGTGTGCAAGCGCTGCCGGGAGGTGCTGGTGTTCAGCGGCGAGACGCGGGTGGAGTGATCACCCGCTTGACCCAAACACACCCGCCTCACGCATCGCCTCAATGTCCTGCGCGCTGAACCCCGCTTCAGCCAACACATGCCGTGAATGCGCACCGGCGGCGACGCCGATATGCCGAGGCGCTGGCAAACCTTCCGAGAACTTCACCGGGCAGGCCATCTGCAGCTGGGCGCTGCCGTCGCCTCGGGGCACCTGCGCCAGCATTTCTCGCGCCTGAATCTGCGGGTGCTGCGTCGCCTCGGAGAAGCTCAGCACCGGCTCGACACAGGCATCGAGAGGCGCAAACAGCGCTTCGAGCTCTGCGAAACTGCGGCGCTCAAACTCGATTTCCAGCTCACGCTTGAGCGCGGCCTGCACCTCGGGCACAGCCGACAGCCCAAGCCCTGCCAATTCCGGACGACCCAACGCGGCGCACATCGCCTGGAGAAACGCCGGTTCCAGGCCGCCCACTGAAAACCATCGACCGTCGCGACTGCGGTAGTAATCGTAGAAGCTGCCGCCATTGAGCATCTGCGCTTCCCGCTCAGGCTCGACGCCCGCCGCCAGGTAACCCGCGCCTGACAGGGCATTCAAGCTGAACGCGCAGTCGGTCATGCTGACGTCGACGTGCTGGCCCTGCCCCGTTTGATGACGGGCGACCACCGCCGCCAGCAGGCCGATCACCCCATGCAGCGAGCCGCCGGCGACGTCCGCGACCTGCACGCCCAAGGGCAACGGCCCGCTGTGCTGGCGTCCTGTGTGACTGGCCAGGCCGGCCACAGCCATGTAATTGATGTCGTGGCCGGCGCGATCGCGGTAAGGGCCCGTCTGGCCGTAACCGGTGATGGCGACGTAGATCAGCCGCGGATTGATCGCCTTCAGCGCTTCATAGCCGATCCCCAGCCGGTCCATCACACCGGGGCGAAACTGCTCCAGCACGATGTCGTAATCGGCCACCAGCCGCTTGACCACCTCAATGGCCCGGGGTTGTTTGAGGTCCAGCGCCAGGCTGCGTTTGTTGCGGTTGAGGTAGGCGTGACTGGCCGAAACACCGTGATCATGGGGCGGCAAATCACGCAGCAGGTCCGGCCGGGTGGGCGATTCGATGCGCAACACCTCGGCGCCCATGTCCGCCAGCAACAGCGAGGCAAACGGCCCGGGCAGCAGGGTGGAAAAATCGAGGACTCGGAGCGATGACAGCGGACCGTGCATGGGGCGTTCTCGGATGGCCAGCGGATGGCCCAGAGTAGGTCCGTGAATGGCGAGGGGCAATACGCTGGATGCATCGACGCCCAAAACGGTAGGAGCCGGCTTGCTGGCGAAGGCAGGGTGTCAGTCAACATCCGGGGGCCTGACCCACCGCGTTCGCCAGCAAGCCGGCTCCCACAAGAAATCCCAGCGCATGGGCAGGGTGTGCAGATGCTGGCATTGCGATTCGCCCATAAAAAAAGCCTGTCCGAAGACAGGCTTTCTCAACAACCGTTACCGCTAACGCGTGTTACGAACGCATCTCTACGAACGCACAACAGGAGTCGGCGCCACTTCGGCCACACCCAGGTCGTCGACCGGAGCGGTGTTGTCGATGGCACGACCACCGGACGCCAGCTCGGACTGCATTTGCGGCACGTCCAGCTCGCCGACCCACTTGGCGACGACCAGTGTTGCCACGGCGTTACCACACAGGTTGGTCAGGGCGCGGGCTTCGGACATGAAGCGGTCGATGCCCAGAATCAGCGCCAGGCCGGCAACCGGCAAAGTGCCGACAGCAGACAAGGTTGCGGCCAGCACGATGAAGCCCGAACCGGTGACGCCGGCAGCGCCTTTGGACGACAGCAGCAGCACCAGCAGCAGGGTGACCTGATGGGTGATGTCCATGTGGGTATTGGTGGCCTGGGCGATGAACACCGCAGCCATGGTCAGGTAGATCGAGGTGCCGTCGAGGTTGAACGAGTAGCCGGTCGGGATCACCAGACCCACAACGGATTTCTTCGCGCCCAGACGCTCCATCTTGATCAACATGCGTGGCAACGCCGACTCGGACGACGAGGTACCCAGCACGATCAGCAGCTCTTCACGGATGTATTTGATCAGCTTGAGGATGCTGAAACCGTGAGCTTTCGCGATAGAGCCCAGCACCACCAGCACGAACAGCAGGCAGGTGATGTAGAAGCACAGCATCAACTGGCCCAGTTGCACCAGCGAGCTGACGCCGTAGGCACCGATGGTGAACGCCATGGCACCCAGCGCACCCAGCGGCGCGAGCTTCATGATCATGTTGATGATGTTGAACATGATGTGAGCGAAGCGATCGATGAAGTCCAGGATGGGCTTGCCATAAGCGCCCAGGCGATGCAGGGCGAAACCGAAGATCACCGAGAACATCAGCACTTGCAGGATGTCGCCGTTGGCGAACGCGCCGACGATGGTGTTCGGGATAACGTTAAGGATGAAGCCAACGATGCTCTGGTCTTTACCGGCGGTCACGTAGGCCGCGACCTTGGAAGCGTCGAGGGTGGACACGTCGATGTTCATGCCGGCGCCCGGCTGGACGACGTTGACCACGATCAGGCCGATGATCAGCGAGATGGTCGACACGATTTCGAAGTAAAGCAGCGCGTAGCCACCGGTCTTGCCCACGGATTTCATGCTCTGCATGCCAGCGATGCCGCTGACGACGGTGCAGAAGATGATCGGTGCAATGACCATTTTGATCAGTTTGATGAACCCGTCACCCAGCGGTTTGAGCGTTACGGCCGTTTCGGGGTACCAGTGGCCGAGCGCGATACCGACGATGATCGCGACGATCACCTGGGCGTACAGGGATTTATAGATGGGCTGACGAGTCGTCATTGCAGTTTCCTCAAGAGCATCGTCTGCAGCATTCCGGTTGCAGAGACGCCTAAAGTGCGAACCCTCCTGCTCGGAGGGATTTGTTTTTGTCGAGCTGCGCGCGGCAGACCTCTGCCCAGTGCATCGCAAGCACCGTGCCAGTGTCGTTGAATTGTGTGAGAGGCCCGGATTGCGTGAACCTTCTGGTTAACGATAGACCCATTGGCAGGAAGGGGATGGCGGTTTTCCGCCGTTTAATGGCAAATCGTCCATCACACTGGCGGGTATCCGCCGTGAAAGGAGGTCGTGATGGCGGCGTGGGCTTAAATCGCGAACTGGATGCGGAAGGCCGCGCCGCCCAGTTCCGAGTCGTCGAGGGTAAGCTGCGCGCCGTAGCTTTCGATGATGTCCTTGACCACCGCGAGGCCAATGCCCTGCCCCGGGTTTTGTGTGTCCAGTCGCTCGCCGCGTTCGAGAATCCGGGCGCGCTGGCTTTCAGGGACGCCGGGGCCGTCGTCTTCGATGCACAGTTCGTCGCCCATCATCGATGAACGCCAGCTCACCCGCACCTCGCCGAGACACAGGCGATAGGCGTTTTCCAGCAGGTTGCCGAGCATCTCCAGCAAAGCGCCCTCCTCCATTTGCACCTGGCCGTTGTCCGGCAGGTCGAGCACAACGTTGACGCGCTTGTCGCGGTAGACCTTTTCCAGCGTGTTGCACAGGCTTTGCACCACGGGCTTGAGGGCCACGTGATACCGCACCAGCCCGCTTTTGCGCAGGCTGGCCCGTTGCAACTGATAGCTGATTTGCTGGCTCATGCGCTCGATCTGCGATTGCAGTATCCGCGCCTGCTCCAGGTCTTCAGGCCGCTTGGCGATCTGTTCGCTGACACCCTGCAACACCGCCAGCGGGGTTTTCAGGCTGTGGGCGAGATCGTCCAGCGAGTCGCGGTAACGGATGCGTTGTTCGCGTTCGCTGCGCAACAGGCGGTTGAGCGAGTCGGTCAGGCGCAGCAGTTCGCTGGGGTGTTCTTCGCTGAGGCTTTCCCGGGAGCCGGCTTCCACCTGATCCAGCTCCTGACTCATGCCCCGCAGCGCGCGCAGGCCCCAGGTCAGTCCGCCCCACAGCAAAATCAGCAGAACGAGCAACGCGCCGCCGAACCCCAGGTAGAGTTTTTCGCGCAGGCCGGAGATGGTTTCCTGGTATTCGCGCACCGGTTGCAGGGCGACGATGCTGTAGGCGGCGTTGCGCCCGCCGAGCAGTTTGATCTCGACGTCGTAGACGAAGAATTCCTCCCCGTTGGGCTGGCGGATCTTGGCGAACTCATTACCCCGCCCGTCGTAGCGCGGTTGGTAGTCGATGGCTTCGTCTTCGGTGGCACGGGAGCGCCACACCAGTTTGCCGGCGCGGTTATAGATGTAGCCGAGCAAGCGGCTGTCGGGGAGGCTGAATTGCTCGCCGGGCAGTAGCGCCGGCATGAGCAGGCGGTCGTCTTCGACCCGTGCGGCGGAGATGAGGGTGGTGACGTCCGACGCCAGGCGTTTTTCGATGGAGCTTTCCAGCGCCAGGCTGAAAGCGCTTTGCAGCGCCGGCAGCATCAACAGCATGAAGATGACGGCCAGGGTCGCGGCGCCCAGCATCAGACGCAGGCGCAGCGAACCAATCATGTACAGCGCTCGGTGAACAGGTAGCCCAGGCCGCGCACGGTGTCGATCGGTTTAAAGCCGCCGGGCCCTTCGAGCTTGCGGCGCAGTCGGCCGACCAGCACTTCGATCACGTTCGGGTCGCGTTCGTCGTCATCGGGGTACAACTGCTCCATCAGGCGCTCTTTGGGCACTACTTGTTGGTGGTGCCGCATGAGGTACTCAAGAATCCGGTATTCGTAAGCGGTCAGCGCCAGCGGTTGTTCCTCCAGCGACGCCTGCTTGCGGTTGAGGTCCAGGGAAAGCGGGCCGGCGATGATGGTCGAGTGCGTGAAGCCGCTGGAGCGACGCAGCAGGGCATTGAGGCGCGCTTCTAGCTCCTCGAACTGGAACGGCTTGACCACGTAGTCATCGGCACCGGCGGCGAGGCCCTCGACTTTGTCCTGCCAGTTGCCGCGCGCGGTCAGGATCAGGATCGGAAACGCCTTGTTCTGCGCGCGCAATTGACGAATCAGGTCCAGACCGCCCACGCCGGGAAGGCCCAGGTCGATGACCGCCAGATCGTGGTTGAACTGCCCCGCCTGATACAACGCTTCCTCGGCGTTGCCCACCGCTTCGACGACGTGACCGCTCTCGGTCAGGCGGGTCTGCAGGTGGTGACGCAGCAGGGCTTCATCTTCGACGACCAGCAATTTCATGACGCTCTCCCAGGCAAAGGCATACCTCTCGTTTAATGCATCTCTCGTTTCAAGCGGCGCTTGTTACAGGTGTCTCTTGTTGCAGATGTCTCTTGTTGCTGATGTCTTTTGTTGCAGATGTCTCGGGTTTCAGCAGCGACGCTGCCGAGCGCGTTCATCGTGAGGAGCCCGGCTGCGATTGTGCAATCCAGAGGCCGCGAAGAACAGGCAAGCGGCTTATAAAACGTGGTGGACGGGTAAATAGGTGTGCAGGCTCTCACTCAAGCTCAGGGAGGGCGGCTGCTGCAGCGTGCGCACCGGTGCGCTGGCCTCGAACAGTCTAGCCGCACCCGGCGTGGTCGTACTCGACAAACGCACCGGCGCCTCGTAAGCGGCAGCAAGGCTGGCTGTTTGAAGGCTCACGCCGTTGACCCGGGCGGTGAGATTTCCGTAACCGGCGGCGTAGGGATCATCCACAGGTTGCTGGCTGAACGCCTGGCTCCAGCTGCCGACCGGCGCGCTGGTGGCCAGGCTGCGGCGCAGGCCATTGATGCGGTCGGCACGTTCGGTGTTCTTGCCGAAATCGGTGCGGGAAACGTCAGCGCTGCCATCCGCCGCCTGCGCCGCCGCGCTGCTACCAAGAAACGCCAGCGCCAGAAAGAGCTTGTTGAACGTCAGCATGAGCAGGTCCTCCGGCGCCAGGCGCCTTGTTGGGTACGGTTTGGAGCATACCCAGCCAGCGCTGAACCCCTCCTGAACATGTATTGACCCACCGCATTCGCCAGCAAGCCGGCTCCCACAGGTTTTGTGCAGGCCTGCGCTTTTGTGTTCGCCGCAAACCCATGTACGCATCGCCGCGATTCCTGATCCCACGCCGATCCACTGTAGGAGCGTGGCTTGTCCCGCGATCTGGCGCGCAGCGGCAGCAACACAGTGAATGCGGTGTGTCAGGAAGAATGGCGTCGCGAGGTTTCACGACTGCTGCGCAGCGGCAGCAACACAGTGAATGCGGTGTGTCAGGAAGAATGGCGTCGCCAGGTTTCACGACTGCTGCGCAGCCGATCGCGGGACAAGCCACGCGCCTACAGGATTTGCGCTGGCCGTGGATGTTGCGTTCGCCGCAACCGATATGCGCACCGCCGCGTCTTCCTGCTTCGACACCGATCCACTGTAGGAGTGAGCTTGCTCGCGAAGGCGGTCTGCCTGTGCCATCACCTTCGCCTGACCCACCGCGTTCGCCAGCAAGCCGGCTCCCACAGGTTTTGCGCAGGCCTGCGCTTTTGCGTTCGCCGCAAACCTATGAGGTTTCACGACTGCTGCGCAGCCGATCGCAGGACAAGCCACGCGCCTACAGGTTTTGCGTGTGCCTGCGGTTTGCGTTCACGGCAAAGCGGTTTTGCGCAGGACGCCGCGGTTCCGGCAGAATGCCGGGCATGACTCGATCCCCGACGCTCCCCGACTGTTGCCCTGCCCTTGCCGCTCACTGGCCTTTGCCTTTCGGTTTGGCGGAGGTGGTGTTGGTGAGCGCGCGGTTCGATCCGAAAAAGCTGGTCGAGGGCGATTTTCAGCGTTGCCTGGTTGAGCCGCCCGCCTCCATTCAGCGCTCGGTCGCCAAGCGGCAGGCAGAGTTTCTCGCCGGACGCTTGTGCGCGCGGGAGGCGATGCTCGGATTGGACGGCCGTTCCCACGTGCCCGTGATTGGCGAAGACCGCGCCCCGGTCTGGCCGGACGACATCACCGGTTCGATCACCCACAGCACCGGCTGGGCGGCCGCGATTGTGGCGCGCAAAGGGCACTGGCGCGGGCTGGGCCTGGATGTCGAACAGCTGATGAGCACCGAGCGTGCCGTGCGGCTAGCTGGCGAGATTCTGACCCCGGCGGAAATGCAGCGTCTGAACGCCGGGCCCGAGCACGAAACCGCCAAGGTCGTGACCTTGACCTTCTCCCTAAAGGAAAGCCTGTTCAAGGCCCTGTACCCCATCGTCCTCAAGCGCTTCTATTTCGAGGACGCCGAGTTGCTGGAATGGTCCGACGACGGCAACGCACGGCTGCGGCTGAAGATGGACCTGTCGGCGCACTGGCACGCCGGCAAGGAGCTGGACGCGCAGTTCAGCGTGCAGGATGGCCAGTTGCTGAGTCTGGTGGC
>NZ_DASVUM010000092.1:0-35444 GCF_036387035.1 Pseudomonas sp. | reverse complement strand
ATGAACGCGCAGATCGCCAGCGCCGCCGCGCAGCAACGGGCGGTGGCCGATGACGTCAGCGTCAACATCAACCGCATCCACGATGCGGCGCTGGAAACGGCCGTCGGCTCCAATCAGGTGGCGCGCTCCAGCCGCGAGCTGTCGACCCTGGCCGATGTGCTTACCGAGCGCGTGAGCTTCTTCAAGGTCTGATCCATCAGGGCTGCGTCGTTCAGCGGCGCAGCCTTTCATGGCATGCTCCACCCCTGCCTGGCGATTGACGATGTGGTTGTCAGGCACTCCACCGACCGCTCGAGCCTGACGCCCCGCCCGGCTTAATCGCTGGAGTCCTTTTGCACTTTCTGGTGTAGTAGCGATCCGATCATCGCGAGTCGACCGTCGTCGATTCCGTCATCCATTCGCTGCAACTGCCGCCAAAGCAAAGGTCCCGCCGATGTCTGCCCAACGTTTCAAGCACGCCCTCTCCTGCCTCTCCCTGCTGGCCTGCCTGGCCTCCACCTCAGCCTTCGCCCACGCCCACCTTGAAAGCCAGCAACCCGCTGCCGACAGCGAAGTGAGCGCGCCCAAAGCGCTGCGCCTGACGTTCTCCGAAGGCGTTGAAGCGACGTTCACCAAAGTGGTCATCAGCCTGGACGCCCCTGATACGCCGACCGAAATCATTCAGACACGCACCGTCGAAACCGATCCCAACGACAAGAAGGTCCTGATCGTGACCCCGGCTGTGCCAATGGTGCCGGGCAAGTACAAGGTGGAATGGCACGCCGTGTCGGTGGACACCCACAAGAGCGAGGGGACGTACCGCTTTCAAGTGACGCCATAACCTCATGCACGAAGGACTGATCCTGTGCCGCTTTCTCCACTTCGGCGCAGTGCTGTTGCTGTTCGGCGTCTGCGTGTTCCGCAGCCTGTTGTTTGTCCCGTACCTGGTTCCTTTCGAAGCCAGCGCCGCAGGGCCTCGCCTGAATCGACTGCTCGGCTGGCTCGCGGTCATTGCGCTGGCCAGCGCGTTGGCGTGGCTGATGCTCACGGCGGCTTACCTGAGCAGCGACTGGCGCAGTGCGATCGATCCGCGCACCCTGGGGCTGGTACTGGGCAACACCTGGTTCGGCCACGTGTGGATCGTCCATCTGCTGCTGAATGTGCTGGTGGTGATGCTGCGCCGCCGGGGCCGGCCGGGCGTGCTGTTGCTCGCCGACACGCTGTTGCTGCTGACCCTGGCGCCTGTGGGTCACGGCGCAATGTTCGACGGGCTGAAAGGCCAGCTGTTGATCATCAACCAGATGCTGCATCTGCTCGGCGTCGGCACCTGGCTTGGCGGGCTGTTGATGCTGGCCTTGCTGCTCAAAGCCAGCCAGGGCGTGGATCTGGCGTCGGTGCTGCGGCGCTTCAGCGGCGTCGGCTACGGGCTGGTCGCGGTGATCATCGCCACCGGCCTGATCAACGTTCGCGCCCTCAGCGGCGCGCTCTGGCCTGAGCCGGCGTTTGCAGGGTTCGGGTTGGTGCTGGCAGTGAAAGCGGCGCTGGTGCTAGGCATGCTGGTTCTGGCGGCGTGCAACCGGCAACTGACGCACGCCGCGCCATTGCCGTTGCCACGCCTGAGAGTGAGCGTGGCTCTGGAATGCCTGTTCGGCGCCGGCGCGCTGGCGGCGGTGTCGCTGCTCGGCACCTTGCCGCCCCTGTCAGGCTGAATTTGAACGCAAGAGTCGGAGTGTCACCTCCTCTAGCGGCCGCTAGTCTCAAGGCCAGTACATACAAAGAGAGCCGTCCATGAGCCGCCAGCCGACCGAACCGACCTGTCAGGACCTTGAACTAGACCCGCGCTGGAACGCCGTGTTGTCCCGGGACGCCGGTGCTGACGGGGAGTTCGTCTACGGGGTGCGCACCACCGGCGTTTACTGCCGTCCGAGCAGCAGCGCACGCTTGCCACGCCCGGAAAACGTGGTGTTTTTTGCCAACGCCGCAGAGGCCGAAGCCGCCGGGTATCGCCCGAGCAAACGCGCCGCCGCCGACCGCACCGGCCTGGCCGAACAGCATGCCGCCGTGGTCGCGGGGGCCTGTCGGCTGATCATCGAGGCCGAGGGGCTACCGACCCTCGCCGAGCTGGCCGCCCATGCCGGCATGAGCCCCTGGCATTTGCACCGTGTGTTCAAAGCCGTGACCGGGCTGACCCCCAAGGGCTACGCCAACGCCCACCGCGCCGACAAGGTCCGCAGCAAGCTGACGGACAGCGGGCGCATCACCGATGCCCTGTATGACGCAGGTTTCAATTCCAACAGCCGTTTCTACGAAGCCAGCACCGGGCTGCTGGGCATGAGCCCCACGGACTATCGCAAGGGCGGCGCCACGCTGGAGATTCGTTTTGCCGTCGGTGAGTGCTTTCTCGGCTCGATTCTCGTGGCGCGGAGCGCTCGAGGCGTGTGCGCCATCCTGCTGGGCGATGACCCCAATCGTCTGGTCGAAGACCTTCAGGATCAGTTTCACAGCGCCACGCTGATTGGCGGCGATGCTGACTTCGAGCGGCTCATGGCTGAGGTGGTCGGTTTTATCGAGGCGCCGAGGCTGGGATTGAATCTGCCGCTGGATTTGCAAGGCACCGCCTTTCAGCAGCGTGTGTGGCAGGCGCTGGCGCAGATTCCACCCGGCACCACCGCCAGCTACGCGCAGATCGCGCAACGGATTGGCCTGCCCAGCGCCAGCCGCGCGGTCGCCCTGGCCTGCGCGGCAAACCACATTGCGGTGGCGATCCCCTGTCACCGCGTGGTGCGCAGCGATGGTGCCTTATCCGGTTACCGTTGGGGCGTGGAGCGCAAACGCGCCTTGCTGACCCGTGAGGGTCAAGAGACGGAACCACAGAACGCGGAGAAAAACGCACTGACCGGTTTTGATCGGTTTTAGCCCAGCGCACAAGTCAGGTCGCCGCTTTCGCCCTGCTATCGATCCTCGCGGGTGTGCCACAGGCGCAGCAGATAGATCGTGGAATTGGCTATTTCGTAACGCACCTCGTAACGGCCGATCTGGATTCGTCGCACATCCCTCGGCTCAAATTCTTCCAGCCGTTCGCCAATGCGCGGGTTGGCCAGCAATGCAGTCGGTGCTGCCGTGAGTTGCTGTACGGTTCGAGCGGCGGCAGGTTGATTCACCGCTGCCAGAAACTCGTACAGCCGGGCAATATCAGAAAGCGCCTTGCTCGTCCACTTCAATTCCATTCAGCGTGGAACCGGCAACGGCGTGTCGGTGGTCAGGCTCTCAGCCCAAGCCTGAACAGCATGGTGTTCAATTACGCGGCCAGCATCTACATCAGCTAAGGCTTCGCGAGTCAGGCGACTGCGTTCCTCTTCCTGATCGATCCAGGCGGACAGAGCCTGTTTGATGATCCAGTTTTTGGAGCGTTCCAGACGCTCCGCCATTAAATCGACTTTTTGGGCCAACGCTTCGGGAACGTGAGCCGTAACAGATCGGGTCTTCGCGGGGGTTGCCATGTTGGAAGGCTCCTGGCTAAAGAGGGGTTCAAAGTTAATCATAGTGAATCATTAAAAGTCATCAAAAATGCGGCCGGATTCAGATTGCGCTGCGCCCGCTCGTTAGAAGCTTCTCGGTCAAAGCCGGTCCCGCAAGACGCAAACGTTGGTAACAGCTTGGCGCTTGAGAAACCCTGACAGCGGCGTAAGGTCCCTGCACCGGATCTCACAAGGAGCATGGACGTGCCTTCGACTCTTCACGCAGCGATAACCGACACCGCCCCCTCATTCTGGTTGATCGCCGACCAGCTCAACGCACGCAATGAAACCGAACGGCTGGACTACATCCGCTCGGGCTTTCCGCCCGGCTGGGTCAAAGTGCTGCGCAACGCTTTCAGGCTGAGCAACAGCCAGCTGGAAGCCTTGCTGGCGACATCGGTCTCGACCCTTGAGCGTCGCCAGCGGCAACAACGGCCACTGGACATCGTCGGCTCCGAGCGCCTTGACCGGGTCGCCGCACTCGCTACCCACGCCGCCGAACTGTTCGAAGACCAGAACCTCGCCCGCCGCTGGATGGTTGCTTCCAACCGCACGCTCAACGGGCAGACGCCCCTGGCCCTCTGCGAAACCGAAATCGGTGCGCGCCAGGCACGCCGGGTGCTCAGCGCATTGCAGCACGGCGGGGTCGTCTGATGCAGGCCTGGAGGATCAGCAAGCACAGCACCGCCAACGACCTGTCCGGCACGGGAGCTGCACAGTTTGGCGGGCGCTGGAATCATGCCGACGAACCTGCGGTGTACCTGGCACTCAGCGCATCCGGCTGTGCGCTGGACACGCTCATTCAATGCGCGGGCTTGCCGCAGCCAGGTTTCCAGCTCGTCCACCTGCAATTGCCCAGCGACCCGGCTTTGTATTGGCAACCTGCCCAAACCGAGCTGCCGCCTGGCTGGGACGTCACGCCGGCGGACCGCCCCAGCATGGATTTCGGCAGCGCCTGGCTGGAACGGCGCGAGCAACTCGGGTTAATCGTGCCTTCGGCCACCGTCACCCACACGCGCACTCTGCTGCTCAATCCCCGCCACCCTGCCATGGCCCACGTCAGGGTGCTCGCCGTGCGACCCTTTGCCTGCAGCTGATCAGCGCTGGGTGTCGACAACGATTCGGCCGCGCACCTGCCCGTCCATTAGATGGTGCGCGGTCTCGATCACCTCGCTCAACCCGATCTCGCGGCTGATCAACGGCAGCAACGACACGTCCAGGTCCCGGGCCAAACGCGCCCAGGCGTCTATGCGGTCCTGGCGCGGGCGCATAACGCTGTCGATGCCGGCCAGCGTCACGCCGCGCAAAATGAAGGGTGCCACCGACGCCGGAAAATCCATGCCCTGGGCCAGACCGCACGTCGCTACCGTGCCCCAATACCGGGTGCTGGCGCAGATATTGGCGAGGGTGTGACTGCCCACCGAATCGATCGCCCCGGCCCAGCGCTCTTTGGCCAATGGGCGGCCGGGCTCCGCCAGGGTGCTGCGATCGATGATTTCCGCGGCACCGAGTGAGGTCAGGTATTGGCTTTCGCTGAGGCGCCCGGTGGACGCCACTACGCGGTAGCCCAGTTTTGCCAGCAGGGCGATGGCGAAACTGCCGACACCGCCGTTGGCGCCGGTCACCAGCACGTCACCCTTGTCCGGGGTCAGGCCGTTTTTCTCCAGCGCCATGATCGCCAGCATGGCGGTGTACCCCGCCGTACCGATGGCCATCGCCTGCGCCAGCGTAAACGCGCCCGGCAGCGGGATCAGCCACTGGCCCTTCAGCCGCGCCCGTTGCGCCAGCCCGCCCCAATGGCCTTCGCCCACGCCCCAGCCGTTGAGCACCACCTGATCGCCCGGCTTGAAGTCCGGGTCGCTGCTGTGCTCCACCGTGCCTGCCAGATCCACACCGGGCACCATCGGAAATTGCCGCACGATCGGCCCTTTGCCGGTGATTGCCAGGCCGTCCTTGTAATTCAGCGTGCTGTAGGCGACACGCACCGTCACGTCGCCTTCAGGCAATTGACTGTCGTCCAGGTCCTTCAGCGCAGTGTGGTAACCGGTGTCGTCTTTATTGATCAGGATGCCCTTGAACATGCTGCCCTCTCCTATTTAGACCGCTCGTCTATAACCAGACCTGAAAACATCAGCGCGGCAATCCGCGCAGAAATCCGACAATGAAAGTGTTGAGTGGCTGCTCGTTCTGCACCAGCCGAGCCCGCAGCACGGCGCCCTCCCAACCGATCCAGAAATACGCCGCCAGCTCTGCACAATCAGTGCGAGCGGGCAATTCCCCCACCGCAATCGCCGCCTGAAAGCAAACCGTCAGCCGCGCCTGCCAATCCAGAAAAACCTTCTCCAGCGCCTCCCGAAAGCCTGCCGGCAGGACACTCACTTCCTGACCCATGTTGCCCACCAGACAACCACGGCGGAAAGCATGCCGGGCGATGTTGACCTTTGATTCCTGGACGAACCCGGCCAGTCGCTCCAGGGGCGTGAGGGAGGCATCGAGCAGCCAGCGGTCCAGGCGCCGGGCGAAATACCTGGCGTAGCTGTCGAGCACCGCGAGGCCAAAGACTTCCTTGCTGGCAAAGTAGTGATAGAAGGAGCCCTTGGGCACACCGACGCGCTTGAGGATGCCGTCGATGCCGGTGGCCATGAAGCCTTGCTCGGTCAGCACTTCCACCCCGCAACGAATCAGCGCCTCGCGAGTGTCGAAGTCATCGGGGCGTGCCACTTTAGGGGGGCGGCCAGGGCGTCGGGGTTTTGCAATGATCTCGTTCATGGGTTGCATATTAGACCGAGCGTCTATTAAATCAACCCACTCTTCACACGTGCTACTTTTCTGCGACCCTTTTCTCGCGATGGAGACTCCGCCGATGATCGCCTGGCCTGACACGCGCCTGCTCAAACTGCTGGACATCGAACTGCCGATCCTGCAGGCCCCCATGGCTGGCGCGTCCGGCTCGGCGATGGCGGTCGCGGTCGGCAAAGCGGGCGGCCTGCCGTCCCTGCCCTGCGCCATGCTCACCCGGGCGCAGATCCGTGAAGAAGTAGCGCGGATCCGCGCCGGCACCCACGCGCCGCTGAACCTGAACTTCTTTTGCCACCACAATCCTTGCGCCGACGCTCAGGCCGACGCCGACTGGAAAAACCTGCTCAAGCCTTACTACGACGAATTGGGTGTCGACTTCGATGCGCCGACGCCCACTTCTAACCGAGCGCCGTTTGACGAAGCGGCCTGCGCGTTGGTGGAAGACCTGCGCCCCGAAGTGGTCAGTTTCCACTTCGGTCTGCCCGAGGCGACGCTGCTGGCGCGGGTGAAGGCCACCGGCGCGAAGGTGCTGTCTTCCGCGACCACCGTGGAGGAAGCCGTGTGGCTGGAGGCCCAAGGCTGCGACGCAATCATCGCCATGGGCTACGAAGCCGGCGGGCACCGCGGGATGTTCCTCAGCGATCAGCTGCACACCCAGGTCGGGACCATGGCGCTGGTGCCGCAGATCGTCGATGCGGTGACGGTGCCGGTCATCGCTGCCGGCGGCATCGGCGACAGTCGCGGCATCGCCGCCGCCTTCATGCTCGGCGCTTCTGCGGTGCAACTGGGCACGGCGTACCTGTTCACCCCGGAAGCCAAAACCTCGGCGCTCCATCAGGCGGCACTGAGCCGTGCGCACGACAGCCAGACGGCCCTCACCAATATCTTCACCGGCCGCCCTGCACGGGGCATCGTCAACCGCATCATGCGCGAGATCGGGCCCATGGCCGATGCTGCGCCGGCGTTCCCCACCGCGGGTGGCGCCTTGATGCCGCTGCGCAGCAAGGCTGAGAGCCAGGGCGACGATGGCTTCGTGAATCTCTGGGCGGGCCAGGCAGTCGGCATCAAACATTCACTGCCGGCGGAATCGCTCACCCGCGAGCTGGCAATCGGCGCCCTTGAGCGACTGGCCGGCCGTTAAACCGGCGCTTAATAGCGGAGCGCAGAAAGATCCGGCTTCCGCACGCAGAAGAGTCGCTATATATTCCACTGCATAGCGTTTGGCCGGTGCCCGGTTGGCGTTCACCCTCACTCAGTTCGCCATGGGAGCCACTTCATGCGCACCGTTTCAAACCGCTTCGCCCTTACCTCGCTGGTCATCGCCTGTGCCGCGCTTTCGTCAGGCGCGGTGTGCGCCGACGAAGTCCAGGTGGCCGTCGCCGCCAACTTCACGGCGCCGGTCCAGGCCATCGCCCAGGACTTCGAAAAAGACACAGGCCATAAGCTGGTCGCCTCTTTCGGCGCCACCGGCCAGTTCTACACCCAGATCAAAAATGGCGCCCCGTTCGAAGTATTCCTCGCCGCCGACGACGCCACCCCGGCCAAACTCGAAAGCGAAAATGAAACCGTGAAAGGCTCGCGCTTCACCTACGCGGTCGGCACCCTGGCGCTGTGGTCGGCCAAAGACGGCTACGTCGACGACAAAGGTCAAGTGCTCAAGGACGGCACGTTCCAACACCTTTCGATTGCCAACCCGAAAGCTGCGCCGTACGGTCTCGCCGCCACGCAGGTTCTCGACAAGCTGGGCCTGACCGAGGCGACCAACAGCAAGATCGTCGAAGGCCAGAGCATCGCTCAGGCCTATCAGTTCGTGCAGACCGGCAACGCCGAACTGGGCTTCGTCGCGCTGTCCCAAGTGTTCAAGGACGGCAAGCTGACCGCGGGCTCCGCGTGGATCGTGCCGGACAACCTGCATGAGCCCATCAAGCAGGACGCCGTGATCCTCAACAAGGGCAAGGACAACGCCGCCGCCAAGGCGCTGATGGATTACCTCAAGGGCCCGAAAGCCGCCGCGATCATCAAATCCTACGGATACCAGCTGTAAATGCTGCCGGGCAGTGCCGACCTCGCGGCCATCTGGCTGACGCTGAAACTGGCGTCCCTGACCACCGTGATTCTGTTGATCGTCGGCACGCCCATCGCGCTGTGGCTGTCGCGTACCCGCTCATGGCTCAAAGGCCCGGTCGGCGCGGTGGTGGCTTTGCCGCTGGTGTTGCCGCCCACGGTGATCGGCTTCTATCTGCTGTTGCTGCTGGGCCCGAACGGCGCGATCGGTCAACTCACCCAACGCCTGGGGCTCGGCACGCTGACGTTCAGCTTCACGGGTCTGGTGATCGGCTCGGTGCTGTATTCCCTGCCGTTCGTGGTTCAGCCTTTGCAGAACGCTTTCACCGCCATTGGCCCTCGCCCGCTTGAAGTGGCGGCGACCCTGCGCGCAGGGCCCTGGGACACTTTCTTTTCGGTGATCCTGCCCCTGGCCCGTCCCGGCTTCATCACCGGCGCCATCCTGGGCTTCGCCCACACCGTGGGTGAATTCGGCGTGGTGTTGATGATCGGCGGCAACATCCCGGACAAGACGAGGGTGGTGTCGACGCAAATCTACAATCACGTCGAAGCCATGGAATACGCCCAGGCCCACTGGCTGGCCGGGGCCATGCTGGTGTTTTCCTTTCTGGTGTTGCTGGCGCTGTACTCCAGCGGCAAGGCCCGATCAGCCTGGAGCGGCGCATGAAATCGGCAATCGAAGTCCGATTGAACCTGGCGTTCCCCGGCTTCGCGCTGGACGTCGACCTGACCCTGCCCGGTCGCGGCGTCACCGCGCTTTATGGCCATTCCGGTTCCGGCAAGACCACATGCCTGCGCTGCATCGCCGGGCTGGAAAACGCAGGCACCGGATACGTCAGCATCAATGGCGAGGTCTGGCAGGACAGCGACAACAACGTCTACCTGCCACCCCACAAACGCTCACTCGGTTACGTGTTCCAGGAAGCGAGCCTGTTCCCGCACCTCGACGTCGAGAGCAATCTGCGGTTCGGGCTCAAGCGCATTGCCGAGCGGGACAGGCGCGTCACCTTGCAACAGGCGACCTCATTGTTGGGCATCAATCATCTGCTCAGCCGCACGCCAGACAAACTGTCCGGCGGCGAGCGCCAACGGGTAGGCATTGCTCGCGCCCTGTTGACCAGCCCCCGCCTGCTGTTGATGGATGAGCCGCTGGCGGCGCTGGACGCTCAGCGCAAGAGCGAAATCCTGCCCTACCTCGAACGCCTCCATGACGAGCTGGATATCCCGCTGATCTACGTGAGCCACGCCCAGGATGAAGTGGCCAGGCTGGCGGATTATCTGGTCCTGCTCAGCGACGGCAAGGCACTGGCCAGCGGCGCCATCGGCGAAACCCTCGCGCGCCTGGATCTGCCGCTGGCCATGGGCGATGACGCGGGCGTGGTAATCGAAGGAAGCGTGCTGGCCTACGACGCCGCCTACCAACTCATTACGGTTCGTTTGCCGCACAGCGCGCTGAGTATTCGTGTCGCCCATTCGGCATTGCTCCCCGGCAAGCCGCTGCGCCTGAAAGTGCAGGCGCGGGATGTGAGCCTCAGCCTGCAACCGGACGCCCAAAGCAGCATTCTCAACCGCCTGCCGGTGACGGTCATCGAAGAGATCGCCGCGGACAACACCGCCCATGTACTGGTCCGCCTTGATGCGGACGGCACCCCGCTGTTGGCGCGGATCACGCGTTACTCCAGGGACCAGCTGCAGCTGGCGCCCGGACAGAGGCTATGGGCACAGATCAAGTCGGTGGCGCTGCTGGCGTAGTCCAGAGCCGGCTCACCGCCCCACGCATTTATTCGGCACGACTGCGCAGCGCAACGGTCAATGCAAATAGACCCGCATTCAGGACTGCCTTTCATGCCGGACACAATCCACAGCGAAGACCTGCCCAAAGATCTGCATTACGTTGACGACGGTCAACCCGGATTTACCCGCAAAATCCTGCGCGGCAAGTTTGCCTATTTCGACACGGACGGCCAACGCATCCGCGACGAGGACGAGATCAAACGCATCAATGCGCTGGTGATCCCGCCGGCCTACACCGACGTGTGGATCTGCGCCGATCGCCAGGGCCATCTGCAAGCGACCGGCCGCGACGCGCGCGGGCGCAAGCAGTATCGCTATCACCCGCGCTGGCGGGAGATCCGCGACGAAAACAAATACTCGCGGATGATCGCCTTCGGCAAGGCGCTGCCCAAGGTGCGCAAACAGCTGGAAACGCAGCTGGCCAAACCCGGGATGGGTCGGGAGAAGGTCATGGCGGCGGTATTGTCATTGCTCGATCAGACGCTGATCCGTATCGGCAACAGCCAGTACGCACGCGACAACCGCTCCTACGGCCTGACCACGCTGCGCAACAAACACGTCGACGTGAAAGGCAGCAAAATCTATTTCGAATTCCGTGGCAAAAGCGGCGTCGAGCACCGGCTCAGCGTGACTGACCGACGCCTGGCCAACATTATCAAGCGCTGCATGGAATTGCCTGGGCAAAACCTTTTCCAATACCTGGACGATGACGGCCAGCGCCATTCGGTGAGTTCCTCCGACATCAATCAGTACCTGCACAAATTGACCGGCGCCGACTTCACCGCCAAGGACTACCGCACCTGGGCTGGCAGTGCCATGGCGCTCGCCACCCTGAGCAAGCTGCACTGGGAGCCGGAAGCGGACGCGAAGAAACACGTGGTGTCCATGGTCAAGGAAGTTGCACGGCTGCTGGGCAACACCCCGGCGGTCTGCCGCAAATGCTACATCCACCCGGCCGTGCTTGAAGCCTTCGCCCTTGGCGAGCTGGCCAAGCTGCCGCGCATTCGCCAACGCAAGGGCCTGCGCATCGAAGAAGTCGCGCTGGCGGGGTTCCTCCAGGGCCTGCAGGCCGCCGAGGTGATTCGCGAAGCATCTGAAGAACTGACAGGAGAAACAGCATGAAACCCAACGACGCTCATATCCCTGGCGAAAAACTCAATGACCCGGACGCACGCCCCTCGGACGTCGGCGACGATCGCCAGCGCACCCGAGAGGTCCGCGAAGATTCGCCCCTGACCGGTGGCGAGCACGATGACGCCGGGCATACCCCCAAAGTCCCCCTGGCTGAGTAAACGCTCTCGGTTTTCCTGATTCAAAGGCCTCGTTCATGACCACCCCGCCACACTTGCCAACCGACACGCGCCCAGCCTCACTCACCGTCGACCGCAACCGCCCCGGATTCGTCCGGGTCCGCGGCGCCCGTGAGCACAACCTCAAGGACGTGGACGTCGACATCCCTCGTGACGCGCTGGTGGTGTTCACCGGCGTCTCGGGCTCCGGCAAATCGTCACTGGCGTTCTCCACGCTGTATGCCGAAGCGCAGCGGCGCTATTTCGAATCCGTCGCACCTTACGCCCGCCGCCTCATCGACCAGGTGGGCGTGCCCGACGTCGACTCCATCGAAGGCCTGCCGCCTGCCGTTGCCCTGCAGCAACAACGCGGCACGCCGAGCACACGGTCGTCGGTCGGCAGCGTAACCACGCTGTCCAGCCTGATCCGCATGCTGTATTCCCGCGCTGGCAGTTACCCGCCGGGCCAGCCCATGCTCTACGCCGAAGATTTCTCGCCCAACCTGCCCCAGGGCGCGTGCCCCGAGTGCCATGGCCTGGGCCGGGTGTATGAGGTGCCGGAGGAACTCATGGTGCCGGACGACTCCCTGACCATCCGCCAACGCGCCATCGCCGCCTGGCCCCTCGCCTGGGGCGGCCAGAACCAGCGCGATATCCTGGTGACCCTGGGTTACGACGTCGATACGCCTTGGCGCGACCTGCCGAAAAAGGACCGGGACTGGATTCTGTTCACGGACGAGCAACCTACCGCTCCGGTGTACGCAGGCCTCACGCCGGAACAAACCCGGTTGGCGATCAAGCGCAAGGTCGAACCAAGTTACCAGGGCACCTTCACGGGTGCGCGTCGTTATGTGCAGCACACCTTCGCCCACTCGCAAAGCGCGCTGATGAAGAAGCGCGTCTCGCGGTTCATGCGCGGCAGCCCGTGCCCGCTGTGCGCAGGCAAACGTTTGAAACGCGAAGCCTTGTCCGTGACGTTTGCCGGCCTCGACATCGGCGAGCTGTCGCAGATGCCGCTGTTGCGCCTGGCCGAGGTCCTGCGCCCCGTGGCCGCGGGGGTTTTTGAAGAGCAAGATCGCCAAAGCGCTGTGCTTGATCGCGCGCAGAGGGCAAACGCGAAGAAGCAGCGCATCACGGAAGGCGGCTCGGCCCACGACGCAGCACCGGATGTACGTGCGACGCCAAACCTCTCCGTCGAGAAACGCCTCGCCGCCCAGCGCATTGCCCAGGACCTGCTGGCGCGGGTCAGCACCCTCACCGACCTGGGGCTGGGGTATCTGGCGCTCGACCGGAGCACGCCGTCACTCTCGTCGGGAGAATTGCAGCGCTTGCGCCTGGCAACGCAATTGGGCTCACAACTGTTCGGCGTCATTTACGTACTGGACGAGCCTTCGGCGGGCCTGCACCCGGCGGACAGCGAGGCTCTGTTCACCGCGTTGCAACAACTCAAGGCATCTGGCAATTCCCTGTTTGTGGTCGAACATGACCTGGAAACCATGCGCCGCGCTGACTGGCTGATCGACGTCGGCCCTGCCGCCGGTGAACACGGCGGACACGTGCTTTACAGCGGACCTCCGGCAGGTCTGGCCGAGGTCGAGGCGTCACAAACGCGTCGGCATCTGTTTGTCGAGAATGCCAAAGCCCGTACCGAGCGACGCGCCCCCACGGGGTGGCTGCGCCTAGAGGGCATTACCCGCAACAACCTGAACGAGCTGAGCGCCGAATTTCCGCTGGGCTGCTTCACCTCGGTGACCGGCATCTCGGGCTCAGGCAAATCGAGCCTGGTCAGTCAGGCGTTGCTGGAGCTGGTGGGCGCGGAGCTGGGCAAACCGGTCGTTGATGCCGAGGAAGAGGAAGCCAGCCTGGAAGACGACGCGCCGCAGCCCACCGGCGGGCACATTGTCGGCGGGCTGGGAATGATCAAGCGTCTGGTGCAGGTTGATCAAAAGCCCATCGGCCGCACCCCGCGCTCCAACCTTGCGACCTACACCGGACTGTTCGACAACGTGCGCAAACTGTTTGCCGCAACACCTGACGCCCAGCGCGCAGGCTACGATGCAGGTCAGTTCTCGTTCAACGTTGCCAAAGGCCGCTGCCCGGTGTGTGAAGGTGAGGGATTCGTCAGCGTTGAATTGCTCTTCATGCCGAGCGTCTACGCGCCCTGCCCGACCTGCCACGGCGCGCGTTATAACCCGGACACGCTGGCCGTCCGCTGGAACGAGTTGAGTATTGCTGACGTGTTGCAGCTGACGGTCGAACAAGCGGTGGACGTGTTCGCCGAGCAGTCAGGCGTGCTGCGCTCGCTGTCGGTGCTGCGCGATATAGGCCTGGGCTACCTGCGTCTGGGTCAGCCTGCGACTGAACTGTCCGGCGGCGAAGCCCAGCGCATCAAACTGGCTACAGAGCTGCAGCGCACTCAACGCGGCGCCACGTTATACGTACTCGACGAGCCGACCACCGGACTGCACCCCACCGACGTGGACCGGCTGCTGACGCAGCTCAACGCATTGGTGGATGGCGGACACAGCGTCGTGGTGGTCGAGCATGAAATGCGCGTTGTGGCGCAAAGCGACTGGGTGATCGACGTTGGCCCGGGCGCGGGCGACAAAGGCGGCAACATCGTGGCCAGCGGCACCCCGGAGGTGGTCATCGAGGTGGCCGAAAGCCGAACAGCGCCGTTCTTGCGTCAGGCGCTGGGGGGTTAGTACCGGCCTGATGATCAGGAAGGCGAAGAGGCTCGAAACTCTACGGTGAGGTGGCTGATTTCGTGCACAGGTTTCAGGCGCTCGCGGATGTCGTCCGCGCTCAGTGCAGGGGAACCGAGCACACTGACAATCGCAGCACGAGCCTCCGGCCCCACACGCCACACGTGAAGGTCAGTGATGCTGGCGTCGCCGGACTGCTCAACGAGCATCCGAATCTCCTGCGCCACCTCTTCATCGGTCTGATCAAGCAGAACGATTGCCGTGTCGCGCATCAGGCTCCACGACCAGCGGGCAATGACCGCCGCGCCGACGATGCCCATGGCCGGGTCAAGCCACACCCAACCCAGGTAACGGCCAGCAACCAGCGCAGCGATGGCCAGCACAGAGGTCAACGCGTCGGCCAGCACGTGGACGTACGCGGAACGCAGATTGTTATCGCCGTGGTGCGCGTGGTGATGATCGTCATGGTCGTGGTCGTGGCCGTGCTCATGGTCGTGGCTGTGGCTGTGTCCATGGCCCAGCAACAGAGCGCTCACGATGTTGACGGCCAGGCCGAGAATGGCGATCAGCGTCGCGGTGCCGAACGCGACGTCCGTTGGCTGAAGCAGACGGATGATCGACTCCACGGCAATGCCCAGCGACACCAGCCCCAGAATAAGCGCTGAGGCAAAACCACCGAGGTCGCCGACTTTGCCGGTGCCGAAACTGAAGCGGGTACTGGACGCATTGCGCCTGGCGTACGCATAAGCCGCTGCGGCAATTCCCAACGCGCCCGCATGGGTGGCCATGTGAAAGCCATCGGCAAGCAGCGCCATTGAGCCAGTAACGTAACCGGCAGCAATCTCGCCGACCATCATCACGACGGTCAGGATCACCACCCAAAAGGTGCGCCTGGCGTTCTCGTCGTGCGCCGAGCCGAGATAAATATGTTCGTGGCTGAAACGGGTTTGGCTGCCCATGAAATTCTGGTCCGTGTCTATCACTTGGAATACCGCCGGATGGCTTCCAGCAGCTCTTCGAGTCCCTTGGCGCGTGCTTCATCGCTCAATGCCGGATGAGCGACATGCTCCCGGGCGTGGTCCTCGATTATTTCGTCCATCAGGCCGTTGATTGCCCCGCGCGTAGCCGCCACGAGGTGAAGCGTTTTCGCGCAGTCGTGACCGGATTCAAGCGAGCGTTCGATTGCCTGGACCTGACCGGCAATGCGCTTGACCCGCTTGAGCAGATCTTCGTTGTTTGATGCTGTATGGCCCATAGGATACCCCCCTTACCTATGCGGATGGTTTCACAGGGGTCCCTGTTCATGCAAGAGGGGGCCGGCCTGATACGCGGCTACCGTGCAAATGGGAGTTCTGGTTACGGGATCTTCAGCGCATGCCCTGCGCCGTACTACTGAGTGTTATCACGTGACGGCAGGCCAGGCCCTTACCCAAGGAAATTGACAAAGTCCTTTGCAGGAAGCGCTTTGGAATACAACCAGCCCTGGGCGTATTCGACACCCTGCGCCTTGAGGTAATTCGCTTGCGCTTCGGTTTCTACCCCTTCCGCCACAATCTGCAGATTCAGTGTCTTGGCCATCGCAATGATGTGCGTAATCACGGAACTGGAAGCGGATGACGTACCGATCGTGTCAACAAACGCTTTATCGATTTTCAGGACATCAATGGGCAGACGCTGAAGATGCTGCAAGCTTGAATAACCGGTTCCAAAATCATCAATGGCAACGTGAAATCCAAGCGCCTTGGCCTTCTGGAGCGAGCCTACCGCGGCGTCGATATCGATAAACCCGCGCTCGGTGGCTTCGAGCCAGATTTGCTCATGGCTGATCAAGCCGTTGTGCAGAGCAGTTTCAATCACCGCGATGAAGCGACCGCTTTTGATGTCTTCGGCGCACAGGTTAATGGCGATGTGCAGACCCCGGTTGTTGGCGAGCACCTGCTCCAAGTCGTCTACGACGCCTTTGATGACCTGATCGGTGATATCCAGTATGAGACCACTGTCCTCAGCCAGAGGAATGAATTTATCCGGGGATACCATGCTGCCGTCAGGTCTGATCCACCGCACCAAAGCCTCGGCACCGACGCATTCACCCGAGTTGAGCGCAATGATGGGCTGGTAGTGAACGACAAATTCACGCTGTTGAACGGCAGACTTGAGCTCGGACAGCGGTGACCGTCTTTGAGAAAAAAGCTTCGCCGCAAGCGCGGCGATCAGCAAGCCGATGATCAGGCTGGTAGGCAACGCCCGCAGCAGTTCCTGCTTGAAGCTGGAAGGTAGCGCAGTGATAGGCTCAGCAACTACAGCGGCCCACCCGTTCCTTTTAGTGACTGCATAAACGTGGCTGTCATCGCGCTCCCGCTGCCGGGACATAACGTCGGCCCAGGGGACGGCGTCTTGCACCCGTAATCCGCTGACGATTCTGTTTTGGTAAAAAATGGCCAGATTCAGCTGTTCGTTCAATATAACGTCGGACAACCGGCTGGTATTGATGATGACACTGTAAGGCCCGCGCCTTACCAGGGTGATAGGGTCTATTCCCTGTATGTGCGGCTCGGCACGCAAAGCAAGTTCAAACCCATCCCCCAAAGCGCCATCAACTTCGGGCTCCTTGTTATTCCCGACCTCGTCGCCCCAGGAATTGCATTGAGTGTCATTACCGGTGAACCGAACCTCTTCGATGGCTCGGGTATTGATCGTGATGCGCCGCATGAAGGCAACGTGTTCCGGAGAGCAGAACTCACCGTCCCATTGAGCCAATGACGAAATAGCTGCGCGCCCCTGGCCCAGGGAGTTCTCGACATTCTTCATGGCGCGTTCGGAGAAGATCTTCAAGAGCGACTGCTCATCCGAAACCACTCTCGACCAGGAAGCATAGGACGTCAACGCAGCAGCAACGGCCATTCCCAGCAGGCCAGACACGGCTGCCGTCGCAACAATTTTAAACCTGCCCATGCTCGCTCCTTGAGGCGCCCCAGCGGTGCGGTGTTCCGCCCTGCTGACGCTTGCTGAATGCGCGCTCAACTGCGCGCGCGTGCGCGCGCGTCGCTCCACACTCCAACGTAAGGCATACGCAGCCGAACGGAGCGGCTTAGCCGGAAGATGTCAGGTGAGACCGTTGCGTCTGGAGAAGATTCCTCGGGCGCATGCCGGTGAGGCCTTCGGGGATCAAGGAGAGTTGCGGAAGGGACTTCTCGATTGCGGGATCGTAGAGACAAAAAAGGCGCTTCGGATTGCTCCGTAAGCGCCTGATTCTAAATGGTGCCCCGAGCCGGAGTCGAACCGGCACATCCTTTCGGACGACGGATTTTAAGTCCGGTGTGTCTACCAATTTCACCATCAGGGCGGTCATGCAGATCAGCCTTCACACCCGCGAGCGACGTCGCGGCAGGAAGCTGACAAGAGCGGGGAATATATACACCCGGCGCAGCAGTGGCAAGTTCAAAGGGCACGTATTTCAATCAGTTACCGCCGATATGCCGCCTACCAGCGCTTCGCCGCTCGGCGTCGGCGTGGCGTCGGCGCGGGGATGTGTGCCCTCTCCCGCTGGATGCTAGTGTGTATGCCCGTTTGAGGAAAGCGATGCATTGCCGAGGGTACATCGCCGCAGTAAGCGTGCAATGGCAATAATCAGCCCGCCATCTCAAGCATCTTGGCTGGCAAAACAATCGAGCATGACCATTAGGGATGAGTACGAGCGTGCGGGAGATCATCCCGGCGAGACAGGTAGATTGGAGGGTTGCGGAAACGATGGTCAGAGTTGCGGAAACTCTGACCATTTTGCCACCCACAAAAAAGCCCGTAAGACGTTGATCTTACGGGCTTTAAATGTGGAGGCCGAGGTCGGAATCGAACCGGCGTAAGCGGATTTGCAATCCGCGGCATAACCATTTTGCTACTCGGCCTCAAACGCTCAACGATCCAACAACTACCGCTAAACGCATACAAACTGGAGCGGGAAACGAGACTCGAACTCGCGACCCCGACCTTGGCAAGGTCGTGCTCTACCAACTGAGCTATTCCCGCTTTGTGTGGGCGCCATTCTATACACTCAAATGACCCCGTCAACCCCTTGATTTAAAAATACTTATTTTTCATCGGTGGTCGTGCGCAGATGCGGCCATGCGGCCCTGAGGTATTGCACCATCGACCACAGCGTCAGGCCTGCCGCGATCATCAACAGCACGTAACCCAACACGACCCAGAAGGTGAACGCTGGCGGGTTGGCCAACAGAATGACCAGCGCGAGCATTTGCGCGGCGGTCTTCCATTTGCCCAGATTGGACACCGCAACCTGTGCGCGGGCACCCAGTTCGGCCATCCATTCGCGCAAGGCCGAGATGACGATCTCGCGGCCGATGATCACGGCAGCTGGCAGGGTCAGCCAGAGGTTGGCATGAGCCTGCACCAGTAACACCAGCGCGACGGCCACCATCAGTTTGTCAGCCACCGGATCGAGGAAGGCCCCGAACGGTGTGCTTTGCTCCAGGCGTCTTGCCAGATATCCGTCCAGCCAGTCGGTCGCGGCTGCCAGTGCGAATACCGAACTGGCCGCCATATAGCTCCAGTGGTACGGCAGATAGAACAACAGAATGAAGATCGGAATCAGCAGGACACGTAATACGGTGATCAGATTAGGGATATTCATCGGCACAACTGGCTACGAGGTGAGCGAGCATTCTACTCGCTGTGCAGGTTTGCATAAATCGACTCTGCGAGCTTTTTGCTGATGCCAGGCGCCTTGGCGATTTCTTCGATGCTGGCTCTGGACAATTCCTGAAGGCCACCGAAGTGCTTGAGCAGGTCGCGACGCCGGGTCGGGCCCACGCCGGCAACGCCTTCCAGGGTTGAGGTGCGACGGGTTTTACCGCGCCGGGCACGGTGTCCGGTGATCGCAAAACGGTGAGCTTCGTCACGGATCTGTTGAATCAGGTGCAGCGCCGGCGAGTCGCCTTTGAGGGTGAACTCGTGCGCCGCATCGTTCAAATAAAGCGTCTCGAAGCCCGCCTTGCGGGTGGCGCCCTTGGCCACACCGAGAAGAATCAGGTCAGGCACGGCAAGCTCGTTCATCACGTCACGCGCCATGCTCAGCTGCCCCTTGCCACCGTCCACCAGCAAGATGTCCGGCAATTTACCCTCGCCGTCCTTGATCTTGCTGAAGCGACGCGTGAGGGCCTGGTGCATGGCAGCGTAATCGTCGCCCGCCGTGACGCCTTCGATATTGTAGCGACGGTAATCGGACTTGATCGGGCCCTCGGGACCGAACACTACGCATGACGCGACCGTCGCCTCACCACTGGAATGGCTGATGTCGTAGCACTCCAGCCGCTGCGGCGGCTCGTCGAGCTTGAGCACTTGCGCCAACGCTTCGAAGCGCGCAGCGACGTGTTGACGATTGGCCAGACGCGCCATCAACGCCTGCTCGGCGTTGGTCACGGCCAGCTGCTGCCAGCGCGCACGCGTTCCCCGCACTCGATGGCTGATGGTCATCTCGCGGCCCCGCGAGGCATCGATCGCGTCAATCAGCGCCGGGAAGTCTTCGCTGACCACGTTGACGATGACTTCGCCGGGCAACTCCCGCTCGCCGCCACCCAAAAAGTACTGCGCCAGGAAGGCGGACATGACTTCGCCCACCTCCTCCTCGATACCGACCTGGGGGAAGAAATTCTTGCTGCCCAACACTCGCCCGCCACGCACGCTGATGAGGTGCACGCAGGCGCCGCCCGGGTTGACGAATGCCGCCACGACGTCGACGTCGCCGGTACCGCCATCCATGCTCTGCTGGTCCTGAACGCGGCGCAGCAGGCCGATCTGATCACGCAGCTCGGCGGCATGCTCGAAATCCAGGTCCATTGCCGCCTTTTCCATCAATGCGTTGAGTTCGTCTGTCAGGGCATTGCTGCGCCCTTCCAGGAACATCACCGAGTGACGGACGTCATCGTTGTAGACCTGGGGCTCCACAAGATTCACGCAAGGCGCCTTGCAGCGCTTGATCTGGTACTGCAGGCAAGGCCGCGTGCGGTTCTTGTAGAAGCTGTCTTCGCACTGCCGAACGTGGAAGGTCTTCTGCAGAATGCTCAGGCTTTCGCGAATCGCGCCGGCGCTGGGGTAAGGCCCGAAATAACGGCCCTTGGCCTTTTTGGCGCCGCGGTGGATGCTCAGCCGCGGAAACTCACCGTCGGACAGGTGCACGTAAGGGTAGGACTTGTCGTCACGCAGCAGGATGTTGTAAGGCGGACGCGACTCCTTGATCAGGGTTTGTTCCAGCAGCAACGCCTCGGTTTCGTTGGCGGTGATGGTGGTTTCGACCTCAGCGATCCGCGCCACCAGCGCCCCGGTTTTCGGGGCATGGCCGGTTTTGCGGAAGTAGCTGGCGAGACGTTTCTTTAGATTCTTGGCCTTGCCGACGTACAGCAGCTTGCCGTCGACATCGAACATCCGATATACGCCGGGGCGGCCACTGCAGGTGGACAGGAAAGCACTGGGATCAAACGGCTGGGTCATTTAGGCGCTGGCGTCGACCATGCCGTGACGGACGGCCAGCAGGGCCAGTTCCACGTCACTGCCAATCGACAGCTTCTCGAATATGCGGTACCGGTAGGTATTCACGGTTTTGGGGGACAGGCAAAGCTTGTCGGAGATTGTCTGCACTTTCTGGCAGCCGACAATCATAAGGGCAATCTGGATTTCGCGCTCGGACAAGAGATCGAATGGCGAATTGCTAGTCTGCGGCTGAAACGATTTGAGTGCCAGTTGCTGCGCGATCTGCGGGCTGATGTAGCGCTGACCGGCGAATACCAGGCGAATGGCCTGCACCATCTCGGTCAACCCGGCGCCTTTGGTCATGTACCCCGCCGCACCCGCTTGCAACAGCCGCGTCGGGAACGGATCTTCCTCGCACACCGTGACGGCGACCACCTTCATGTCCGGGTGGCTGCGAATGAGTTTGCGCGTCGCTTCCAGCCCGCCGATGCCGGGCATCTTGACGTCCATCAGCACCACGTCGGGCTTCAACTCGCGGGCCTTCTGCAACGACTCTTCGCCCGACTCGGCCTGCCCCACCACCTGCAAGCCTTCGATGTCGGCCAGCATGCGCGTGATACCTGTCCGAACCAGATCGTGGTCATCGACAACCAGCACCCTAATCAAGCAGACACCTCACCGAACAATTCATGACGACAACACGCCACGTAAGCAAAAAGAAAGTAAGCGATCGGCTCTGGCGCACTTCACTCGCCTGTGTGCCAGATGACCTGAAACGCTGCCGACAAACTATCATCATCGGCCGCCAAACTTGATAAAAATCTTCAAACAGACGACTGCCAAAGAACCGGAAAACCGTTATAGCTTCTTGTCCGCCCCATAGCCGCTCTGGTATTCGGCCAGGGTGGAGGTCAACCGGCAGATCGCGTCCTGCTCTTCCTTGCCCAGGTTGCGGTAACTGCCCACCATCCATTCTTCGTTTTCGCTCAGGCCCACAATGGGGACCGGGGTGCGAACGCCCGTTAATACGTACAACACGTCAACACCGCGATGGGCGACCCGGGCCAGATAATCGGCCTTGGGTGTGCGCTCGCCGTTTTCGTACTTGCCCTGCGCGTTGGCCTCGACGCCACCAATTTCACCGAATGCGCGCTGCGAGAGGCCCAGGCGCTCGCGCTCTTCCCGAATCCGGACATTAATTCCACTCATTTGGATGCATAACCTTGTTGACCCCACCCTTACGAGTGGTAGAATCGAAATAATTTGAACGAACTTGAACGGTTTTGAACTATGCCCGGAATCCGTACCGCCGCACAAGCCAAGGCCTGGCTGGAACAGCAAGGCAAATCGGTTCAAGAATTTGCGAGGGAGCACAACGTCGACCCGGCGACGACCTATCAAGTGCTGTCCGGGCGCAAGAAGGGACGCCGGGGGGAGTCGCACAAAGTCGCGGTGCTGCTGGGCATGAAGATCGGCGTGATTTCACCTGCGGTCGCGCCCAAGAAGGCCTCCGAAAACTGAATCGACACTTTTATAGCGTCTTGTCTGATCTTAAAACCAGGGCGGGTCGATCAGCCTTATGCAATTTTCCAATTGAAGAAACCGTCGGGGCTGAAGTAAGCTCGGCGGCAATCCACGGAGACCGACCATGTTGCCTTCCCTTCCCACTCAGTTGTTCAGCACCGCCGACGCTTCTCGTCTGGCTGCGCGTGCCGCTGGCTGGAGCGCGGCAAGTTCTGTGACTCCTGCGTCTTATTTTTATGGGTATTGGTTTAGCCACTGGCGCGCCTGATACCCAAACGGCGGCCTGAACTTCGGGACGCCCACCAGAGATAACTCTCACCCCCGGTCGGCCTCCCGACCGGGGGTTTTGTTTTTCTGGCCCTCACCTTTTTTTAATGATCGATTCAAGGAGCAGCACATGAACCGCATTCACTATTACCGCAACGACATCGACTTCGCCTGGCGATTTAGTCACCTCCGTTCGGGACAGCCTGCCGCCTCCGATCGGTCACTCACAGGTGGCAACGCCCTACTCACAGCCAACCCGGCCAATTGTCGAACACCCCAGTAGGTCCGCGCGGGATTACCCGCCGACCAGGAAGGCCCTCATGAATTCGCCCATCGTCAGCAACACGCTCCCCCCTCTGCCGTCCAGCGCCGTGTCCCTGGATGAAGGCCGCCCGGCCCCGAAACGCCTGCCCACCCCGTTCGCGCTGAAACAGCTGCTACCGCTGGACGCCGCCTTGACTGAACAGGTCGCGGCCCACCGCCAGTCGATTCGCGCCATCCTCAACGGCGCAGATTCGCGCCTGCTGGTCGTCGTCGGTCCGTGCTCGATCCACGATCCGCTCGCCGCACTTGAATACGCCGAACGCCTGGCGCGCCTGGCTGCCGAGGTGAGCGACCAGATGCTCCTGGTCATGCGTGCCTATGTCGAGAAGCCGCGCACCACGGTGGGCTGGAAAGGTTTGGCTTATGACCCCGCGCTGGACGGCAGTGACGACATGGCGGAGGGCCTGGCCCTGTCGCGACGGTTGATGGGCGAAATGGTCCGGCTCGGCTTGCCGATTGCAACCGAGCTGCTGCAACCGATGGCAGCGGGCTACTTCGATGACGTGTTGAGCTGGGTGGCCATTGGCGCAAGGACGACCGAATCGCAGATTCACCGGGAAATGGCCAGCGGCCTGGGCGTGCCCACCGGCTTCAAGAACGGCACCGACGGCGGGGTTGCCGTGGCTTGTGATGCGATTCGCTCGGCGGCTCACGCCCACCGTCACTTCGGCATGGACCCACACGGTCACCCGGCTGTGATCGAAACGTCGGGCAATCCCGACACCCATATTGTTCTGCGCGGCGGTCACGGCGGGCCCAATTATGACGCGGCCAGCGTTGCAGCGGTGAATGCCAGTCTGGCGAAACAGCGCATGGCCGCACGCATCATGGTTGATTGCAGTCATGCCAACAGCGGCAAAGATCCACTGCGTCAACCCGCGGTGTTCAACGACGTGCTGCAGCAGCGACTGGCGGGTGAGCGGACGCTTATCGGCATGATGCTGGAAAGTCACCTGTTCGAAGGCTGCCAGCCGTTGAGTGCTTCGCTCAAGTACGGCGTTTCAGTGACGGACGCGTGCATGGGCTGGGAATCGACGGAGCGCCTGCTGCGCGACGCCGTGGACAAACTGCGTTACAGGTAGCATTTCATCACAGGATGCCGGTGCCGGGCGTGTCACCGGCTTCCGGTTTCACCGACGCTGCGGTCATCAGCGGCGTGTCGTAAGCAGGACGCCCCCCGTGGGAAAGCGTCCCACACACCCGACGTAATGACGCGGCTACCCAAGCGCCTTTTCTGCCCACCCGGCAAACAGGGCCTGAAACGCTTGGCCGCGCCCCTTACTGTGGCTGAGAAGCCCCGTCGTCTCGCCGCAGCCGGGCCCTTCCGGCGATGTTCTGACTGGTTAAGCTCGATCCCTCTTTGCCCACCCAGGATTGATCGACATGAACAAGGAAGTCACCACCAAGTACCCCATTTTGCTGATCCACGGCTTGTTCGGCTTTGACCGGATCGGCAAGGTGGACATGTTCCATGCCATCCCGCAGGCACTGGAGAAAGCCGGCTGCAGGGTCCATGTGCCGGCGCTTTCCGGCGTTCACGACAACGAAACCCGCGGCGAGCAACTGATCGAGCAGATCGAGCGCTTTCTGCGCCGCACCGGCTACCTTCGGGTCAACCTGATCGGACACAGTCAGGGCGCACTCACCTCCCGCTATGCCGCCGCCCTGCGCCCCGACATCGTCGCGTCCGTCACCTCTGTGAGCGGCCCCAACCACGGCTCGGAGGTGGCGGATCGGGTACGCCGGGCCCTGACGCCAGGGCAGATGCCTGAAGCGGTGGCGTCACGGCTGACCGCCGGATTCGCCCACTTTCTCGCGCTGCTGAGTGGCAACTCCGAACTGCCTCAAGACCCGATTCAGGCACTGGATGCGCTGACGACCGAAGGGGTCGCCGCGTTCAATCGCCAGTATTCCCAGGGACTGCCATCCACTTGGGGCGGCGAAGGCGCTGAGCACGTCAACGGCGTTCACTATTATTCGTGGAGCGGGTGCATCGAGGGCTCGTTGCGTGCAGAAGGCCGCAACGCGCTGGACCCGCTGCACCTGGCACTGCGCAGTTACGCGCTGCTGTTCGAGAAGGAGGCCGCGTCCAATGATGGTCTGGTAGGCCGATTCAGCTCGCACCTGGGCAAGGTGATCCGCTCGGACTACCCGATGGACCACGTGGACTCGATCAATCAGAGTGCAGGGCTGGTGCGCAAGCACGTTGACCCGGTCAGCCTGTATGTGGACCACGCCGCGCTGCTGTTCCGCAAAGGTCTTTAGCCCGCAAAGTCACCTGTCACGCCACCGCGCGAAAGCCGGAACTTTCTAGGGAAAAGCGGCCCTTATTCCGGTACGCTCGTTTCTTTTTTTCACAGGAGTCATCCCGATGGCCAAAGCCACTGCCCGCCACATCCTTGTATCCAGCGAAGAGAAGTGCAACGAACTCAAAGCGCAGATCGAAGGCGGCGCTGATTTTGCCGAAGTCGCAAAGTCCAATTCCAGCTGCCCGTCCAGCCGTCAAGGTGGCGACCTTGGCTCCTTCGGACCGGGTCAGATGGTGAAGGAGTTCGACACCGTGGTGTTCAGCGCACCGGTCAACGTGGTCCAGGGCCCGGTGAAAACCCAGTTCGGTTATCACTTGCTGGAAGTCACCAGCCGCCAGGACTGATCCTCCACGCTGCTGCACGAACGGCCCGCCCTTAAAAGCGGGCCGTTTGTTTATCGAATCCCCGCCACACGGCAGTATTGTCCGGTTACAAAGACCCGGGCTTTGCGGTACCTTGCCGCTGGGGTAATTAATAACAAACCAGACCGGCCGCAAACGCCGTCATGACCTTCAACCCTGATATTGGTCGCCAATGTCAGTCAGGATTCGTGTAATGCGTTTTGTTTTGTCATCGCTGATGCTTGCAACACTCTTCCTCGGTTCAGGTTTTCAGGCGTCGTCCGCCGCCCCTCAACACGCATTGACCGTCTACGGCGAGGCGCCGCGCTACCCGGCGACTTTCGGGCATTTCGATTACGTCAACGCGGATGCCCCCAAAGGTGGCAGCATGCGCCGCTCCGCCCAGGAGATCGGCCAGTTCGACCACATCATGCCGTACCTCGACAAGGGCACGGGCGTGGCACAGGTCAACGGCTTGTTGTACTCGCCCCTGGCGGTGAGGTCGCTGGACGAACCCTACACCGTGTATGGCTTGATCGCGGAAAAAATGGAACGCGCCCCAGACGGTATGTCGCTGCGTTTTTACCTGAGCCCCAAGGCGAAGTTCGCCGACGGCTCCTCCATCACCGCAGAGGACGTGCGTTTCACCTACAACCTGCTGATGACCCAGGGCAGCCTGTCGTACCGCACCGAATTTCAGGACGTCAAAGGCGTTGAGGTCGAGTCGCCCTCACAGATCCGGTTCGACTTCAAAAGCAACGAAAGCCGCACCCTGCCTCTGGATCTGGCCTCGCTGCCGGTATTCCCCGAACACTGGTGGAAGGACCGCGACTTTGCCAACGGCGGCGGTTTCGAGATCCCGGTCGGCAGCGGCCCGTACCGGATCGGCAAGGTCGACCCGGGGCGCAGCATCACCTTCGAACGCAACCCTGACTGGTGGGGCAAAGACCTGCCGGTCAATCGCGGCACGTACAACTTCGATCACTTCAGCGTCGAATACTTCGGCGACACCGACGTGGCCCGTCAGGTGCTGCGCGGCGGCGGTTATGACTACAACCGCGAGTATTCCGCCACCGGCTATTCCATCGGCTACGACAGCCCGGCCCTGACCGAGGGTCGGCTGCAACGTGAGCACCTGGCCAAGGGCGCCGTGCAAAGTTCTCAGGGTTTCGTGTTCAATCTCGACCGTCCGAAGTTTCACGACCGCCGCGTGCGTCAGGCGCTGGCCATGCTCTGGGACTTCGAATGGACCAACAAGCAGATGATGCGCAACGTTTACGTGCGGCAGAACAGCTACTTCTCCAACAGTGATCTGGCGGCGACGGCGTTGCCCACCGAGTCCGAGCTGAAGATTCTTGAGCCACTGCGCGGTCAGGTGCCGCCGGAAGTCTTTACCACGGTGTTCCAGACCCCGAAGACCGACGGCAGCGGGTTCATTCGCGACAAACAGCTGCAGGCCTTGGCATTGCTTGAAGAAGCAGGCTGGATGCCCCAGGGCGACAAGCTGGTCAACGCTCAGGGCGAGCCGTTGAGCTTTACCTTTCTCAACGGCCAGAGCGGCTTCGAGAAAATCCTGCTGCCGTACAAGCGAAACCTGGCGCAGATCGGCATCGATTTCGAGATCCGCCGCATTGACTCGGCCCAGTACCTGAACCGGGTCATGGCCCGGGACTACGACATGATTGTCACCGGCTACGGCGTTTCGACCTCCCCCGGCATGGAGCTGTACAACAACTTCGGGTCGAAAGTGGCAACCGACGCCGGCTCCAGCAACTACATGGTCCTGCGCGACCCGGCCGTCGACACCTTGATCGAGGGCCTGGCCAAAGCGGACAGCAAGCCCGCGATGATCGATTACGCTCACGCCCTGGACCGGGTATTGCAGTGGGGCTTCTACTGGATTCCCAACTATTACCCGCCCGGCTCTTCCACGGTGTGGTGGAATCGCTTCGGCATTCCGAAGGTTCAGGCCAGCAACAGCGAGGCCATCGACACCTGGTGGGAGGTCAGCCCTCAAGCGTTGACCAATGAACAGTTCGCCCAGCAACGGGGCGCTTCCGCCGTTCCCTCGGAGGTCAAGTAATGCTCGGCTACCTGATGAGGCGCCTACTGCTGATCATTCCGACGCTGCTGTGCATTCTGCTGGTCAACTTCTTCATCGTGCAGGCCGCACCGGGTGGCCCGGTCGAGCAAGCGATCGCCAAGCTGCAAGGTGTGGCCGGTGGCACCATCGGCGCCGGCCACACCGAAACCATGAATGCCGGTCAGTCACGTGCCAGCCGGGGCCTTGACCCCAAGCTGATCAAGGAAATCGAGCACCAATACGGTTTCGACAAGCCTTTGCATGAGCGTTTGTGGCTGATGCTGAAGAACTATGCGCAACTGGATTTCGGCAACAGCTTCTTTCGCGGGGCAAAGGTGACCGACCTGATCCTGCAAAAGATGCCGGTCTCAATCTCGCTGGGGCTGTGGGCGACCCTGATCACCTATTTAGTGTCGATCCCCCTGGGCATCCGCAAAGCGGTCAAACACGGCAGCCACTTCGACATCTGGAGCAGCACGGCCATCATCATCGGCTACGCGATGCCCGCCTTTCTGTTTGCCATGCTGCTGGTGGTGCTGTTCGCCGGCGGTACATCGCTGAGCTGGTTCCCGGTGCGCGGTCTGGTGTCGGAGAACTTCGATCAACTGAGCACCCTGGGCAAGATTGCCGACTACTTCTGGCACTTGGTGTTGCCGGTCACTTCGCTGGTCATTGGCGGCTTCGCGACGCTGACCATTCTGACCAAAAACTCCTTTCTCAACGAAGTCACCCGTCAATACGTGGTCACCGCCCGTGCCAAAGGGCTGAGTGAGCGACGCGTCCTCTACGGCCATGTGTTTCGCAACGCCATGCTGCTGATCGTGGCCGGCATCCCGCAGGCGTTCATCAGCGTGTTCTTCGCCGGCTCATTGATGATCGAGGTGATCTTCTCCCTCGATGGCCTCGGGCGCATGAGTTATGAAGCCGCCGTCTCGCGGGATTATCCGGTGGTGTTCGGGACGCTGTTCATCTTCACGCTGTTCGGGTTGCTGATAAAACTGGTCGGAGACATTTGCTACACCCTGGTTGACCCCCGAATCGACTTCAGCGCGAGGAATGCGTAATGCGCCGACTGTCTCCTGTGGCGCGCCGCCGATTCGAGCGCTTCCGCAATAATCGCCGCGGCTGGTGGTCGCTGTGGCTGTTCTGCGGGCTGTTCGTGCTCAGCCTGTGCGGCGAACTCATCGCCAACGACAAACCTCTGCTGCTCAGTTATGAGCATGAGCTGTATTTCCCTGCGTTCAAGCGTCACACCGAACAGGAATTCGGCGGACAATTGCCGTTTCAGCCGGATTACCGCAGCGATTACGTACGCCAGCTGATCAGCAAGGGCGATGGCTGGATGCTGTTTCCGCCGATTCCGTTCAGCGATGACACGCCCAACTATGACCTGAACAAACCGGCGCCCAGCCCGCCCTCCTCCATCAACTGGCTGGGCACCGACGATCAGGCCCGGGACGTACTGGCCCGGGTGATTTTCGGCGCGCGGGTGTCGATCTTGTTTGCCCTGGCGCTGACCTTCATCAGTGCGCTGATCGGCATCGCCGCCGGCGCGTTGCAGGGTTATTACGGCGGCTGGGTGGATTTGATCGGCCAACGCCTGCTGGAAGTCTGGTCCGGGCTGCCGGTGCTGTACCTGCTGATCATTCTGTCGGGCTTTGTCGAGCCTAATTTCTGGTGGCTGCTGGGGATCATGGCGCTGTTCTCGTGGCTGGCGCTGGTGGACGTGGTGCGCGCCGAGTTCCTGCGCGGGCGCAACCTCGAGTACGTCAAAGCGGCGCGCGCCCTGGGCCTGAATGATCGCAAGGTGATCCTGCGGCACATTCTGCCCAATGCCATGAACGCCACCCTGAGCTACTTGCCGTTCATTCTGACCGGGGCGATCTCCACCCTGACTGCGCTGGATTTTCTCGGCTTCGGCATGCCGGCCGGCAGCGCGTCCCTGGGCGAGCTTATCGCCCAGGGCAAACAGAACCTGCAGGCGCCGTGGCTGGGCTTTACCGCATTTTTTACCCTGGCGCTGATCCTGTCGCTGCTGGTGTTCATAGGCGAGGCCCTGCGGGATGCCTTCGACCCGAGGTCCTGAGATGTCCGAAAACCTGATCGAAATCCGCGACCTGTCGGTGTCGTTCAATGGCAACACCGTGGTCAAGCACCTCAGCCTGGACATCCCCGCCGGCGAATGCCTGGCACTGGTCGGCGAGTCGGGCTCGGGCAAATCGGTGACGGCGCACTCGATTCTGCAGTTGTTGCCCCATGCCGGCACGCTGAGCACCGGCAGCATCCGTTACCGCGGCAAGGAACTGCTCGGCGCCGACGGCAACGTCATGCGCGAGCTTCGCGGCAACCAGATCGCGATGATCTTTCAGGAACCCATGACCTCGCTGAACCCCCTGCACACGGTGTCTCGACAGATCGGCGAGACCCTGCTGCTGCACAAGGGCCTGGCAGGCAAGGCGGCGCAGGCGCGGATTGTTGAACTGCTGGAACTGGTCGGTATTCAACACCCGAAGAAGCGCCTGAAGGCCTACCCACACGAATTGTCCGGCGGCCAGCGCCAGCGGGTGATGATCGCCATGGCACTGGCCTGCGAACCGGAACTGTTGATTGCCGATGAGCCCACCACGGCGCTGGATGTAACGGTGCAGCGCAAGATTCTGCTGCTGCTCAAACAGTTGCAGCAACGGTTGAACATGTCGCTGTTGCTCATCAGCCACGACCTGAACCTGGTGCACAGCATCGCCCAGCGTGTGTGCGTGATGCGTGCCGGCGAAATCGTCGAGCAGTCCAGTTGCCAGCTGTTGTTCAAACAACCGCAGCATCCCTACAGCCGCTTGCTGCTGGACGCGGAACCGGCGGGCGAGCCGTTGCCGCGTGACGCCCGCGAAAAGGTGCTTGAGGTCGATAACCTGCGCGTCTGGTTCTCCCTCGGTGGCGGGATTTTCAACCGGCACCACGAATACCTGAAGGCCGTCGACGACATCAGCCTGAGCATCGAACGCGGCAAAACCCTGGGCATCGTCGGCGAATCCGGGTCAGGCAAATCGACACTTGGTCAGGCCATCCTCCGCTTGCTGGAATCACGTGGCAGTATCCGCTTCAAGGGTCAGGCGCTGGACAGCCTCAATCAGAAGCAAATGCGTCCATGGCGCAAGCAGATGCAGGTGGTTTTTCAGGACCCTTACGGCAGCCTCAGCCCGCGCATGTCGGTGGCACAGATCATCAGCGAGGGCCTGGAAGTCCACAGCGACCTGGACAAGGCCAGTTGTGAGGCCGAAGTGATTCGCGCGCTGGAAGAAGTCGGCATCGATCCGTCGAGCCGGCACCGTTACCCCCATGAATTCTCTGGCGGGCAACGGCAACGTATCGCCATTGCCCGAGCCCTTGTGCTCAAACCTGCCCTGATATTGCTCGATGAACCGACGTCTGCCCTGGACCGCACGGTGCAGAAGCAAGTCGTGGCGTTGCTGCGCCAGTTGCAGGAGCGACACGGCCTGACCTATCTGTTCATCAGCCACGATCTGGCCGTGGTCAAGGCGCTTGCCCATGACGTGATCGTGGTCAAGGACGGCAAGGTAGTGGAGCGCGGCGCGAGCCACGATGTATTCGATGCACCGCAACACCCCTATACCCGGGAATTGTTGGCGGCGGCGCACCCGGGCTTTAATTGAAACGTGCCCGAACCCGTAGTCTGTGCGGCCAGATGCCGAGAATCAGGACGATAGAACGCAGATGAAAGACAGTGAGAGCCTCAAGGATTACCGACGCGTACGGCGACTGGCGATCCGTTCGCTCTTCGAGATCATCGAGCAGTCCAGCGAAGGCACGGTCATCGTTGACCGCGACGCTCGCATCGTCTGGATCAACGAACGGTACGCCCGCCGTTTTGGCCTGGAAGACCCCAGCCGCGCGGTGGGGCAGCCGTGTGAGCAGGTGATTCCCGGCAGCCTGCTGCGTCAGGTGGCAAGCAACGGTCAGCCGATTCTGTTGGACATGATGGACACCGCGAAGGACCCGCTGGTGGTCATGCGCTTGCCCATTCATGACGACGGCGGCGCGGTGATCGGTGCTATCGGTTTTGCGCTGTTCGATGAGCTGCACGCGCTGTCGCCGCTGCTCAAGCGTTATTCGAGCATGCAGCAGGAACTGGCCTCGACCCGTTCGCTGCTGCGCGCCCGTCAGGCCAAATACAGTTTTGCGCACTTCATCGGCACCAGTGCCGCCAGCCTTGAGGTCAAGCGCCGCGCACGTCGCAGCGCCAGCACCGATTCCCCGGTGTTGCTGCTCGGGGAGACCGGCACCGGCAAGGAGCTGCTCGCCCATGCGGTGCACAACAGCTCGCCACGGGCGCACAAGCCGTTCATCAGCATCAACAGCGCAGCGATTCCCGAGGCGTTGCTGGAAGCGGAATTCTTCGGCACGGCCCCGGGCGCCTTTACCGGCGCCGACCGCAAGGGCCGCCACGGCAAACTGCACCTGGCGGAGGGCGGCACCTTGTTTCTCGACGAGATCGGCGACATGCCGTTGCCGTTGCAAAGCAAGCTGCTGCGCGTCTTGCAGGAAAAGGAATACGAGCCTGTGGGCTCCAACCAGATGATCAAAAGCGATGTGCGCCTGATCGCCGCAACGTCCACGGACCTCGAAGCGGCCATCAAGCGCGGCCAGTTTCGCGCCGACCTGTATTACCGCCTCAGCGTGTTGCCCCTCGAGGTGCCGCCGTTGCGCGAGCGTCTGGATGATATTCCGGCGTTGACCGAGGCGATCCTCGAGGACTTGCGCAGCCAGCAGGAACTGACGCCTGCTGCCTTGGCGGCCCTCGCGCAACATGCGTGGCCAGGCAACATTCGCGAGCTGCGCAACGTGCTGGAGCGCGCGGCGCTGCTCAGTGACGACGTGCAACTCAACCCCAGCGACATCCGCGCCGCCATCGGCACCTTGATTCCCGTCGCGAGCCCGGCCGTGGCGGGCACCGTCGCGCCCACTCACCAGACGTACAGCGAGGCGCGGCAGCACTTCGACCGGACGCTCATTCAGGCGAAGCTGGCACAGTGCGCGGGTAACGTGATCCTCGCGGCACAGCAACTAGGGCTGGGGCGTTCGACGCTGTACAAGAAAATGGCGGCACTGGGCATTGCCGAGTCTCAATAGTGAGACTGCGTGTCTATTAACCGGGACGCATCGCACAACGCCGGTTCAGAGCTTTCACGACTCCAGAGCTCGGATTCGCCGAGGGTAATCGTTGCAAGCTCGTCTCATTTTCTGGACAGCCTGCACACGGAACATCCCCGTCGGCAAAAAATAGGCTTTGAATTCAGCCGGTTAGCGCGATGGCATGAAAGTAGCTATACCTCCTGTTGCGCGGCGTTGCCGCACCCAAAACAAAAACAACAGGAGACACTCGATGAGTGTGATCATCGCTTTAGCGGCCCTCACGCTGCTGATGCTGGCTGCGTACCGGGGTTATAGCGTCATCCTCTTTGCACCCATCGCGGCGCTTGGCGCGGTACTGCTCACCGACCCCTCTGCCGTGGCGCCTGCCTTCACCGGCGTGTTCATGGACAAGATGGTCGGCTTCGTCAAACTCTACTTTCCGGTGTTTCTGCTCGGCGCCGTGTTCGGCAAGCTGATCGAGCTGTCCGGGTTCTCGCGCTCCATCGTGGCTGCCGCCATTCGCCTGCTGGGCACTCGGCAAGCGATGCTGGTGATCGTGCTGGTCTGCGCGCTGCTCACTTACGGCGGCGTATCGCTGTTCGTGGTGGTGTTTGCGGTCTACCCGTTCGCTGCCGAGATGTTCCGCCAGAGCAACATTCCCAAGCGGCTGATTCCGGCCACCATCGCGTTGGGTGCGTTCTCGTTCACCATGGACGCCCTTCCCGGCACTCCGCAGATTCAGAACATTATCCCCTCGACCTTCTTCAACACCACCGCGTGGGCTGCGCCCTGGCTGGGCCTGATCGGCACGGCGTTTGTCTTCAGTGCCGGCATGCTGTTCCTGCAACGCCAGCGCAACAGGGCACAGCGCGCCGGCGAAGGCTATGGCACCGAGCTGCGCAACGAGCCGGAAACCCCGGCCGACATCGCCCTGCCTAACCCCTGGATCGCGCTGGCGCCGCTGTTGCTGGTCGGGGTCATGAACCTGCTGTTCACCCAGTGGATTCCGCAGTGGTACGGCAAGACCCACTCCCTCGCGCTGCCGGGCATGGCGACGCCGGTGCAGACCGACATCGCCAAGATCACCGCCATCTGGGCGGTCGAGGCGGCGTTGCTGGTGGGCATCGTTTTTGTGCTGCTGTTCGCCTTCAGCACGGTTAAATCCAAGCTGGCCGAGGGCAGTAAAGGAGCGGTCAGCGGCGCACTGCTGGCGGCGATGAACACCGCGTCGGAATACGGTTTTGGCGCCGTGATCGCGTCGTTGCCCGGGTTCCTGGTGCTGGCCGACGGGCTCAAGAGCATCCCCAATCCGCTGGTCAACGAAGCGATAACTGTGACGCTGCTGGCCGGTATCACGGGTTCGGCCTCGGGGGGGATGAGCATCGCCCTGGCGGCGATGTCCGACAGTTTCATCGCGGCGGCCCATGCGGCAAACATTCCCCTTGAGGTGTTGCACCGCGTCGCCGCCATGGCCAGCGGCGGCATGGACACGCTTCCGCACAATGGCGCGGTCATCACGCTGCTGGCGGTGACTGGCTTGACCCACCGCGAGGCGTACAAGGACATTTTCGGCATCACCCTTATCAAGACCCTCGCGGTATTCGTGGTGATTGGCGTTTTCTATGCAACCGGCATCGTATGAGGAATTGAACATGAGTCTGCAAGGCAAAACCGCTCTGGTCACCGGCTCCACCAGCGGCATCGGTCTGGGCATCGCGCTGACGCTTGCCAAGGCCGGCGCGAATGTGGTGCTCAACGGTTTCGGCGATGCATCGGCGGTGGTCGAGCAGGTCAAACAGTACGGTGGCCATGTCGGCCACCACCCGGCGGACGTCAGCGATGTCGCGCAGATCGCCGACATGATCGCCTACGCCGAACGCGAGTTCGGCGGGGTCGACATCCTGGTGAACAACGCAGGAATTCAGCACGTCGACGCGGTGGAGGATTTCCCGGTCGAGAGCTGGGACAAGATCATCGCCATTAATCTGTCCTCGGTGTTTCACAGCACGCGATTGTGTCTGCCGGGCATGCGCGCCAAGGGCTGGGGCCGGATTGTGAACATTGCCTCGGTGCATGGTCTGGTGGGTTCTACCGGCAAAGCCGCGTATGTGGCGGCCAAGCACGGGGTCATCGGTTTGACCAAGGTGGTCGGCCTGGAAACCGCCGCCAGCAATGTCACCTGTAACGCCATTTGCCCGGGTTGGGTGTTGACGCCACTGGTGCAGAAGCAGATTGATGATCGTGCCGCCGAAACCGGCGATCTGGAGCAGGCAAAACACGACCTGCTGGCGGAGAAACAGCCGTCGCTGGAGTTCGTGACACCTTCCCAGCTGGGCGAGCTGACGTTATTTCTGTGCAGCGAAGCGGGCGCGCAGGTGCGCGGTGCGGCGTGGAATATCGATGGTGGATGGCTGGCGCGGTAGACACCATGCCCTGTCGATCGTCTCCCGGGCACAGGCGATTGCCGGCGGAATACGTGGCCTGTAGGAGCCGGCTTGCTGGCGAACACGCTGGGTCAATGACAGGGTCGTACCTGACACAACGGGTTCGCCAGCAAGCCGGCTCCTACGGATCGTGCCTGGTCTTCCGTTAGTACCGCGGGAGGCAGCGGGGCTTACCTTTCAGTTCCCCGGTTCGTCGCGCTCGTCCACCAGCCCCCAATCCTTCACGTTCACCTGCGCCGCCGGTTGCGGGGCGCGCGGTGCGGTGACGATGGTCGACGGCCCGTTCTCGCTGTGCAGTTTCAGGCGCAGGCGCACGTTGTTGGCCGAGTCGGCGTTCTTCAGGGCTTCGTCTTCGGTGATCGCGCCCTCCACT
>NZ_DASVUM010000091.1:0-42639 GCF_036387035.1 Pseudomonas sp. | reverse complement strand
ATCCGCTGCGATCCCTACGTGAAGGGTTTTTACGAGGGGCTGGTTGGCCGCGGCAAGCGCAAAATGCAGGCGATCTGCGCAGTAATGCGTAAATACCTGACAGGTTTGTGGGCATGCATGCGCAACGGCGAAAACTTCGATACGGCCAAGCTTTTTAGCGAAGAACACCTGCAAAAAGCTTGACCAAGAACAGAGTATCTACAGGTTTTGCGTGCGCCTGTGCTTTTGCGTTCGCCGCAAACCGATATGGGCACCGCCGCGATTTCCCGATTCGACGCCGATCCCCTGTAGGAGTGAGCTTGCTCGCGAAGGCGGTCTGCCTGTGCCATCACCTTCGCGTGACCCACCGCGTTCGCCAGCAAGCCGGCTCCCACAGGTTTTGCGCAGGCCGCTGGATTTCGCGTTCGCCGCACGCCGATATGCGCACCGCCCCGTCTTCCTGCTTCGACACCGACCCACCGTAGGAGCGTGGCTTGTCCCGCGATCTGGCGCGCAGCGGCAGCAACACGTTGAATGCGGTATGTCAGCAAGCATGGGCGTCGCAAGGTTTAACGACTGCTTCGCAGCCGATCGCGGGACAAGCCACGCTCCTGCATAATTCGGCGTATGGCATCGCAAAAAAAGCCCAGCGCTGCTCTGTCGGAACGGATGATGGGGATCCGACAGGCAACGGCGGGCTTGAAGTCTGTAGCGGCTTCGAGCCGCAGGAGCACGCCGCTTTTAGCTTTAGCTTGCAACGTGCGGCGTGAAGCCGTCCCCCTTAAAACTTCGCCAGTACGTCCAGTTGCAGCGTGTTGGCGTCCTGATCGCGTGGCAGCGCAGACGTGGCGAAGTCCGCTTTGGTCAGGAAGTACGTCGCACCGACCGCGAAGTTCTTGTCGATGTCGTAGGACACGCTCAGCTTGTGACCCCGCGAACCGGTCGTGCCGTTGGCAAAGTCCGAGTCGGTGAATGCACCCACCACAGCGTTACGCTGCGTATCGCGGTAGTTGTAGTCCAGACCGAAACCGAACACCTTGGTTTTCACGCCAGCCAGCCAGGCGGTGTCTTCGTCGCTGTTGGTGGCGCTGTTGACCACGTACTGACCGTACAGGCCGACCGGCACTGCCAGGCCGGTCAGGTCCAGTTGACCGAAGCCTTCGTACAGACGGAAGTCGGTGGTGTTGTTGCCGTTGATGCTCAAGCCACAGAACGTCGTGCTGGTGCTGGCAGCGGCCGGGTTACAGTCGTTGGAGTTTTCGTAGTTATAGACCGAACCGCCGACCGTCATTTTCACGTTGTCGGTGATGGCGATCCGCGTCCCCAACTGAGCCGCGTTCAAACGCAGGTCGTTCTTGAACTGCGTACCTTCACCGCTGATGTTGTCCTTGAGGGTGTAGGTGCCGGCGCTGCCGAACAGCTCGAAGCCTTTGTTGATCGGCAGGCTGTACGTCGCGGCCAGACCTTCAGGGTTGATGTCGTTGTCCCAGATCACATCGCCTTCGCTCACCCACGGCTGAGCCATTTTGCCGCCGATCACGTGCAGGTTCTGAATGGCGGTTGGGTGGTAGTCGATAAAGCCCTGATCCAGCCACAGGTCTTTCTTGGTGAAGTAGTCGTTCTGGTCAACGTTGGTGGAGTTGGCCTTGTTGTCGCCCCCGGTGGCGATCCGGATACCCGTGCTGACCTGCGGGTTGATCTCGCTGTAGGCGCCGAGACGCACACGGATACGCTGACGGTTTTTGTCCTGGCTGTTGTTCTGGTCGTCGATCTTGACCGTCTCCTGGCGAACACGAACGTCGCCTTTGAACTGAGTCTTGGCCGCCCATGCCACTTTCTGCTCGAAGGCAGACAGCTCGGAGGACTTGGCCGCGGTGGCGGCGGCGATCTGGTCGGCGGTGGCTTTTTGCGCCTGTTGCTGGGCCTGTTGCTGAGCTTGCTGATCTTTACTCAGCTCGGTCTGCAGTTCGGCGTACTGAGCCGCTGAAATCGAGCCGTTGGCCTTGAGCATGTCGAGCAGTTTCGCGTCGACTGCGGCGCTGGCCGGAACGCTCATGGCCAACAGCACACCACCACACAGGGCTGCCGCAGTTTTCGTGGAAGCAAGACGCATATCAATCTCCGTGACTGAGGATGGATGACCGAATCATCCGGGAACAACCGACCAATGACGGACGGGGAAAGGGAGAGCGCTTAGAAGCTGCCGCTCTAAAAACAGGCGCCAGTATTGCGGCCGTTTATGACTAAACAGTGGCAAAGTGATGGCATATCGATGACGGTTTGAATGCAGCAAAGCGGCGGGCTAGAGCCTTCGCTGCAGGTAGGTCATGTGAAATGTTTCGGAATCGGTGATACTCGCCACGCTTGCAACGCACAGAAGTGGGGGTGCTGATGTCGTTACACCGTTTGGATAAGCTGTCTGATCTTGCGCCTGAACAGTGGGACGCCTTGAACCCCGGCGACTCGCCGTTTCTGCGCCATGCCTTCCTCAGTTCGCTCGAAGACAGCGGCAGCCTCGGGCCTCGTTCCGGCTGGCGCGCCGAGCATCTGCTGCAGTACGAAGGCGAGCGACTCATTGCCGCGCTGCCGGCGTATCGCAAGTGGCATTCCTACGGCGAGTACGTATTCGATCACGCCTGGGCGGACGCCTGCCGTCGCGCCGGTCTGGCCTATTACCCCAAGCTGTTGGTGGCCGTGCCGTTCAGCCCCGTGAGCGGGCCGCGGCTGTTGGCGAAGACGCCCGAGGACGGCCGCGAGCTGCTCGCCTGTCTTCCGGGCTATGCCCAGGGCGAGGAGCTGTCCAGCGTTCATGTCAATTTCACCGATCCGGTGGCCGACGCGCTGCTCGCCGAACAGCCCGGCTGGCTGCAGCGCATCGGCTGTCAGTACCACTGGCAAAACCGCGGCTATCGGGACTTTCAGGATTTCCTGGATGCCTTGAGTTCGCGCAAGCGCAAGCAAATGCGCAAAGAGCGCGAGCAAGTGGCGGGGCAGGGCTTTGAGTTCGACTGGCTTGAAGGGCACGAGCTGAGCGAGGCGCACTGGGATTTTGTGTACGCCTGCTACTCCAATACCTACGAAGTGCGTGGGCAGACGCCTTACCTGACGCGGGAATTTTTCAGCCTCGTGGCCGAGCGCATGCCTGAAGCGATTCGCGTGGTACTGGCGCGACAGGGGGGACGCCCGGTGGCCATGGCGTTCAGCCTGATTGGCGGCGACAGCTTTTACGGCCGCTACTGGGGCTGCCTGGCCGAGTTTGATCGGCTGCACTTCGAGACGTGTTTCTATCAGGGCATGGATTACGCCATTGCTCACGGTTTCAAGCGCTTCGACGCCGGCGCGCAGGGCGAGCACAAGTTGATTCGCGGCTTCGAGCCGGTCATCACCCACTCGTGGCATTACCTGGCGCACCCGGGGCTGCGGGAGGCGGTGGCGGATTTTCTGACCCAGGAACGGGCGGGGATTCTGGCCTACGCCGAGGAAGCGCGCAGCGCGTTGCCGTATCGGCAGGTTGAGTAGCGCTAAGCTTCCAAGGCTTTAGTTGTCGGCGAGCCCGGTTCGGAATACACCATCGGTGCCCTGAACAGACACATTCGCTTGTAGGAGCCGGCTTGCTGGCGAACACGATTATTCCGCCACCTCAGTGGCGAATGCCAGAACGGGTTCGCCAGCAAGCCGGCTCCCACAGTTCGCGCAGGTCCTGAATCGCCAAAGTGGCGCGATCAATCCACGCCAACAAAGCCTCCGGTTTGATGCGCCCACAAGCGTGCATACAAGCCTTTGTGCGCGAGCAGCTCGGCATGGGTCCCGCTCTCTGCGACCACGCCGTTCTCCAGCACGATCAGCCGGTCCATGCGCGCGATCGTCGACAGCCGGTGAGCAATGGCAATCACCGTCTTGCCTTGCATCAGCGTTTCCAGGCTCTCCTGAATCGCCGCTTCCACTTCCGAGTCCAGCGCTGACGTCGCCTCGTCCATGATCAGGATTGGCGCATCCTTGAGCAGCACGCGGGTGATCGCGATGCGCTGGCGCTGACCACCGGACAGTTTCACGCCGCGCTCGCCCACATGGGCATCCAGCCCGGTGCGGCCTTCGGAATCCGTCAGCAGGGGGATGAACCCGTCGGCGCGGGCTTTGCGCATGGCTTCCCACAGTTCAGCGTCGGTTGCGTCAGGTTTGCCATACAGCAGGTTGTCGCGGATCGAGCGGTGCAACAGCGACGTGTCCTGCGTGATCATGCCGATGTGCGAACGCAGGCTTTCCTGAGCGACGTGGGAGATGTCCTGATCGTCGATCAGGATCCGTCCACCCTGAACGTCATACAAACGCAGCAGCAGATTCACCAACGTCGATTTGCCGGCGCCCGACGGTCCGATGAAACCGATCTTCTCGCCTGGCTTGATGTTCAGGTTCAGGCCATGAATCACGCCTTTGCCCTTGCCGTACTGGAAGTCGAGGTCTTCGAATTTCACCTCGCCACGGCTGACCGCCAGCTTCGGCGCAGCGTCGCGGTCGGTGATGCCCACCGGCTGCGCAATGCTCTGCAGGCCGTCCTGAACCATGCCGATGTTCTCGAAGATGCCGTTGACCACCCACATGATCCAGCCGGACATGTTGACGATCCGAATCGCCAGACCGGTCGCCAGCGCAATGGCGCCCACGGAAATCAAAGACTGCGTCCACAGCCACAACGCCAGCCCCGTGGTAGTCACAATCAGAATCCCGTTGAGCGTGGTGATCACGGTGTCCATTTCAGTGATCACGCGGCCTGCCAGCTGGGTCTTCTCGGTCTGTTCGCTGATGGCCTCGCGGGCGTATTGCTGCTCGGAATTGGTGTGGGCAAACAGCTTGAGCGTGGCGATGTTGGTGTAGCCATCGACGATGCGGCCCATCAGTTTCGAACGCGCATCGGAAGAGATGACCGAACGCTCCTTGACCCGTGGCACGAAGTACCACAGCGCCAGGATGAACGCGAACATCCAGCTCAGCAGCGGAATCATCAAGCGCCAGTCGGCCTCGGCGAACAGCACCAGCGCGCTGATCGAATAGATCAGCACGTGCCACAACGCATCCACCGATTGCACCGCGGAATCACGCAGTGCGTTGCCGGTCTGGACAATGCGTTGGGCGATGCGCCCGGCGAAGTCATTCTGGAAGAAATTCAGGCTCTGCTTGAGGACGTAACTGTGGTTCTGCCAGTTGATCATGCTGGTCATGCCGGGGCTGATGGTCTGATGCACCAGCAGATCGTGCAGGGCGACAAAGATCGGTCGCAGCACCAGCGCGACGACGACCATCCACGTCAGCTCGAACGCATGCTCGCGGAAGAAATTCGGGTTTGGCGTGCCTTGGGCCAGATCGATGATGCGGCTCAGGTAGCTGAACAGCGACACTTCGATCAGCGCTCCGACCAGTCCGACCACCAGCAGTGCGGCGAAGGTGGGCCACACCTGGCGCAGGTAATACAGGTAAAACGAGGTGACGGTGTTGGGCGGGGCGGCAGTGGGGGCTTCGCGGAAGATATCGATCAGCTGTTCAAAACGGCGATAGAGCATTGGCATTCACGCCCACGCTTGAGCGGGCTCTCCTTTCAATGAGGGGGGTACAGCGGCTCGGGAGCTGCTCGACGACGGTCATCGGATCAGACCGCAGGAGAGCGTGATTGCTCACGCTGATTCAAGTCGCCGGGTCCCGAAAATGCAAAAGCCGGGCAGGCGCCCGGCTTTTGCGCTTTCGATACGCTTAGTTCACGCGCTTTGCCGTCTTGATCAGGATCGGGTCCAGCGGCACGTTCTGCATCCCGCCCTTGTTGCCGGCCGGCGAGTTGACGATCTGGTCAACGACGTCCATGCCCTTCACGACTTTGCCGAACACCGCGTAGCCATAGTCACGGGCGCCGTGGTCGAGCATCGCGTTGTCCTTCACGTTGATGAAAAACTGGCTGGTGGCCGAGTTGACGTCCGACGTACGCGCCATGGCAACGGTGCCGCGGACGTTGTTCAGGCCGTTATCGGCTTCGTTCTTGATCGGGTCGTTGGTGGGTTTCTGTTGCATCTGTGCCGTGAAGCCGCCGCCCTGAGCCATGAAGCCCGGAATGACACGGTGGAAAATCGTGTTGTTGTAGAAGTTGCTGTCGACGTACTTGAGGAAGTTCTGCGTGCTGACGGGCGCCTTGTCCTGGTTCAGCTCGATTTCCACATCGCCAAAGCTGGTGGTCAGCACGACGTGAGGCGCGGGAGCGGCCATCAGATTGCTCGCGAACAACACAGCAGCGGCGGAGAGGGCGATTTTCTTCAGCATGGGCAGAGTCCTGAATTGATGTCGACTGCGAAAAAACAGGTCGTAAGGGAAGCACGTTTACCGGGATTTGGACAGTAGGGGTGTGGCGTTCGTCGTTTTTGTGGGACCGGCTTCAGCCGGGAATGGGCAGGATGGAGCACCTTCAAATTTGCGGCGTGACGGCTGACGCTTTCCCGGCTAAAGCCGGTCCCACAGGAGTACGCGGTGTTTTTGTGGGACCGGCTTCAGCCGGGAAGAGGCCAGTCTGAACACTCTCAATTTTGCGGCGTGACGCCTGACGCTTTCCCGGCTAAAGCCGGTCCCACAGGGTATACGCGATGTCAGTGGGACCGGCTTCAGCCGGGAAGAGGCCAGCCTGAACACCCTCGATTTTGCGGTGTGACGCCGGACGCTTTCCCGGCTAAAGCCGGTCCCACGGGAGTACGCGGTGTTTTAGTGGGACCGGCTTCAGCCGGGAAGAGACCAGCCTGAACACCCTCGATTTTGCGGTGTGACGCCTGACGCTCTCCCGGCTGGAGTCGGTCCCACAGGGTATACGCGATGTCAGTGGGACCGGCTTCAGCCGGGAAGAGGCCAGCCTGAACACCCTCGATTTTGCGGCGTGACGCCGGACGCTTTCCCGGCTAAAGCCGGTCCCACAGGGTAAACGCGGTTGTTAGTGGGACCGGCTTCAGCCGGGAAGAGGCTAGCGTGGGCGCCGGCAATCTTGCGGTGTAGCCTCTGACGCTTTCCCGGCTAAAGCCGGTCCCACAGGAGTACGCGGTATCAGTGAGTATTCACAGCATCTGCTGTGGCGCGGGGAAGGGCGCATCCAGCGGCGCGGTGTCGAAGCTCTGAATCAGCTCAATCAGGATCTGCGTCGCCGGCCCGAGCGGTTTGTCCTTGCTGGAATACAGGTAGAAGGTCGGATGCCGGCTGCCGCCTTTGTCCAGGGGCAGAATCTTCAGCACGCCTTCGTTGATTTCCCGCTCGATGACGTGGCGCGGCAGCCAGGCAAAGCCCAACCCGCTGCTGACGAAAGCAGCGGCGGTGGCGAGGCTGCCGACCGTCCAGCGCTGTTCGGCGCCGAGCCAGCCGACGTCGCGTGGCTGGTTGCGTCCCGAGTCACGGATCACCACCTGCAGCTGGCTTTCCAGGTCCTGAAAATTCAACTCGCGCTGCAGCTGATGCAGGGCATGGCCGGGGTGCGCGACGGCGACGAACTCGACCTTGCTCATCTCGTTACCCAGATACCCCGGAATGCTGAAGCCACTGATGGCGAGATCGGCGACACCTTCCAGTAACACTTCCTCAACGCCCGACAGCACTTCCTCACGCAGCCGCACCCGGCATCCGCGGCTTTGCGGCATAAAGGCGGTCAGCGCCCGCACCAGTCGCGCGTTCGGGTACGCGGCGTCGACCACCAGACGCACCTCAGCCTCCCAGCCTTGCTCCATGTGGTGAGCCAGGTCTTCAAGCTGGCTGGCATTCTTGACCAGTTGCCGCGAGCGTCGCAGCAACACCTCGCCCGCTTCTGTCAGCACGGCTTTGCGGCCGTCGATGCGCAACAGCGGAACGCCGAGCTGGTCTTGCATCCTGGCGACGGTATAACTGACCGACGACTGCGAACGGTGCAGCGCTTCGGCGGCCTGAGCAAAGCCGCCATGGTCGACAACGGCTTGCAGCGTGCGCCATTGGTCAAGGGTCACGCGGGGCGCTTTCATCTCTCGCTCCTGTTGTCCTAAGCTGGCGGTTTCCGAATGGAGACTGCCCCATGAAAAGAATCTGTTGTGTGCTGCTGGCGATGTTGCCGCTGAGCGCGTTCGCCTACCCCATCGACGTGGAGAAGGACATCAAGGGCGTGCAGGTCGATTACAACAGTCATGACGTCGCCTACGACATCGGCAACATCACCCTGAACAACTTTGGCGATGTCCCGGCCAAGTGCAGCGTGGTCTTTCGCAACGGGCCGGAAGCACCGCGTACGCGCCGGGTCCAGGTCGCGCCGAAAAGCAGCACCGAAGTCACCGCAAAATTCACCCGCGACATCGTCAAGCTGCGCATCTCCCTGAGCTGCGAGCCGTTGTAACCCACGCATCAGCGTCGACGGAGCGTACTGCGCTGCCGTCGATAAAACAAATTTCTGGATGGGTTTCGGTCGATAATCGACTTCTTTGATCGAGATGCCCGCCGCTGCCATGGCAAATGGATTGACCTTTCAACGCCGCAATCCGCGAATCGGCCGGCCTGCTAAATAGACACGCCAAGATCAACCGGCTAAGGTCGCCGCCTTCAAAAAAGGGGCAACCATGGGCTATCTACTTTTCGTGACGCTGATTCAGGCGTTTTCCTTCAGCCTCATCGGCGTTTACCTGGCCGGGCACGTCGACAGTTACTTTGCCGTGCTGTTTCGCGTCGTACTGGCCGGTCTGGTGTTCATTCCGCTGACGCGCTGGCGTCAGGTCGAGCCGTCCTTCATGCGCGGCATGCTGCTGATCGGCGCATTGCAGTTCGGCGTCACCTACGTCTGCCTGTACCTGAGCTTCCGCGTGCTGACGGTCCCCGAAGTGCTGCTGTTTACCATCCTCACGCCCCTCCACGTCACGCTGATTGAAGACGCGCTCAATCGGCGCTTCAATCCCTGGGGCCTGCTGGCGGCCATTGTGGCGGTGCTGGGCGCGGTCATCATCCGTTACGACCGGGTTGATCCGAATTTCCTCGGTGGTTTCCTGTTGCTGCAGTTGGCCAACTTCACTTACGCGGCGGGGCAGGTGCTCTACAAACACCTGGTGGCCCGTCACCCCAGCGATCTGCCGCACTACCGCCGCTTCGGCTATTTTTACCTCGGCGCACTGGCCGTAGCGTTGCCGGCGTTTCTACTGTTCGGCAACGCGCAGCATCTGCCGGATGCGCCTCAGCAGTGGGTGGTGTTGCTGTTCCTCGGCCTGTGCTCCACCGCCCTCGGCATGTATTGGTGGAACAAAGGGGCATGCAGGGTCAACGGCGCCACGCTGGCGGTGATGAACAACTTGCACGTGCCCATGGGGCTGCTGATCAATCTGTTGATCTGGGGGCAGAACGAAGACCTGGGCAAGCTGTTTTTGGGCGGGCTGGTTATTGTTTCATCGGTGTGGATCAGTCGGCGCGGTCTGTTTCAACGCCAAGCCGTTCTCTGAAACAGCCGGGGTAGACGCTCGCGTTAACGACATCAGCGACGGTGATGTTAGATATCTTCATGGGTGGTTTTTCATGTCGGGGGCAACCGAATAGATTGGCCCCAACGAAACAACTTAAGCAACTTACCCGCAACTACTTGGAGATCTACATCATGAAAAAGTCCATCGCCTTCGGTTTCGCATTGTCCATCCTGGCCGCCGGTTCTGCATTCGCCAGCCCAGAGCAGATTAGCCAACGCGCCATCGTCGATGCGTCCAGCGCTACCGTCCTGGACAGCAAGGTCGCCAGCAAAGACGCGGTCAAGCCCTTCGCCGACCAGGCTTCCGGCACCGTCATCGTTGCTGAAAACCGCAAAGAGTTCGGTTCCAGCTATCAGCGTTACCAGTAAGTGCCTGGTTGTAATAAGGCAGTATTACTGAATCGCAATAACAGAAGCCCGGCAACTGCCGGGCTTTTTGTTGTTTGAAGTTAACAGGCCGATAACAACTCGCTACGCACTTCTTCATTGTGAGCGTGGAGGGGCGGGCGGCAGTTCATCTTCCCGTTGGTTTCGAACATTCGATAAGCCCGCCAGGCCTGTTTTCAAGTCTGCCCCACTCGGCTGTTGATACACACCCAGCCCGAACTCCGGCAGCACCGCCAGCAAGTAATCGAAGATATCCCCCTGAATGCGCTCGTAGTCAGCCCAGCTGGTGGTGCGGGTAAAGCAGTAGATTTCCAGTGGCACGCCCTGGGCCGTGGTTTCCATTTGGCGGACCATGCAGGTCATGTCCGGGTGAATATCGGCGTGGCTTTTCAGGTAGGCCAGGGTGTAGGCGCGGAAGGTGCCGATGTTGGTGATGCGGCGGCGGTTGGCCGACAGCTCGGCGACGTTGCCCTGGGCCTCGTTCCACGCCTTGAGCTCGGCTTTTTTGCGGCCCATGTAATCCGTCAGCAGACGCACCTGGGTCAGCTTCTGTTCTTCCTCATCGGACACAAAGCGCACGCCGCTGGCGTCGATGAACAGGCTGCGCTTGATCCTGCGTCCGCCGGATTGCTGCATCCCGCGCCAGTTCTTGAACGACTCGGACATCAGGCGCCAGGTCGGGATCGACACGATGGTCTTGTCAAAATTCTGCACCTTAACGGTGTGCAGGGTGATGTCCACCACATCGCCATCAGCGCCGACTTGTGGCATTTCGATCCAGTCGCCCACGCGCAGCATGTCGTTGCTGGTCAATTGCACGCTGGCCACGAAGGACAGCAGCGTGTCTTTGTAGACGAGCAGAATCACCGCCGACATCGCGCCCAACCCGGAGAGCAGCAACAACGGTGATCGGTCGATCAGCGTGGCGACGATGATGATTCCGGCGAACACGTACAGGATCATTTTGGTCAGTTGCACGTAGCCCTTGATCGAGCGGGTGCGGGCGTGTTCGGTGCGCGCGTAGATGTCCAGCAGCGCGTTGAGCAGCGCGCCGACGGTGAGCATGAGAAAGAGGATAGTGAACGCCAGCGCGATGTTGCCAATGACGTGGCTTGCGGTGGCGCTCAGGTTCGGCACCAGATTGAGGCCGAACTGGATCACCAGCGACGGCGTGACCTGGGCCAGCCGGTGGAAGACCTTGTTGTGCAGAAAATCGCTGAGCCAGAACAGCGCCGGCTGGCGGCTCAGCGCCTTCATGGCATAGAGCGTCACCCATCGCGCCAGCCGCCCGAGTACAAAGGCGGCGATGAGCAGCATCAGCAGCCCGGTGATCGCGCGCAGCATCGGCTGGTTTTCCAGCAGCGTCCAGATTTCCTGGGCGCGTAGCCAAAGCGAAGGGCTGTCCATGGGGGCTGGATCTCCTGACAAAAATGCGGGGCGCGATTAGAGCATTGTTGTGAAAGGGAAGGCAGTCCGGGCCAAATCCGGTAACAAAATAGGCCCTTTGAGCTAAAGAGGCTCGGCGAATCGGGCTTAAACCGGTACCCTATGCGACTGTTTTTTTGTATTACGCCGAGGTAACACCCGTGTTCTCCCAATTCGCCCTGCACGAACGCCTGCTAAAAGCCGTGGCCGAACTCAATTTCGTCGAGCCTACGCCTGTGCAAACAGCGGCCATTCCGCTGGCGCTGGAAGGACACGATCTACGGGTGACGGCGCAGACCGGCAGCGGCAAGACTGCCGCGTTCGTATTACCGATGCTCAACCGTCTGATGGGCCCGGCCAAGGTGCGTGTCGACATTCGCGCCGTGATCCTGCTGCCGACCCGTGAGCTGGCGCAACAGACGCTAAAGGAAGTGGAGCGTTTCTCGCAGTTCACCTTCATCAAGGCCGGCCTGATCACCGGCGGTGAGGACTTCAAGGTCCAGGCCGCGATGCTGCGCAAGGTGCCGGACATTCTGATCGGCACGCCGGGCCGTCTGCTGGAGCAACTCAACGCTGGCAACCTGGACCTCAAGCAGGTTGAACTGCTGGTCCTCGACGAAGCCGACCGCATGCTCGACATGGGTTTCGCCGAAGACGTCGAACGCCTGGCCGGCGAATGCGCCAACCGTCAGCAGACCATGCTGTTTTCGGCCACCACCGGCGGTTCGGGCCTGCGCGAGATGATCGGCAAAGTGCTCAAAGACCCGCAGCACCTGCAGGTCAACAGCGTCAGCGAGCTGGCTCCGGGCACCCGGCAGCAGATCATCACCGCCGACCATAACGTACACAAAGAGCAGGTCCTCAACTGGCTGCTGGCCAACGAGACCTACCAGAAAGCGATCATCTTCACCAACACGCGCGCCATGGCTGACCGCATTTACGGTCGCCTTGTGGCGCTCGAGTACAAGGCGTTCGTGCTGCACGGCGACAAAGACCAGAAGGACCGCAAGCTGGCGATCGATCGTCTGAAGCAGGGCGGGGTGAAGATTCTGGTGGCCACCGATGTCGCTGCCCGTGGCCTGGACGTCGACGGCCTGGACATGGTCATCAACTTCGACATGCCGCGCACCGGTGACGATTACGTTCACCGCATTGGCCGCACTGGCCGTGCCGGTGGCGAAGGGCTGGCGATTTCGCTGATCACCCACGGTGACTGGAACCTGATGTCCAGCATCGAGCGCTACCTGAAGCAGAAGTTCGAGCGCCGCACGATCAAGGAAGTCAAAGGCACCTACACCGGACCGAAGAAGGTCAAGGCGTCGGGCAAGGCTGTCGGCGTGAAGAAGAAAAAGACCGATGGCAAAGGTGACAAGAAGGGCGACAAAAAGAAGGCCGTCGCCAAGGGCCCTACCAAGCGCAAATCGGTAAACCGCCCGAAGGCCGAGCCTTTGGTCAGCCAGGACGGGATGGCGCCGCTGAAAAAGCGCGTTACGCGTCCGCCTGTCACTGAATAAGCCCCTTCCTCCAGCCGTTCAGCCTGCTGAACGGCTGGCGTTCCGCTGGGTCACAACCACTGAGCATCAAGCCCGATGACCGGACGTCACGGGTATTGCCCTGTTGGCCCACTGGAGGTTGAAACATGTCTGACCGATACGACTGGGACCTGATCGAGCGCCTGTTGCATGACGTACAAAACAGCGCCGGAAACGCCGGTTCACTGAATGCGCCGGGCGCAGAGCTGCAAGCGTTGCTGCTCAAGCGCGGGTTTCTCGAGACGCTGACCAGCAGCGAAGCCGGAGGAGGCGAGCACCTGGGCCTCACCCCCCGTGGCGCGAGCTTGCTGGCGTTGATCGACAGCAGCATTCCGGGCGATGACCATCCGCGTCAGGTTCTGAATGAGCAGGCCGATGCGTTGGATCCGGCGACCTTCGATGAGGTCGCCTCCAAAGCACAAATCGCCTGATACTGAAAGCGTCCTGATCAGGACGCTTTTTTCATGCTCTTGTAGCAACTCAAGTCCGTAAAGTCCTTGCGCACGTCGGCGATCTTCGCCAGTAACTTCTGTCGTTGATCGTCAGTACTCTGCGCCATCAGATCGGCGATCAGAGAAATCGCAGCCTGCTCGGTGTGGTCGTACGTCGCGCGGTATTCGGGTGTCCAGAAGGTCTGGCGATCCTGCAACAAGCTGGCAATCCTTTGATCGAAATCTGCGGCCTGACGCTGTTTCACGGCTGAGAGCAACAGTGACTGCCAGTGAGCTCGGTTGTCGATCCACAGGCGATTTTGCTCGCCCAGCGACGTGGACCACTGCATCACGCGCGCCTGCTGCGCGGCATTCAGTTTGCCCATCCAGGGCGTCAGACGTTTCTCCATGCGCTGAGCGCGCTCGCTGATTTGCTTGTCCAGCGGCTGGTCGACGAACTCGGCCTCATGCTTGCGCAGGTCCTTGGCGAATGCCGCTTGCATTTCGGACACTTGCTGATCGTCCAGCTGACGAAGCAACTCGACCGCCGACGGCGTGATTTCTTTGGAGAGAGTGGCGATGGCCTGCCGCGCTTCGGCGGTGCGTGCCTTGAGCTGCTCCTGATTGACCTGGTTGGTCTCGACCATCCCTTGCAGACGGTCCAGCCAGTCGAGGTAACCGGGGATCTGGGTGGTGCAGTGCCAGCTCAAGTGCTCCTTCAAGCGCTCGTCGAGCCAGTCTTTCTGCGAAGCGTTCATGTCCAGATAGTCGTTGAGCGACCAGGGAATGATGAAGTCCAGATGCCGGTACGTCAGACCTATCTGACTGCACCCCGCTAACAGCGCCAGGCTCAGCCACAGCGTAATGAAGGTCTTCAACACAATGCCCATGACAGCTCCTTGCCGGTTCGTCTCCCCGTTATAGAGCAAGTCGGGCCATTGCGGTTCAACTCATCAGAAAAACGCGCGCACGACCTTGAGCGTGACGGTGCTTTCACACTGAGGGTTATGGCCGCTGTAGGCGCTGCAATCGGCGCCGGTCAGGCTTGAGCCGCTGTACATCAGGTTCATGTCCATCCCCAGCCACGGCCGGGAGACATTGAAAGACCAGTCGCTGTAGGCATTGACCACGCCGCCGCCATCGATGATCGACGGTGAATCGAGCTGGTGGTTGCCGTACTGCATCCGCAGGTCCAGGCCCAGCGGAATCACGCTGCCCAGGTCGAGGAACAGGCTGCTGTCCTGCCGGCCCGCATCAGTGCTGAAGGCCGTACCGATGCGGCTGTCGAAGATACGAAAACCGGCATAAAGCTCGTGACTGTCGAGCTGGTCGGTGTTCGGGTAGCTGTAGCGGATGACGCCAAGCTCGTAACCGAGGGTTTTGTCGAACGGCTTTTTGAATCCCATGTAGGAATCGACTTCCAGCGCAGTGTCGGACGTCAGCCCTGTGCTGGGTGACCATTGGCCGAAGTAGAAGCCGCTGTCGTGGGTCAGGTCGAGTCCGCCATGGAATTTAGAGTCGCCACCGGTCGGCGTCACCAGGCCTTGGGCCATGGTGCGGCTTGGGGTGGTGCCGAGCTTGAGACTGAAGTCGCCCAGTTCGCGCTCGATGACCTGGGCGCTGGCGGCGTGATGCATCAGGGTGGCGCAGGCGAACACCGCACCGGTCCAACGGGTGAAACAGCGAGCATAGGGCATGCTTCACTCCTTTCAGGTTTCGTAGGAGTGGGTCGAAGGTGTCTGTCCGGAAGCCGAATGGCCCGACGAGAACCGCGAACTAGAGCGTTGCAAGGATACCGCCGAATGGCGATAACTCGCGACCATTGGTCGATTCAATGCAGATGCGCCGAACGTCGCGATCAGTTCGACGCGGAAATCAGCTCATTGACGACGATCAACGCTTGCGGGAAAGAGGGATAACCGCTCGTGGCGACATCGAGCTTTTCGTACCTGGCACGGTAGGCACCGGCCTTTTCCTGATCGTGCACACCGGCCCGTTGGGCCAGTAACGCAATGGCCAGCGGGTAGTTGCGATCGGCGGAATCATTGAGCTTTTCGTCGACCTGCTTTTGGCTGGCGTTCTGACGCACGAGCAGTATCGCCTGGTAAAACTCCGCCTCGCCGGTCGTGTCTTCACGCGCTGCCCGCTCAAGCAGGGCGGACGCAAGCTCGTCGTTTTCGGCGCGGCGCTCGTTGATCAGCAGCTTCGCCTGGAGCATGTCGTTCTGGTACAGCAGATAGTCGGCGCGGCATGTGCTGCCCGCCACCGAAGTGTCACAGCTGTGCGTCGCACAGCCGGTCAGCCCAAGGCTTAGCAGGGCGCCGATGATCATCCGTTTGTTCATATCGGTTTCCGCAGAGACGTCAGCAGATCAGGGCATCGTCCGTTCTTTCACATGAGCCATGCGTAATGCTATGAATGGACAGGCATGTGACGAGAGTAAAGCAGAGCTTTGTGCAGCGAGGGAGCGATAGACCTGGCGCTTTGTGATCAAAGCGCCTGGATGTCGACCGCGGAGGCGGGAGAAAATTTACTTTTTGCCGAGGGAGATCTGTTTGGACGGGCCGAAGGTCTGGCCGCTGACGCCTTTGGCGATCTGCTGGATCTCGCCACCGGATTTCAGGAAAGCTGCAATTTGTGCGTTGATCGAATCGCTGGTCTCAACGGCAGGAGCTGGCTTGGCTTTCGAGTTGGATGCTTTTACACGCATGGCTGCTATTGACCTATATAAATTTAATACGGCCGGCCATCCTATCGGAAATGGCCGGAAATTGCTCGGTAATTATCGGTCGCCAGGCGTGTGAAAGGTGCGCCAGTCTGCCATTCAGTTTTAGACAGTTCCCGTCTAAATGACTGTTTTAGCTGCATTGTTTAAATGGATGGCCGGTTGGAAACCGCTGGTACGCCCTGCGCCGACTGGCCTTGGCGACCTGACGAATGGCTTCGGTCCGCGACCGGGTACGCTGGGGCGCTCGCATACCCATTGATTTTCAGGGCGGCAGAACCGGGACCAGATGCCAATCCGGAACGCCCGCCCGAATTCGGGTAGAATGCCGCCCACGTAACGAGGGTATCTGGACATGGCTTTAGTCGGGCGCTACAACAGTTTGCAAGTGGTTAAACACACTAACTTCGGTTTATATCTGGACGGGGCACAAGACGGCGAAATCCTGCTGCCCAATCGATATATTCCAAAAGATATTCCCAGCGAAGATGAAGACTGGCTCAACGTCTTTATTTATCTGGACAGCGATGACAAGTTAATTGCCACCACCGAGAAACCCAAGGTTCAGGTCGGTGAGTTTGCCAGCCTCAAAGTGGTAGAAGTCAACAGCATCGGCATCTTCCTGGATTGGGGGCTGCCGAAGGATTTGCTGCTGCCTTACTCGGAAGAGAAACAGCCCCTCAAGGCCGGTGATTACTGCGTGGTGCATGTCTACCTCGACAAGCACTCGCGCCGCATCACCGCAACGACGCGTCTGGATCGTTACCTCGACAAGGTGCCTGCCAATTATGCAGTCGGACAGGAAGTCGACTTGCTGGTGGCGGAAGAAACCGCGATGGGCTTCAAGGCGATCATCAACAACAAGCATTGGGGTCTGATTCACAAGAACGAGGTGTTCAAGTTCCTGCGTTCGGGCAAACAGGAAAAAGGCTTCATCAAGGAAGTGCGCAGCGACGGCAACATCAGCCTGAGCCTGCAGCCGGTCGGCGAACAGCTGGCCAGCAGCCTTAACGCGCAGATCCTTGGCAAACTACGCGACAACAACGGCGTGCTGCCGGTCAGCGACAAGAGCGACCCACAGGTGATCAGCAACCTGTTCGGCGTGAGTAAAGGCAACTTCAAGAAGGCGATCGGCGCGCTGTACAAACAGGGCCAGATCATCATTCACGCCGACCGGATCGAGCTGGTCTGACGTGACACTCGACCGCAGCGCCGGATAACCTGCGCTGCGGTTGAGGGATGACCTCGTCAGATCATTTCTGTACGAAGCTGGCGAAGCTCAGATTCGCGCCGTTCGGGCGCATGTCTTTCAAGTACGAATCCTTGTCGGCCGAGAGCTCCAGGCTCACGGTGGATTTGCGCTTGCCTTCGTTGCGAACCACCACTGCGTCTTTCTGATCACGCAGGAACTTGGTGGTCACCTTCAAGTGAATCAGCTCATCGGTGCTCGGCGTGTGCAGGAGCAGATGCAGCCATTCGTACTGACCGACCGCCAGACGGCTCATGGGCAAATCGAACCACCAGATATTGCGCTTGGGGTCGAGTACGGCGAAGTGCGTGTTATTGGTGCCGAGCACGGCGCCGCCAAGCTGTTCGTTGCGGCGCGCGATGGCCTGCTGCTTATCGAGTTTCATAACATTCCTGGATCACGGTCTCGTCAACCTGGCCCGGCGCTGTGAGCGCGGCCGGTTTGGTCGCGCATTCTCCGGGGTTCTCGAAGAAACATAAAGGCCTGCTTTTCACCCGAACCGTATCCCTGCGGACGCATGGGAAAATCCCGCCCATCAGGGCTGGTCAACCCACTCGCGAAATAATTGAACCTCTGATTCGACGCTCCGGTCAGTTCTTGTGTCAGCTTTGACATTCTAATCCCACCCTGGAGTGAACCCTATGAGCAGCACCGGCGATAAAGCTAAAGGCTTGGCTAATGAAGCAGTAGGCAACGTCAAGCAGGGCGTCGGCAAAGTCACCGACAACGACAAACTGCGTGCCGAAGGCAAAGCGCAGGAAGTCAAAGGCGAAGCGCAACAGACCGTTGGCGACGCGAAAGACGCCGTCAAAAAAGGCGTCGACAAGGTCTGAATCCCTTGCGCACGGAGCCCTTGGGTTCCAGGCGAACTGATTTGCAACACCGTGACGGCCATCCTTTGATGGCCGTTATTGTTTGCGTCGCCGACTGCCTGAAACACATCATTTGTAGCCAACACCCTCGGGCACCCTGTAAAAAGCCAGCCCGTTGGGACAACACACGGAATTTCAACGCGTTTGCCTGCTCGTATGCATACCGCGTGTAGAACACCTGAATCAATAATCGTGCTTTGGCTACATCTGTGTCGCGAAGGAGACGCCATGATATTCCCGCACTTGCGCCAGCTCAGCATCAAGACGGTGCTGGTCAGAACGGTCAAAGAGTTTCTCGATGACGAGATGTCGACCTACGCCTCGGCACTGGCCTACCAGATGCTGTTCTCGCTGTTCCCGTTCCTGCTCTTCCTCATCGCATTGATCGGCTTCCTGCACCTGCCGGACTTTTTCAGCTGGCTGCGACTGCAATCCGAGCTGGTCTTGCCGCCGCAAGCCCTCGACCAGGTCAATCCGGTCATCGACCAGTTGCAACAGTCCAAGGGCGGCTTGCTGTCGATCGGTATCGTCATTGCGCTGTGGACCGCGTCTGCGGGCGTGCGGCTGATGATGAGTGCGATGAACGCAGCCTATGACGTGGTCGAAGCACGGCCGGCCTGGAAGCGTATCCCGCTTTCGGTTTTCTATACGGTCGGCATCGCCGGGATGTTGCTCACGGTTGCCGCGCTGATGGTCACCGGCCCGCAGGTCATGAACTGGCTCGCCGCGCAAATTGGCATGGAAGATTTCATCGTGACCCTGTGGACGATCCTGCGCTGGCCGCTGATCATCCTCCTGCTGATGGTGGCGGTGGCGATCATGTATTACGTGATGCCCGACGTTAAGCAGAGTTTCCGCTTCATCACGCCGGGCTCCATGCTTGCGGTCGTGGTATGGATCGTTGCGTCGCTGGGCTTTGCCTATTACGTGAAAACCTTCGCCGACTACAACGCAATGTACGGCAGCATCGGGGCGATCATTGTATTGCTGCTGTATTTCTACATCTCGGCGGCGGTGCTGTTGCTGGGAGCGGAGATGAACGCGGTGATCGAGCACATGTCCGCCGAGGGCAAGGAGAAGGGCGAGAAAGAAGAGGGTGAACGCGACGGCACGGCGGGTGTTGAGACGGTGCACATCAAGCAGCACGTGTCCGGGCTCGGCCGTGACCACACCCATGACCACGACCATGATAACGACTACACCCCGACGTCGCCGGTGTTGAAAACCGACAAGTTCTGATAACGATCAAAGCAGAGAGCGTCCAACTGCGGCGCCTCTGCTCGCTGCAAGGGCCCTGCAATGATCCGCGAAATTCTGAAAATGGGCGACGAGCGTCTGCTGCGCATCGCGCCGCCCGTGCCTGAATCGATGTTCGGTTCCCGTGAGCTTAAACAGCTCATCGAGGACATGTTCGAGACCATGGAAAGCGTGGGTGGTGTCGGCCTGGCCGCGCCGCAGATTGGCGTCGATCTGCAGTTGGTGATCTTCGGATTTGAGCGCAGTGATCGCTATCCCGACGCGGAGGCCGTGCCTCAGACCATCCTCCTCAATCCGCTGATCACCCCGCTGGAGCAGACGCTGGAGGAGGGCTGGGAAGGCTGCCTTTCAGTTCCCGGTCTGCGCGGTGTGGTGGATCGCTACGAGCACATTCGCTACGAAGGTTTCGACCCTGACGGCAACCGCATCCAGCGTGAAGCCCGCGGGTTTCATGCGCGAGTGGTCCAGCACGAATGCGATCATCTGATCGGCCGTCTGTATCCGTCACGGATTACCGACTTCAGCCGGTTCGGCTTCATCGAAGTGCTATTCCCGGGCATGGACCCGAACGCGGACGAATAACGCCGACGCACTGGCCTCTGCACGAGCAAGCTCGGTGGCTCGGCGGTGGTTGAAGAGTCGCGGCGTATTCACTGCCCGTGAGCAGGCTCGGTTCATTTCGCGGATTTGATGAACCGCAGTGTCATGCGGTCCGACTCGCCGATTGCCAGAAACTTCGCTTTGTCCTGTTCACCTTTGACCAATGCTGGCGGCAGCGTCCAGACGCCGTCGGGGTAGTCTTTGGTGTCTTTCGGGTTGGCGTTGATGTCGCTTTCACCCGCCAGCGTGAACCCGGCGTTCTGCGCCAGTTTGATCACGTAGTCCGTCGGCAGGTAGCCATTCTTCTCGTTGTCTTTGGCAGTGGTGCCGGGTTTGGCTCGGTGATCGACCACGCCCAAAGTGCCGCCCGGTTTCAGCACATCGTAGAACCCCTTGAAGGTCGCGGCTTCGTTGCCGGCGTCGACCCAGTTGTGCACGTTACGGAAGGTCAGCACGGTGTCTGCCGAGCCTGGCTTGCCGAACACAGGCGCCTGGGGCGCATACGCGACAACTTCGACTTTGCCGTAATGGGTGGGGTCGGCCGTGTATTTCTGCTTGAGACTGTCGGCGGATTTCTTTGCGTAATCGCTGGTGGAGGGGTCGACGACCGCCGCGACGTAACGGCCCTTGTCCTTGAGCAGCGGCGCCAGCAGTTCGCTGTACCAGCCGTTGCCCGGCGTGATTTCGATCACCGTTTGATCCGGGCGCAGACCGAAGAATGCCAGCGTTTGCTCCGGGTGACGGTACTGATCACGCGCCGCGTTCTGCGGCACCCGCCAGTTGCCGCCGAGGAGGGTGGCGAACTGCTCGTGGCTGACGGTGGACGCAGGCGCAGCCTCAGTTGCCATTGCACTGCCTGTCCCTAAAAGGGCGGTGAGAGATAAAACAATAAGCGCCGGCTTCATGTGCATCCTGCTTGATCAAGAAATGACCGGCGAGGCTAGCACGCAAGGCTCGGACCCGGATGGCACGTTTGGTTCGGTCCACCGCACGAAAGGATCTAAGCATGCGCAGGGATTACTGATCCTCCAAACGCACCAGCGCGACCAATGGCCTGGTCTGCCGATAACGCGCCAGGCGTCCGGCCAATGCCTGCGGCAGTTCCAGCGCCTCAACGAAGCCTAACCGCTGGTAGAACCCGACCAGCTCGGCCTCACAGAACAACCAGACATGTCCTTCAGCACCGATGAGTGCTGCCGCGATCAAACCGGCCGCGACGCCGCGCCCGCGTTCGGCCTGCTCAACGAACAGCCCCGTCAGCCAGTGCCCGCCGGCGACGGGGGTCAGGCACAGAGCACCGACAATCTGCGCCTTGCGCGCCACCCACACCTGCGCCTCGCCCCTGGCACGCATGGCCGAATGATGGGCGCGGTAGAACTTGTCCGCCAACGGGCGCTGGAGTTCGGGAAGCGGTAAAAACCGAATGTCGGGCATGTGCGATGGGCGTCAGGTCAGGGCAGATGGGCGCATCGTTCTACCGTCATAACCAATCGATCTACAAGTTTTTCCTGCGTCGTTGCACAACCGGTTATCAGCCCGAATGCAGGAACCGGCAATGCCTCACTATCTGGACGACGCGCAGCGCGACGAGATCAAGCAGCTGCGCGCAAGCTTCACGGGCCGCACGGAGTGGCCGACCTGGTTGTTGCTGATCGGTGTGTATGCAGGCTGGCCGGCGCTGCTGATCGCCAGCCCGCACCTCGGCGCCTGGCCAACAACGCTATTGATGATCCCGCTGCTGGTGCTGTGGATGTCGGTGCAACATGAAGTGCTGCATGGCCATCCGACGCGTTCGTTGCGGCTGAACAAGCTGCTGGGTTACGCGCCATTTGCGGTCTGGTACCCGTACACGCTTTATCGCGATACCCACTTGCGGCACCACTGCGATGAGGACCTCACCGTTCCCGGGCGGGACCCGGAGAGCCGTTATCTCAGCCAGTTGCACTGGAAACAGACCGGCAGACTGATGCGTGTATTGCGCTGGCTCGACAAGACCCCGCCGGGCCGTCTGGTATTTGGCGTGCCCTTGGCGTTGAGCAGTCTGATCGTCGGAGAAACCCGGCGATTGCTGCGTGGCGACCGTCAGGCCTGGGCGATGTGGTCGACCCACGGCGGCCTTCTGGTGCTGATATTCGTGTTCATCGAACACTTCAGTGCGATCTCGAGCGTGCACTACGTACTCTTCTGCAGCGTGCCAGCGCTGGCCGTGTCGATGATGCGTTCGTACTACGAGCACCGTCCCGGCGAGCAGCCGCAGGAGCGCACTGTGATCAATGAGGCCTCGTGGCCCTGGGCCTGGCTGTTCCTGAACCTGAATCTGCACCTCGTGCACCACGACTTGCCCGGCCTGTCGTGGTATCACATGCCGACCGTGTATCGGGCGCGTCGCGAGCAGTGGCTGGCACGCAGCGGTGGGTTTCTGGTGGACGGTTACGCTGAACTCTTTCGCCGCTACAGCTTCAATCCTATCGACAGTCCTCAACATCCCTACGTCTGAAGTGGAACCGGAACATGCCCCAAGGCTTCGCCGAACTCCTGATGTACGTCGCCCCGCCGCGCATTGAGCAGGCGCAGCAACAGTGGCTGCATCGAGTACTGCAAATCCTCGGCGTACAGCGCCTCGATGCAGCCGCGCCGGACCTGACGGCGTTGTGGTTATCACCGCAATTACTGCTGACGCAAACCTGCGGCTACCCGCTGATGACGGCACTGCGCGGCCAGGTGCAGGTGGTGGGGCGTCCGGTGTATCAGTTGCCCCACAGCGCGGAGGGCAATCATTGCAGCCTTATCGTTGCCCGCGAGGAGGATCTGCGCCAGACGCTCGTCGAGTTCCGGGGCAGCCATGGCCTGCTTAACTCGCGGGATTCCAATTCCGGCATGAATCTGTTTCGCCACGCCTTGGCGCCGCTTCAGCAGCAGGGACGATTCTTCGCCGAGGTCACGCTCACCGGCGGCCACCGCGCCAGCCTCGCCGCACTCAAGGCGGGCGAGGGCGATCTGGCTGCGATTGACAGCGTGACCTTCGATTATCTGGCCCGCGACGCCAGTGCGGAAGTCGCTGGCATAAAGGTGGTTGCGCGCACCGCGAAAGGCCCATGCCTGCCCTACATCACCCGCATGGGCAGTGACGTAGCCGCGATTCGTCAGGCCATGAATCATGCACTCGGCGACCTGCCGGAGGTGGCGCGAGTGTTGGCCATCAGTAAGGTGTTGCCAGCGGTCGAGGCCGATTATCAGGTGCTGCTGGATTACCAGCAGCAGGCGATATCGCAGGGCTTGCCGTCGCTTTAGTTATTCATATTCGGTCTATAAAGATCACTTTTAAGTATTTTTACTGCATAACCGCGCTTGCTAGCATGCCCTTTCGGAAACTCCCGACGATAAAAACATCAGGGCAGGGGATGTCTTATGGCTGACGCCGACGTTACGCATCGCCATTACCTAAGCGAACTGTTCATGCAGCACCATGCGTGGCTATGCCTGCGCGTGCGTCGGCTGCTGGACTCCACGCAAAGCGCCGAAGACATCGCCTCCGAAACCTTTCTGCAACTGCTGGCCTCGCCCAACGTTGTGCCGATCCGCGACCCCCGCGCACTGCTCACCACGATTGCCCAGCGCCTGGTGTACGAGCACTGGCGGCGCCGCGATCAGCAGCGCGACTACCTGGAAAGGTTGTCCCGCGAAGACGCGGTCCCCGGCGAGTCGGTAGAGAGCCACGCCGCCACGCTGCAAGCCCTTGACCGTCTGGACCGCCGCCTCGATCGCCTCCCTGCGAAGATCAAATCAACGTTTGTGCTCTCGCGGCGCGGCGGTTTGACCTACCCTGAAATTGCCGCGCACCTGGGCATTTCACAGCGCTCGGTGAGCGACTATATGGACCAGGCTGAAACCTGTTGCCGTCGCGCTTGTCTGGAATAGGCGTGCGTTGTGCCCGGCCGACTGTGCCAAACCGATTGAGCATCTCCCATCCCGAGCAACGAGAGACACCCATGACACCAATCAAAAAACTGCTGGGCGGCTCGCTGCTGGCACTGGCTGCGCTGACAGGTTCGGCGCACAGCGCGGAAAAAGCCGCGCCGATTCATTTCGGTGACATCACGTGGGAGAGCGGCAGCCTGATTACCGAAATCCTGCGCACCATCGTGGAAAAAGGCTACGGCTACCCCACCGATAAGCTGCCGGGCAGCACGGTGAGTCTGGAAGCGGCGCTGGCCAAGAACGACATTCAGGTGATCGGCGAGGAGTGGGCGGGACGCAGCCCTGCGTGGGTCAAGGCGGAGGCCGAGGGCAAGGTTCACGGTCTGGGAGACATCGTCAAAGGCGCCACCGAAGGCTGGTGGGTACCGGAGTTCGTGATCAAGGGCGACCCGGAACGCGGCATTAAACCGCTGGCGCCGGACCTCAAATCGGTGTCGGACCTGCCCAAGTACAAAGACGTGTTCAAGGACCCGGAATCGCCGGACAAAGGCCGCTTCCTCAACAGCCCGACCGGCTGGACATCGGAAATCGTCAACACCCAGAAGCTCAAAGCCTACAAGCTCAACGACAGCTACGTGAACTTCCGCACCGGTTCCGGCGCTGCACTGGATGCAGAAGTTGCGTCGTCCATTCGTCGCGGCAAGCCGGTGTTGTTCTACTACTGGTCGCCGACGCCGCTGCTGGGTCGCTTCAAACTGATCAAACTGCAAGAGCCGCCGTTCAACGAGGCCGCCTGGAAAACCCTTGCCGACGCCAGCAATCCAAACCCGATCGGCTCCAGCTCCCTCGCTGCGCACCTGGCGATCGGCGTGTCGGAACCCTTCCGTCAGCAGTACCCCGATCTGGTGAGCTTCTTCGAGAAAGTGGATCTGCCCATCGACCCGTTGAACAAGACCTTGGGCGATATGAGCGAGAAGCGTCTGGAGCCAACTGTTGTGGCGAAGCAGTTCCTCAAGGATCACCCGGAAATCTGGACCGGCTGGGTGCCGGCCGACGTGGCCGGCAAGGTGAAGGCGGCTCTGTAAGCGTTTCCCGTCAGACCGTGGGGCAAGCAGCGGACTGCCGCTTGTCCTACAGGCAATCCCGTTCATGCAGGAGTGACACTCCATGAACCCCTCATTTATACCCTTGCACACCGAACGCCTGATCCTGCGCGAACTTACCCCCGAGGACACCCCGGCGCTGGCGCTGATCCTTGGAGATGCGGAGGTGATGCGCCATTCCGTGGCGGGCGTGTTGTCGCAGGAGGCCACCGGCGAGTTCATCGAGTGGTGCCGTGCATCCTATCGTGAACGCGGCTTTGGTCCATGGGCGGTGGTGGAGAAATTCACTTCAACCCTTGTCGGCTTCTGCGGTCTGAATGCTGAGCGGGTCGAAGACAGGGACGAGATCGAGATTGGATACCGGCTTGCGAGCGGGTTCTGGGGGCGAGGTCTGGGCACTGAAGCCGCGCATAGCGCGGTGGCGTACGGCTTTGAACAGCTGCGGCTGGCCTCGTTGATCGCGATTGTCCAGCCCACCAATTTCGCCTCGGTGAAGGTTATCAAGAAGCTCGGTTTCGGTGGGTTCGTGCATAGCCAGTACCATCGCCAGGGCGTAAGGATTTACCGCATGACGGCGCAGCAATGGGCGCACGGCTAAAGCCGGTCCCACAAGGTGCGCACGGCGTCAGCAGGACATTCGTTGGATACCTCGCCCCTCAACTGTTAGCGTCCAGCGGGCAATCAGAGCGTTGATCACACATAAAAAGTCGCGGGGAGAGGACATGGGATATTGCAGATCGACAGCCTTGACGATGAAGAAAGCGGCAGTGGGGCTGATGTGGGTGGGCGTGATGGCGCTGCAGAATGTGGCGCTGGCGGGCGAAACAGCCCCTGCGCCGGTGGCCAGGGATTCCGCGCTGACCTTCGTGCAGGACCGGCATCTGGGCGAAAGTCTGGGCTGGCTGGGCTATCAAGTCGCTTCCCACACGGTGACCTTCGCGACGATCGTCGAGACCGTCGGCCGCACCAAGGCGCAGGAAATCGTTCAGGACGAACTGCAAAGCCTGCAGCCCCAGTATCAGCAGGAATGGGACCGCAACCTGGCGGCCGCCTACTCAGCATCGTTCACGCCCGAAGAGCTGCAAGGGCTGGATGCCCCCGACCCGGCCCCGGAAGTGGCGAACAAATTCCGCAACAAACAGCGCGACGTCGGCGCGGACATGAAAGACCGTTCCAGCGAACTGCTCAAGGTCTATGTGTCGACCGCGCTGGACAACGCGCTGAAAAAAGCCAAGCCTTGAGCATGCGCTGTGCGAAGCGCCGTTATTTTTCGATCATACCCGTCACGAAGGAAAGGAGAGACCATGGACCCATTCATGCAAGCGGCCATTGACGAGGCACAGAAGAGCCTGGCTGAAGGCGGTATTCCGATTGGCTCGGTCATTGTCCATGACGGCAAGATCATCGGCCGCGGCCATAATCGTCGCGTCCAGGAAGGCAGCGCCATCAAGCACGGCGAAATGGACGCGCTCGAAAACGCCGGCCGCCAGCCCGCCCGCGTTTACCGGGAAGCCACCCTTTACACCACCCTGTCGCCCTGCGCGATGTGCAGCGGCGCAATCCTGCTGTACGGCCTCCGCAAAATCATCGTCGGCGAAAACGAAACGTTCATGGGCGAAGAAGCGCTGCTCAAGTCCCGTGGCGTGGAAGTCGACGTGCTGCATGACAAGACCTGCACCGGGCTTATGCAGCAATTCATCGCGGCCAAACCCGAGCTGTGGAACGAGGACATCGGCGAATAGTTCGGGGTCAGGCCTTGACCTGCGCCGTGCCGAATAACTGCACCTGATGTAACTGCCCTTGCTGCTCGATCAGGCGCAAGGGCGCGGTGCCGCCGGGCATCACCACGTCTATCAGCCCCGCCTCAACCCACCCGCAGAGCCACGCGGCCGATGCGACCGCGCTGGCGCTGGTACCCGAGGACGCCGTCGGGCCTTCGCCCCGCTCGAACACCCGTGCTGCAATACGGTTAGGCCCCAGACGCGCGGCCCATTGAAGATTGATCCCGCCTGGGCAGGGGTCGCCGCATCCTGACTCGCCAGCGACGAAGGCGATGCGGGTGAGGGCCGCGTTCAAGTCGGCGTCGAAAAGGTCGTCGAAACTGGGCAGGTCATCGGCATCGGTCACCAGCGTGACGCAGTGGGGATTGCCAACCCTGACAAACACGCTGGTGTGCCACGCCGGGTGCAACGATGCCATGCGCTCGACCCGATTGACCTCGCGCTCGTTGAACATCACGTTGCTGACGCCCGGGCCTGTTGCGCCCACCGCCTGCCGGCCAAAACCGGGTGCGCCGATGTCCAGCCAAAACCCGTTCACGTCCTCGACGGTCGCCGGGGCCACTTGCGTTGCAACGGGGCTGGGCGAGTCAGCATTGTCGTGATGAACGCGCAGGACGAATGGTGTGCTGCCGTTGATGAGATTTGCGTCAGCCAGTGACTGGGCGAAGATGGTCAGGCCATTGCCGCTGCGTTCGGCGAGGGTGCCGTCGGTGTTGACGATCAGCACGTCAAACGGCGCGGCGTCCTGAAACGGACCAATCAGCAGTCCGTCCGAGCGATGAGGTTTGCTGCCCGGCGGTTGCTGGCCGGCGGGCCAGTCACAGATCGCCGCGACGGCCTGGCCGGTCCAGGCCTGACGGCGAGCGGCAGCTTCCATCGGTGACAGGGGAAGGGAAACGCCGAGGGCGCGCAGCGCATCGGGGGAGATCACCGCGTAGATATTGCCGCGTGCATCGTAAAAGCGCGCCATGGCCAGTCCGTATCAGGAAGTCAGCGCGCATTAAATCACGCCGGCTTATGGCGTGCTGCCCGCCCTCACACCACCAACGTTAACCACGCCGATACCAGCAACAGCACCGCCATCGCCTGATTAAAGCGCTTCATGCTCTGCGCCGAGCGACAGAACTTGGCGGCGCTGACGCCCAGGTATGCCCAGGCGCTCATGCACGGAATCGACACCAGGAAAAACGCCAGCGACAGCCACGCCACCCGCAGCATGCGGTCGGCGTCGGTGCCCGCGAAGACGCTGACCACCGCCAGCGCCATCATCCAGGTTTTCGGGTTGACCAGCTGCAGGCTCGCCGCGCCCCACAGGCCCAGTGTCGGGCCGCTGCGCGGTTGCGTCGGGTCGATCGTTTGAGCGGGGGCGCTGAAGATCTGCCACGCCAGCCAGGTCAGCCAGCCGATACCGACCCATGACATCACCGTTTGCACCTGGCGATGGCGGGCCGGCAGATCGCCCAGCCCGGTGCCGACCATCAGCACCAGCAACGCCGCGCCGGCGCAGGCCCCGAGCACGATCGGCAGTGTGCGCAGCAGTCCGTAGCGCGAGCTGTTGGTCAGGACCAGAATGTTTGTCGGCCCGGGCGTGATCGAAGCGACGAAGGCGAACAGCAGAAAAGGCAGCAGTGTTTGCATGGCGCAACTCGGCGGTCATTGATCGTGGGGCCATGATCAGCGCGCCGTTACCTTTCAGTCTGGAACAATTGAGCAGCGTCGGCGGTAGTCCGCCGGGGTCATGCGATAGGCGCGCTGGAACCAGCGGCCCAGATGGCTTTGGTCGGCGAAACCCAATGCTGCCGCGACGCTGACAGGCGCCTCGCCCCGCGCCAGCCGATGCCGGGCTCGGGTCAGGCGCAACTGGATCAGGTAGGCATGGGGCGCCATGCCGAACGCCGCCTTGAACGCGCGGCTCAGGCGAAAACGGTCAACGCCGGTTGCTTGCGCCAGATCATCCAGGCCGATGTCCTGGTGCAAGTGACTGTGCAGATAATCCCGTGCCCGCTGGGCCACCAATGGCAGGCGCGGGTCGGGGTTGATCAGGGTGCGCCAGCGCAAGTGGCGGGTCAGGTCGGCGAGCAGGTGGTCCAGCGCGGTCTGGCGGACGATGCGCAATTCGTCGTGGTGCATCGCTTCGAAGGCATTGGCGGTAGCGATGGCCAGACGCGGGTCTTCGGCCAGCGTCGCGGCGAAGCTGAGCTGGGCGTTATCGGGCGCCTCTTCGAACTGCGCGCGCAATTCGCGATCCAGCCAGCGCGGGTCCAGGTACAACGTTCGGTAGGTAAAACCGCCCGCTTCTGGAGCCGTGCCGTCGTGGATGTCGCCAGGCTCCAGCAAAAACACCTTGCCCGGCGTGCTGTTGTGCTGCTGCCGACGGCAGTTGAATTGCTGCAAACCCTGTTCGGTGATGCCCACCAGGTAACTGTCATGCCAGTGCGGATCATAGGCATGCCCCTCAAAATGCGCGCGCACCGTCTCGATGCCGGACGTGGCGTCCTGTTTGAGCTCGATCCAGTTGCGATCGGACATCTGGGGCCTCGGAAAGGGTGGCTTGATCGGGGGGCAGTCAGTCGTGGGCCACGTTAACCCGCAGCTTACGGCAGGTCTGGAAGAATTGTGCAGCAGGCGACGAGGTGTTGATCCAGGCTGCAGGACGCCGCCGTGCTGCAAATTCGTGGGAGCCGGCTTGCTGGCGAACCCGATTTGCCATTTACCACTCAAGTGTCTGGACTGATGCGTTCGCCAGCAAGCCGGCTCCTGCAGGGATTGCATGAGCCCGCGGCATTGAATGGCCTGTGCAATCCGTCTCTTTCGCCTTACCCGCGACTATTCTTGTTACAAAGCGAAAGGTCCTACACGTTGCTCATCCACCGTCACGGCGCGAACCTACATGCCTGATCGCTATCAAAGACCGGAATCGTTACCCATTCCACAGAAGGTAAATGATGAAGAGTTTTTCGCGTCGCCTCGCCGTCGTCTTGCTCGGCGGGCTCTTGTCCGCCGGGCTGGCGCAAGCCGATGATCCCACTGCGGGCTCCCCGCCGTTGATAGCCGCTGCCGGCTATCCCAACCGCTCCATCAATGTGCCCGACAATGGCGCCATCCGCCGCGCCAACCCCAACAGCCGTCAGGGCACCGAGTCGACCGCACCGCGAGTCGGTGGTCCGAACCTGGGACCTGCCCAGCCCCGTCCGCCGACCCTTGAAAACGGTGGCATCGGCAATGGGTATCCGACCCGTCAAGCACCTGCTCGCCCCTCAAACGACGCCCAGCGCCGCAGCAACTGATACGACTGCCCGCATCCCTTCTATTTCACAAGGAATCGCCCATGTTGCGTACCACCCCTCTTTGCAAGAGCACTCTTTGCAAGAGCACTCTTTGCAAGAGCTTACTGGCGACCTTATGCGCGTCCGCGTTATTGGGTTTCTCCGTGCAAGGGAATGCCGCGACCTACCAGAGCGAAAACGGCACCCTGACGGTCGACGAGGTCGCCGGCGGGTTGCAACGCCCTTGGGCGGTTGCGTTCTTGCCGAATGCCCAGGGCATGCTGGTGACCGAACGCACCGGCAACCTGCGCCGGGTAATGCCTGACGGCAAGCTGTCGGCGCCGATCTCGGGCGTGCCGAAGGTCTGGCTGCAAGGGCAGGGCGGTTTGCTGGACGTCGAGCTGTCGCCAGACTTTGCCAAGGACCGCATGGTCTACCTCACCTACGCCGAGGCGGCCAGTGACGGCAAGACCGGCGGCACCGCGGCGGGCCGCGCGCGGCTCTCTGAGGACATGACCCGACTGGAAGGCTTCACCCGCATTTTCCAGCAGCAGCCCAAATTGTCGGTGGGCAACCACTTCGGCTCGCGCATTGTCTTTGATCGCGACGGCTACCTGTTCATCGCGCTGGGCGAAAACAACGACCGAGCCACGGCGCAAGACCTCGACAAACTGCAGGGCAAGGTCGTGCGCCTGTACCCGGATGGCACCGTGCCCAAAGACAACCCCTTTGTCGGCCAGAAAAACGTGCGCCCGGAAATCTGGAGCTACGGTCACCGCAATCAGCAGGGCGCTGCGCTCAACCCCTGGACCGGCACGCTGTGGACCAACGAACACGGTCCGCGTGGCGGCGATGAAATAAATATCATCGAACGCGCCGGCAATTATGGCTGGCCGATCTCGACCTTCGGCATCGATTACAGCGGCGAGCCGATTTCAGAGTCCAAAGGCAAGATCGTCGAGGGCGTGAAGAATCCGTTCCATGTGTGGGAGAAATCCCCGGGCATCAGCGGCATGGCCTTCTACGATTCAAGCACGTTCAAAGCATGGGACCACAACGTCTTCATTGGCGCGCTGGCCTCCGAGGACCTGATTCGTCTGGAGCTCAAGGACGATAAGGTGGTGCACGAAGAGCGCCTGCTCGGCGAACTCAAGTCCCGCATCCGCGACGTGCGACAAGGGCCGGATGGGTACGTCTACGTACTGACCGATGAGGAAAACGGAAAGCTGTTGAAGGTCGGGTTGAAGGTCGAGCAGTAATCCAGGGCTGACGTCGCCGCTCGGACGTGCGGGCGGCTTGGGTGAGAGTTTTGTCGAAGTGCTCAACGAGGTGGCGCTGTTATGTCACGTATAAGGCTCCATGAGTTGCAATGAGCGGTATATGGCTCATCCATTGGCGGATGTAGGCTATATGGCTCCCTAGACGGAAATGAGCCTTATAACGCTCATCAGACTTGACCTGAGCCATATACATTACATACTCACTGCTCGACGGTGAGGCACCCATGAAAACCACCCTGCTGGACCAGATTCGCAAGCGGCGACTGGCGTTAGGCCTGCAAATACAGGAAATGCCCCTGCGTGCGGGCGTGACCCGTCAGCAGTACGGCAAGATCGAAGCGGGTGGTAACCCGCGTTTGACGACACTTGACCAGATCGCAGAAGGGCTCGACGCCACTTTGCTCCTGGTTCCCAAGTCAAAGCTCGCCGCTGTACAGAGAGTTCTCGACAGCGAGGCAGCACCCAACAGCGATCGCCCCTATGCCGCGCAGGCGAACGATGCCGCGCGGCCAGAGCTTTTCGTCAACGAGGCCGATGAGAGTCCGTGGGGTGATCTCTGATGGCTGATGAAACGGTCGCCGCCTTGCAGCTAACGCTTCAGGGAGCGCGCGTGGGTTACGTTGCGGGGTATTCCAATGGCAAAAACGTCTTTACCCTGGCGCCGGAGTACATCGAGAATCAGGACCGATTTCCGCTGACGCTGTCGCACACCGATCCGATGGCATTCGCGCAGCAATTGGCCAAACGGCATCCCTATATCACCGCACATAAGCTACATCCCGTCTTGAGCAATCTCCTGCCGGAGGGGGCATTGCGGGATTTCCTCTCTCAAGCAATGAAAGTCCACCGCGATAACGAATTTCCGCTGCTGACATGGCTGGGTCGCGACTTGCCGGGCGCTTTGATAGCGCAGCGAATGGACGCTGCAGAGATCCCTGGGCTGGGCCTGCAGCATCGTGGAAAACTCGACGCTACCGTCATCGACATCCCTGACAGCCAGGCGCATTTCTCGCTGGCCGGGGTGCAAATGAAATTTTCCATGCGCGACAGAGATGGGCGGTACATCACCGGGGATCCGGAGGCGCCTGGCGACTGGATCATCAAGACGCCTTCCACAATTCACCCCTTCGTTCCGCTGAATGAATACACGGCGATGACGCTGGCTGCGCTTGCCGGTGTCGACATTCCGGAAATCAGACTGATCCCGATGGCCGATATTGAAGCGCTGCCGAACATAAACCTGCCAGACGAAACGCATGCTTACGGCATACGTCGGTTCGACCGTCTGCCAGGAAACGCGCGGGTGCATGCCGAAGATTTTGCGCAAATATTCTTCGCTTACGCACAGGATAAATACCGCAGCGCAAGCTCCGATCAGATTGGCAAGCTGGTTTACCGGAACTCGCTCCACGCGCAGCGGGATGCCATACAGATGGCGAGGCGGCTGCTGGTCAATGTGCTGCTGGCCAACGGCGATGCGCACCTCAAGAACTGGAGCATGATGTACCGCGACGGTCGAAACGCCGAGCTTTCACCCGCCTACGACATTGTCACGACCAAGGCCTACATTGTCGATGAGTCCAAGCCTGCCCTGAATATGGCCAAGGCCAGGAGCTGGTATGACATGTCACTCGAGCACTTCCAGAAGTGGGCCGAATACGGCGACATTCCCTGGAGACCGGTCCTCTATAACCTGAAAGCCACGATAGACAGCGCGCGTACCCTTTGGCCCGGTGCTCTAACCGACAGCCCAATGCCAGATCGGCAGCAGGATGCCTTGCGCGCGCACTGGAGGCTTCTGCATCCAGACTTTCGTATCGAATGACCCTTCGCGATGTCCACACCTCACATCGATCCCGGTTGTAAAAAGTCAGCGCAGAACGTAAAAGAGGCGCCGCCGAACCCGCCTGCGTTTTTCATTGCCCGACTGCCCATCACCAGGAATACACCCGCCGATGATCATTCCCTCCCGTCCCGCTGCCGGCCTTACGCGTCGACTGTTGCCGTTGAGTATCGCCTTCGCTTCGCCGTGGCTGGCGGCTCAGGAGGCAGAACCGGTGACGCTGGATGCGCTGCGCGTAACCGGTGAGCAGGACTCGATTTATCAGGCGAGCGGGGCGTCGGTGGGCGGTTTTGGTGAAACGCCGCTGCGCGATACGCCTGCGTCGATATCGGTGTTCACCGCCCAACGGCTGGAAGACCAGCACGCCAGGCTGCTCAGCGAGGTCCTGCGCAACGACGCTTCAGTGGGGGACAGCTACGCGCCGGTGGGCTACTACGAAAACTTCGTCGTGCGCGGGTTTTCACTCAATGCCGCCAACAGCTACCGCATCAATGGCCGCAGCATCACCGGCGAGCAGAACGTGGCGCTGGAAAACAAGGAGCAGGTCGAGCTGCTCAAAGGGCTGTCGGGCCTGCAAAGCGGCGTGTCGGAGCCTGCCGGCGTGATCAATTACAAGACCAAGCGCCCGGAAGACGTGCGCTCGGTGACGGTCTCGACCAACGAGCAGGGCGAGCGCTACATCGCTACGGACGTCGGCGGCTGGTTCGGCAGCGAGAAACAGTTCGGCCTGCGCGCCAACGTCGCCCACGAGGACATTCGCTCCTACGTCGAGCACGCCAATGGACAACGGGATTTTGCCTCGCTGGCCTTCGACTGGAACATTAACGACCAGTCCACCCTGCAGCTCGACGTGGAATACCAAACCAAAGAGCAGCGCTCGGTGCCGGGCTATCAGTTGCTGGGCGGCACCGAGCTGCCCCACGACGCCTCGCCGCGCAAGCTGTTGGGCTATCAAAGCGGTTCGAATCCGGTGGGCATCGATTCGCTGAACATGAGCGGCCGTTACGAATATCGCCTCAGCGACGACTGGAAAGCCAGCCTCAGCGCATCACGCAGCCGCGTGGTCATCGACGATTACAGCGCCTTCGCCTACGGCTGCTATTACCAGAGCGATTGTCCAGCCGAGCCGCTGACCGGGCACTTCACGCCGAGCGGCGGCTACGACATCTACGACTTCCGCAGCCCGGACGACACGCGGCGCAACGACGAAGTGGAGGCGTCGATGACCGGCCTGTTCGACACCGGCTGGCTCAAGCATGAGCTGACGTTCGGCACCAGCGCGTTGCGCCGCACGGTCGACACCCGCCCGTATTTCAGTGAATACATCGGCTCCGGCAACATCCATGAAACGCCCGACACTTTCGCGCCGTCGGACCTGTCGGTGGGCCACACCGAACGGCGTCTGGACAGTCGTCAGTACGGGCTTTTCGCCACAGATCGCATCAGCTTCAATGAACATTGGCAGACAATCGTCGGCGGGCGTGAAGTGAAGCTCGATGAAAAGGCCTACAACGAAGACGGCAGCGCAAACCGCCACACCGAGCGGTCGATCTTCTTGCCCCAAGCCGCGCTGATCTACAAGCCGATCGACAGCGTTTCGCTGTACGCCAGTTACAGCAAAGGATTGTCGCTGGGCGGCACGGCGTCGGTGTTCGACAGCAATGTCGGGGAAATCCTTGCCCCCACCACCTCTCGCCAGCTGGAAGCCGGGATCAAATACGACTGGCGCCGCATGAGCTTCACGGCGGCGGTGTTTCAAACCCGTCAGGCCTATCAGTATTCGAAACCCAACGACGACGGCAGCCTGACCTTCGTCCAGCAGGGCCAGCAGAAAAACACCGGCATCGAGCTGAGCGCCAATGGCTACGTGACCTCGCAGCTGCAACTGTCGGCCAGCGTCGCGGCCATTCGCGCCAGAGTGGAAGACAGCGGCACCGCGCTCTACGAAGACCATCAGGCGATCAACGTGCCCAAGCTCCGCAGCAGCCTGTCAGCCGATTACACGTTGCCGATTCAGGGATTGGCGCTGCTGGGCGGCGTGCAATACAGCTCAAGCAAGTACGCCAACCGCGAAGGCTCGGTGAAGGTCGACGACTACGCGGTGTTCAACGCAGGCAGCCGCTACAGCACGAAAATCGAGGGCTACGACACCGTCTTGCGCCTGACGGTCGACAACCTGTTCGACAAGCGTTATTGGCGCGACGCGGGCGAATACCTGGGTGACGATTACCTGTTCCTCGGCGCGCCGCGTACAGCGCGGGTGTCGGCGACGGTGAGTTTTTAAACGGATCGCTGAGCGTGCCAGCCGTCAGCGACCCGCCCTCAATCCGTCAGCTTTGTTATCCTGCGCGCCTTTGTCGCACCTGAGTGCGTTTCAACCTGTGATTTGGGGTCTTTCATGACAGCCATTCTTCGACCACGCCCACAACCCATCAGCCGGGGAGACTACAAAACCCTTGGCCTGGCGGCACTGGGCGGGGCGCTGGAAATCTACGATTTCATCATCTTCGTATTTTTCGCCCTGACGCTCAGTCAGCTGTTCTTCCCGCCGGAAATGCCCGAGTGGCTGCGCCTGTTGCAGAGCTTCGGGATTTTCGTCACCGGTTACCTGGCCCGCCCGCTCGGCGGGATTCTCATGGCGCACTTCGCCGACAAACTCGGCCGCAAGCGCGTGTTCAGCCTCAGCATCCTGATGATGGCGTTGCCGTGTCTGCTCATTGGCGTGATGCCCACGTACGCCGAAATCGGCTACTGGGCACCGTTGATCCTGCTGGCGCTGCGCATCCTTCAAGGCGCGGCCGTCGGCGGCGAAGTGCCGAGCGCCTGGGTGTTCGTGGCAGAGCACGCGCCCAAGGGCCATCGCGGTTACGCGCTCGGTGTGCTGCAAGCCGGGCTGACCTTCGGCTACCTCATCGGCGCGCTGACCGCGACCTGGCTGGCGAAGGTCTTCAGCCACGCGGAAATCCTCGATTACGCCTGGCGCATTCCGTTCCTGCTGGGCGGTGTGTTCGGGGTCATCGGCGTCTGGCTGCGACGCTGGCTCAGTGAAACGCCAGTGTTCATGGCGATGCATGCCCAGCGGGAGGGGATGACTGAACTGCCACTGCGCGCTGTCCTGCGCCAGCATCGACAATCTCTGTTACCGGCTGCGCTACTGACCTGCGTGCTGACCTCGGCTGTCGTGACGCTGGTGGTCATCACGCCTACGGTGATGCAACAGCGCTTCGGCATGAGCCCCAGCGACACCTTCGCCCTGAGCAGCGTCGGCATCGTCTTTCTCAACATCGGCTGCGTGTTGGCCGGCATGCTAGTCGATCGCATTGGCGCCTGGCGCGGCGTGGTGCTGTACAGCCTGTTGCTGCCGGTCGGCGTTGGCCTGCTCTATGCCAGCCTGGTCAGTCACTGGTTGCCGCTCGGCCTGGCTTATGCCCTGGCCGGTCTGGCCTGCGGCATCGTCGGCGTTGTGCCGTCGGTCATGGTCGGACTGTTCCCGGCGAACATTCGCGTCTCCGGTATCTCACTGACCTACAACATCAGCTATGCGCTGTGGGCAAGCACCACGCCGCTGGCGCTGATCGCCCTGATGCCGTGGAGCCCGTGGGTGTGCGTGGGCTACTGCGTGATCATGGGCGCGGTCGGTCTGGCGACGGCCCTGTTCTTTGGTCTGCGCAAGGGCATGCAGGTCGACGATGTTCGCGTGGCGCAGGCCGGACACTGAGAGGGGGAAGGGGCGTCGCAATGACGCTCCTTCTTGTGGCTCAATGTCGCGGATTAACAATACGCAGCATTTGAAACGAGATTGACCCGCTGATTTGTAACAGATGATTGTAATTATCATTTGCAGCGTTTATTGTCCCCGTCTATACAACTGACCCGCTTTTTATATATTCACCTGGCCTGCACTTGGGTCGTGTTCGAATAGTTTGTCTGCGTGTTTGAGTAGGGATACTCGCAATATCTGTAGGAAAGTTTACTTTTTGTTGTTCGGTTATTAACCTGCTTGACTGTGTGAATGAGTAAAGCATTAAAACCTGAATATCAATAAAAACAATGTCACAGCCAGGCAGAGGTAATGCCTGGGTCGGCAAGTCGCGGAGATGGTTGAGGGCCAATGTTGGAAGAAGAACGCAAGCGCAAGCGGTTAAATAAAACCACTCCCCGAGAGCAGGAAGTCCTGCTTCTATTGCTGCAGGGGCATACCAACAAGGGCATCGCGCAACGGCTTGGGATCAGTGATTACACGGCCCGCGATCACGTTTCGGCGTTGCTGCGAAAGAACGAGGTGAAGAACCGCGCACAGCTCATTGCGCTGCACATCACGGCGCCGCGACAGAAAAAGCTGCTTTCACCCCTACATCTGACGGATTGTTTCGTTGACCGGTAAGTGCATAATTAACCCAATTTGATAGCCTAAACTTTCAATCTGTCGTCAGTGTGATTCGCTGCGGTGAATTTCGTTTTTCGATGCGCGGCTTTCTGCCTAAAGACTTCGCTGTGAGTGCTTTTTATTTTTTAAATCAAAGTGCTGGTGATGGCGCGCCTAAAATAACAACCAATAATAAGGATGGAACCGATGACCCTTCAAATCGCAGCGTCTGAGCCCTTGAAGCAACAGTGCATCGATGCAGACTTTGATGTGGACGCCTCAACCGCGTTTCAGCAATTGGTGGATGAACAAAGCCAACTGTCGCGAGACCAGTTGAGCGAGCTGCACAAACAATGGCTCGGGCCCCATGGCGTGTTTGCCACCTTCAGCGCAGAGGTCGAGCGATTGGGGCGTCAGGCCCCCGCGCTGGATGACCTCTCCAGCCTCGGCAGCGCGGAGCGCATGAACGAGGCCGAACAGGCGGTGGCTTTCGCGCTGGCGCAAAGCAATCGCCGGCGCGCGGTTAACAACCCCTTCGGTTCACGCTCGCGTCAGGACCTGTGCTGCGTAGTATTCGACGAGTCCCGCGCGTACACCCTGGCGGAGCGGTACGCCGCGTACGAGGCCATGCGCCAGAGCGACTCGGATTTCTTCATCAAACTGATCGCCACCACTCGCGGCGTCACTGAGCGGCGCATTGTCTTTCGCGGTTTGCTGGAACATTACGACCGCCTGCTGCCGATCGAAAAAAGCATTTACCCTGAGGCCTACCGCGACGTACAGCAAACGCATCTGGGTCGGGAAGAAGGGTTGTATGGGCCGCTGATATTGGGCGACAGCCTTGTTGCGATATTTGAAACAGTCACACCTAAAGAACTGCTCAACCAGATTCATAATTCGGCAGAAATGCTTCCATGATTTCCGGGGCACCTTGTCCCGGTTAACGCAAAAAGAAGATTAGGATATTTGGTATGGACGTAAGGTATTTATTGTTGGTATTGATGTTTACATCAATGTCAGCAATGGCAGGGGAGTATTCGGTGACAATGGTGGATACCCCGAATCGGATCACTGTTCCGGGAGGGGTGGGTCTTTCCGTATACTCAATTGGTAGTCGTGAGACACGGAGGCAGCTGTCTGGTAAGGTTGTATCTATTGAATGGAGTACAACATCCTATCCCCAAAGCGTCGGCGAAGAAGTAGAGTTGTGTTTTCGGGTGTATAAAGGTGAGACCCCTTGTGTTCTTATCGCGCCTGGAACGTCTGGCATAAGTTATGACTTTCAAGGCGAAAGCTTTTTTCCAGGCGCGGGAGTGAACATCCGTCATAAGACAAAAGAAGGAGGACAAAGGAATAGTCGCCCCTCCGGCCAAGATAGGATCACATTCAATGTAATTGAATAGCACTCATGCCGTCTTCGCCCAGGCGAGGACGGCCTCTTCGGGAGTATTTCAATGAATATTTCAATCCCAGAAAAAATCAATGTTCACTCCGCCTGTTTGCTGAAGGTGGCCCAACCCGAAATCAATGAGGCTGCAGGCGCCTCGCTTCGTGATGTGCAGCAAACACCCGAATCGCCTGTCTCTCTCAGCGGAAGGGGACTGATGATGTCCCGACTCTTCAAGGGGCATGCGGTTGAGCCCGCCACAGTGGGATACGATCCCAACTTATCGACGTTATTTCCCACACTGTTCCTGTTACCCGAAGATCGGTATCTACTCTCTGCAGTTTACGAATTCGCAAATGCAGAAGGCGCCGACCTTGCCTACGTGGACGATCTGGCCTGGTCCATTGCTTATTACCGGAAATCGGACAATGGACGCGAAATCATCCCGCAGCGGCCTCTCAAACGGTTTGATACTGAAGGGCACGAAGTGTCTTATTCCTTCAATGAGGAAAGCGCCAAGACGGCCCATCGAATATTGAATGGAAGTGCTCTCAGTACGACAGCCGTAGATCGCGGCTTTCTGCGTTTTGCACTGGATGTCGATTACAGCCCGATGAGCAGCCTGGATTTTCGTTTCCTGGAGCAGGTCGTCAACAAGTTTTCTGAAAGAGGGGAAGCGGCGGCGGGCTTTGGCCGGCAGTTCGATCATTTTTCCCTTGATCAAAAGAACTGGATCAAGAACGTTTCAGTGCAGATATATGACCTTTCAGCCACCGTGCCGTTCTTAAAGGGCACGAAATCTGATGGCGGTGCCGCGCTTGCGACGCGTGACTCGGCGACTGAGGCGGCCGCTATGGGAGCAGAGCCTTCACGCGCGCTTCGCGAGATAATCGCTGCCTACCTGAAGGAAACAGGTGTTCCTACGTTGTTCGAAACGTTGATGCGCATGAAGCGCTGAACTCACCCCACCGCCGCACCCTCACGCGCGCCGACCTTGCTGCAGGGGCGCGCCGGAGTCACCCGATTACGCCCGGCGCTTTTCGCGTCATACAGCGCCATGTCCGCTTCGTGCAGCCACAGTCCGGCGTCGGTCTGGTGGGGGCCGTAGGCAGCGACGCCGATGCTCAGGCTCAGCTTGAGGTCGGGCAGGGTTGAGTGGGCGTGATCGTGGACGGTACGGCGCAGGCGTTCGAGGATGGCGGTGGCCTGGGCGAGGGGGGTATCAGGCAGGATGACGCAAAACTCGTCGCCGCCATAACGGCCGGCCAGATCGGTCTGGCGCAGGTTGGCGGACAGCGCTTTGCTCAGTTGCTTGAGGACATTGTCCCCGGTGATGTGGCCGTAGGTGTCGTTGATGGCTTTGAAGTGGTCGATATCGATCAGCGCTACGCTGTGCTCGCGCTCTTGCGTCTGGCATTTGTCGAATTCGAGCGCCAGACGGTCCTTCCACGCTCCATGGTTCATGAGGCCTGTGAGGCTGTCGGTGACGCTGAGTTTTTCCAGTGCCTTCTTGCTGCTCGACAGCTGCACCGCGACGCGATAACAGACCAGTCCGATGGCCATTGGGTAGATCACCAGCATCGGCAGGCAAGCGAACACCTGAGTCTGCGTCACGTGGGAAAACAACGGTGGCAGGAAAATCGTGTACGCCACCAGCGCACCCGTCGCCTGCGCCAGTGAACCCAGTACAAACAGCCGCAAGCCACCGGTGGCAATGTTGTTCATCGCCATCATCGACAGCACGGTCACGGTAGGCAGCGGACTGATGCCCATCGCGCCGGCCCAGAACCCGCCGCCCAGCGAGTCGTAAATCAGATTACGGCGTTCGGCGGCGTATGGCTGGGGCGAGCGTTTGGCCAATTGATAGGCGATGTGCGGCCAGACGTAGCCATGAACGATCATCGCCACCCACACCCAGACCGGCGGATGCGACGGGTACAGCGCTGCAGCCACCGCGAAGAAACCAATGCCCTGGCCGATGCTGCGCGGCAGGTACATGCGCCTGGCGAAGGAGATACCCTTTTGGACCGAAGTGTTCATCGCGCTTCACCGGGTTGTAACGCTGCATCCCGACTGCGACATCGGCCATGACCTGCGCCTGAGAGTGTCGCTTGCCCACGTGATGCTGGGAAGGGCTTTTTGCCACCATTCGGTAAATAATCCATACAGGCCTGGCCAGAGGTCGATGCCGCTCAATCCTCTGAAGGTTCGGGCCGAGAGAGCAGCAGGCCGCGTCTGTCATGGGCGGTTTTCCACCCATCTGTGTATAGACCGTTTTGCGCAGGTTGGCTGAGATGGGACGGCCGTTCGGCGCTGTCCGGATGCGTATTTCGTCACGCCGGCAGGAGCCCACGATGCCCGAACTCTCAAACCTCATCGCTTTTTGCCTTATCGCTCTCGGGATGGTGCTGACGCCGGGGCCGAACATGATCTACGTCATCTCGCGATCCCTCTCACAAGGGCGCAAGGCGGGGCTGATCTCCCTCGGCGGCGTGGCAGTCGGGTTCGTCTTCTACATGCTGTGCGCAGCGTTCGGCATTACCGGGTTGGTGATGGCGGTCCCCTACGCGTACGACACGCTGCGCATGGCCGGCGCGGTGTATTTGCTGTACCTCGCCTGGCAGGCCGTGAAACCCGGCGGCCGCTCGCCGTTTCAGGTCAAGCACCTGCCGCAGGACAGCAACCGGCAGCTGTTCCTCATGGGCTTGATGACCAACCTGTTCAATCCGAAGGTGGCCGTCCTTTACCTGTCGCTGTTGCCGCAGTTCATCACCGTCGGCGACGGCACCCGTGTGCTCGCCCAGTCGCTGGTATTAGGCAGCGCGCAGATTCTGGTGAGTCTGACCGTTAATGCGATGGTCGTCATGGCGGCGGGCTCCATCGCGCTGACGCTGACCCAAAAAACCCGGTTGGGCGACCGTACAGCGCTGGGTGATGGGCACGGTGTTGTTCGGGTTTGCGGTGCGGATGGCAGTTGAGGGCAGGCGCTGATAGTGAAGTTTAGCGAGGGATGGCGCCGTTTTTGGGACGCCTTGGCGATGACCTGCGAGCGCGCAGCATATCAGGTCCACAGCGGCCAACAAGACTGACCGCTTGAAAAATGCTGCCTTTAAGGCTTCAATTGCTGCCTTTAAAGCAGCACTTCGGTGGCGATGATGACGCTTGGCGAGTTCCTGTTCTCTGACTATCGCCGCATGGTATTGACGTTGCTGCTATTACACCCCGAACGTCAGTACCATCAACGCGAGATTGCGCGGCTGACCGGGACGATCTCGGGAACGCTGAGTCGCGAGTTGAGCAAGATGGTCGAAGCGGGATTGCTGCTCAAATCTCCGGTCGGCAACCAAATGCAGTACCAGGCAAATCAGGATTGCGTCATTTTCCCCGAGCTGGTCGGCATCTTGCGCAAGACCGACGGTTTGGTCACGCCCATCGCTGATGCTTTGGCCCCCTTATCCGACAGAATCAAAACGGCTTTCGTCTTCGGGTCTATGGCCACGGGCAAGGCAACAGCCAATAGCGACATCGACCTTCTAGTCTTAGGAGAGGTCAATTTCGGCGAGCTCATCACCCACCTTTATCCACTACAGGAAGTCTTGGGCAGAGAAATCAATCCCAAGCAGTACCCGGAGCAAGAGTGGTTCCAATTGTTAGCAGAGCGGGGCGGCTTCGTGCGCGATTTGATGGCCAAGCCTAAGCTGTTCGTCATCGGCTCGGAAGGTGATCTGAGCCCTCACAAGGAGTGACCTATGACGCTGGAAAA
>NZ_DASVUM010000090.1:0-2941 GCF_036387035.1 Pseudomonas sp. | reverse complement strand
CGAGTACCGACCTTGAAATTGCCCGGCTCTACCGCATTGCTGCCGAGAACGGCCATGTCAAGGCCACTATCAACCTGCAGAACGGTAGCCTGCGCGGAAAATACATGCTGCGGGGCCACGAACACCTGCGCTTCAGTCAAGGCCTGATCGATGCCGGCGTTGCCACGGGGTACTACTTCGTGTCGGTGTTTCTAAAAAACGGTATCGCCGATCTGAAGCAGGACATGGAGATGTCGTTGCGCTATTTGCGTAAGGCCGCTGATGAAGGCAGTGCCCAAGCGCAATACGAAATCGGTGACGCGCTGGCGCCTGGCGACAGGGCGCCGGATGTAGCGCGGCAGATGCGCCTCTGTGCAGCTGAGCAAGGACATGCACCGGCCGCGAACATTTTAGGTGTCTACCTGCAAGACCAGGGCAAACATAAAGAGGCGGTAAAAGCGTTTCAGCTTGGGGTCGCCGCAGGTGATGAAAGTTCGGCGGGGTGGCTGGATGACGGCTTCCGAGGGCCTGACCCGAAAAATGAATTGGATTACCTCGGCCTGGAGGAAGACCTTGAACGCGCCGAACGCTACACAACCATCTGGCGCATCCTGGCGAGGTATTCCTACGCCCACCCCAAAGTCCCCGAAATCAACGACATCCTCCCGCTGCCCCCGGCCAAGCTGCCGCCGTGGGACGGCAAGCTGCAATGGCTGGAAGCGCGTGAAGCCAATATCCCGCCTCAAAAACCTTCGCCAGAGCTGATCCAGCGCCTGACCCAGGACCTTAAACTCGACCCCGCCACCGGCAGGTCTATGTCTCAGTCGCTTCCCTTACCCGATCGACCCAACTGAAAAAGGATTTCAAATGAAAGGCATCATCCGCATCGGCGACACCACCACCGGCGCCGGCATCGTCAAAACCGGCTCGGACGCAATGATCTTCGAAGGCATCGGCGCAGCGCGGGTAGGCGACATTGTCCTTTGCCCGTTGCCAGGCCATGGCACCACCCGCATTGCCCAGGGCAACTCAGACTACATCGAAGACGGGGTGCCGATCGCGTTCCACGGCGACCTCTGTGAGTGTGGCTGCGCATTGATCACCTCCCTCCCGGAAGCCACCGCCGGCTGAGAAGGCAGGATGTTTTTCAACACACAAGATACCCAAGACTTCCGAGACACCCAAGAAAAGGACATCTGCCATGAGCAAGGACAACCCGACGCTGGCGTACTTCGACGCCGAGATTCGCTACCTGCGCGAAGCGGCTAAAGAATACGGCGCCGCATTTCCCGACCGCGCCGCCGCGTTGAATCTGGATAAACCCGGGGCTCAGGACCCTGCGGTCGAGCAGCTGTTCCAGGGCTTTGCGTTCCTGATGGGGCGACTGCGCGAAAAGCTCGACGACGACCTGCCGGAGTTGACTGAGGGGTTGATGGGGCTGGTACGGCCGCAGTACTTGCGCATGATTCCTTCGCTGTCGATCGTCGAATTCTCACCTGACATTCATGAGATGAAGGCATGCGAAACCATCCGCAAAGGTTTCGAGGTGCGCTCGCAACCTGTCGGCGCGCAGGGCACTCGATGCCGTTACACCAGCACACAGGACCTGACGCTGCGTGCGCTGTCGCTCGATGCCGTGGAGGTTGGCCAGCAGGCGGATGGCCGCTCGGTGATCCGTCTACGTTTCTCCCGAGGCAAGCTGGTGTCGCTGGACTCGATGGACCTGCGGCACCTGCTGCTGTACCTGAACGCCAGCGCGCCCGTGGCCAGTGCGCTGCATCAGGCACTCACGCTCAATGCCGGTAAGGTCTACGTGCGCAAGGGGGGCCTGGAACGCGAAGAGGTCGCGATAGGTTTCGGTCCCGGAGGCTTTGGTGCCCATGATCGCCTTTGGCCTCAGGGCGATGATCAGTTCGGTGGCTGCCCTTTGCTGCTGGAATATTTCAGTTTTCCCGAGAAATTCATGTTCGTCACGCTCAATGGGCTGGAGCATGTGGCGTTCGAGGCCAAAGCAACAGGGTTTGAACTTGAGGTGGTCCTCGATCAACCCTGGCCCCGTGGATTTGCGCTTAGTGCGGAGCATGTACGTCTTCATGCCGTACCGGTCATTAACTTGTTTGCTCTGGAAGCGGATCCCCTGTCCCTCGACCCTTTACAGACCGATTATCGGGTGCGGTCCATGGAGGGGCAGGACAGCCACGCTGAGATTTACTCGGTGGACAGCGTCATCGCCGGCAAGCGCGCTGCGCGCCACGAATATGTGCCCTTCACCCATTTTCAGCACAGGGGCGGGACGTTGCGCGACGACGCCCCGGAGCGCTATTTCCATACCCGGCTCAGACGCGCGCCGGGCGGGTCACACGACACCTGGCTGATTCTGGGGGGAGACGGTTTCGACCTGGACCGGTCGGACCCGTCACAGCGCCTGACGCTGCAATTGACGGGCACCAACGGTGATCTGCCGCGCATGGCACTGGCCGAGATAATGCTGGACCAGCCTGCGCAGTCGAGTCGGCGGACATTGACGGTGCGCAACCTGTGCGCGCCGACGATGCCCTGTTACGCGCCCGACAAAGACCGCTTTCATTGGCGTGTGCTCAGTCACCTGGGCTCGAGTTTTCTGCCGCTGCTGGACAGTGCCGAGGTCCTGCGCAATACGCTGGCGCTTTACGACTGGACCGACAACGAGCTGAACCGGCGCCGGTTACAGTCGATCGTCGAGGTTCGCCATCACCTGATCCAACGCTTTGAGGGCGGTTTTCTGCTGCGGGGTGTGGATATCGAAGTCACATTGGAAGCGGGCAATTTTGCCGGGGAAGGAGACATCTGCCTGTTTGGTGAACTGCTTAGCCGTTTCTTCGCCCAGTACGCTGACATTCATCTGTTCAACCAACTGACGTTGATCTTGCAGCCGCAGGGAAAGTGCCTGCGATGGAGTGAAAACCACAGCCAGCGAGTGCCG
>NZ_DASVUM010000089.1:0-15714 GCF_036387035.1 Pseudomonas sp. | reverse complement strand
CGGTGCCGGGCTCTCCTTCAAGGAGAAATACGTGGCTGCGCGAAAGACCACCCGCGAGGATGTCGTCCAGGCCCACGATACCGGTTGCCGCTTTTGATGTAGTCAAGAATCGCCCTCTTGCGACCTGAGAAAGGGGCGGGCATCGAATCGGATTCGACTGCCCAGGCGGCCATGCGTTCAGGAAAGTCCGAGCTACACCGCCATCACTCTGGACCGTGGCCGCTTCAGAGCGTTCAGTTTTCTTGGCGTGGGCCCCGTAGGCTCCGGGCGCGTGAACGGGCAGCGCAGGGGCAGGGAAGCCGTGAGGCGCCGTCCGGCAAATGGCGCAACCGTGGCCTGCGGCCGCCCCGACCGGCTTGCTATGATCCGGCGTCTGGAAATAACCCCGTCTGGCTTCCCAAAAGGATCAACTGCCGTGTCCGATTACAGCGCTTTCAACGTGGAACTCGCCGACCACATTGCCCACGTGCAAATCAATCGCCCGGAAAAGATCAACGCGATGAACGCGGCGTTCTGGGAAGAAATCATCGAGATTTTTCGCTGGGCCGATGACACCGACGAGGTCCGCGTGGTGGTGCTCAGTGGCGCGGGCAAGCACTTTTCCTCGGGAATCGACCTGACCTTGCTCGCCTCGGTGGCCAACGAACTGGGCAAGGACGTCGGCCGCAACGCACGCTTGCTGCGGCGCAAGATCCTGCAGATGCAGGCCTCTTTCAGTGCGGTCGACCGCTGCAGCAAACCAGTCCTCGCTGCCATTCAGGGCTACTGCATCGGCGGCGCCATCGACCTGATCAGCGCCTGTGACATGCGTTACGCCGCCGACGATGCGCTGTTTTCGATTCGCGAAATCGACATGGGCATGGCCGCGGACGTCGGTACGCTGCAGCGCCTGCCGCGGCTGATCGGCGACGGCATGATGCGCGAAATGGCCTACACCGGGCGCAACGTCGGGGCTGACGAGGCGCAGCGCATCGGCCTGGTTAACCGCACGTTCGCCGATCTGCCTCATTTGCTCGAAGGCGTGTTTGCCATCGCTCGGGACATCGTGGGCAAATCACCCCTCGCCATCATGGGCAGCAAACGGATGATCGGGTTCATGCGTGATCACAGCGTCGACGATGGCCTGGAATACGTTGCCACCTGGAACGCTGCCATGTTGCAATCAACCGACCTGAAGCTGGCGATGGTGGCTCACATGAGCAAACAGAAGCCGGTCTTCGACAATTGACTGACCCATTTGAGTACGGAACGCGTTGCCGCCGCCGGGCTTCTGTATCGAGCGCCGAGCGGGCAGGGCGTTTCCAGAGGAGTTGATGCATGACGCTGCCCAAGCGTTGGACCACCGCCGTGCTTGATGTCCAGGCACCCGGCGGTTGGGCTGTGGTCCAGAGTGACCAGGGCTTTTTGCAGGACCGTAACGGCGTGCTGTTTCCGCGGGAATGGCTGAAGCGCCAGGACCTGTCACTGATGCATGAGCACGGCATTGGCCATTTTGATGGCGAGCCGGTGTATGTGCAGACGCTTCGGGATACACAGGCCTCGGCGCTGGAGGGTGCCCAGTGGCAGACCCTGCGTCAGTTCATGCTGGGTGACGATGCCGATGTGTTTCAGATGCTCGGCTACGCGGCGCAGATCAGCACCTGGGCCCGGGAACACCGGTTCTGTGGCAGTTGCGGCCAGCCAACGCAGCAGGTGCCGGGCGAGCGGGCGATGTATTGCCCGCACTGCGATATACGCGCTTACCCGCGTATTTCCCCGAGCATGATCGTGCTGATTACCCGGGGTGACGAGGTGCTGCTGGCGCGTTCGCCACGTTTCGTCACCGGGGTCTACAGCACCCTCGCCGGTTTTGCCGAACCGGGCGAGTCGGCCGAGGACTGCGTGCGCCGGGAGGTCGTGGAAGAGGTGCAGGTGAAGGTCAGGAACATCCAGTACAAGGGCAGCCAGTGCTGGCCGTTCCCGCACTCGATGATGCTGGGCTTTCACGCCGAATACGAGAGTGGCGAGATCGTGCCTCAGGCGGACGAAATCGAAGACGCCCAGTGGTTCAGCGTCCATAACCTGCCGCCGCTGCCGGCCAGTCGCTCCATTGCGCGCTACTTGATCGATCTGTACCTGGCCGAGCGCACAGGCTCAGTTGAACCAGTGCTGCCAGGCCAGGCGGACGGTTAAACCCAGCACGACGGTGATGAAGACAGGGCGGATGAATTTGGCGCCGCCCTGGATGGCGGTTCTGGCGCCCAGAAAAGCGCCGACCATCAGCGCCAGGCCCATCGTCAACCCGATTACCCAATCCACCGAGCCGTTGAGGGCGAAGATCATCAGCGCTGCGGCGTTGCTGACGAAGTTCATGCTGCGTGCCACGCCGCTGGCTTTCACCAGGTCCACCGGGTACATGAGCAACGTGCTGACCGTCCAGAACGCTCCGGTTCCGGGTCCCGCCACCCCGTCGTAGAAGCCCAGCCCCAGGCCTTGGGCCAGCTGCCATTTGGTTTTGATCGGCGCATTGCTGTCCAGTGGCGCCTTGGGCGTGCCGCCGAACAGCAGGTACAGGCCGCAACCGAACACGATCACCGGAAGCATCTGATTGAGCAATTCAGCCGGCAGATAATGCGCCACCACCGCACCGATCAGCGCACCTACCGCAGTCCCGATCAGCGCGCGTTTCCACTGCGCCGGGTGAAACAGCTTGCGGCGGTAAAAGGTGTAGCCGGCGGTGGCCGAGCCGAAGGTCGAGCTGAGCTTGTTGGTGCCCAACACCAGATGCGGCGGCAGGCCGGCCGTGAGCAGGGCAGGCGTGGTCAGCAGACCGCCGCCGCCGGCAATGGCATCGATAAAACCGGCGACAAAGGCAACGACAGCCAGCACCAGCAGGGTGGTGGGTTCAACGGTGAGTTCGAAGGGCATGGGCAGGCGCTTATCGGGCAGATGGGCAGAAGGGCTGCCCGCAAGCGCCGCATTCTACCTGCAAGGCGCTGGGTTTTGCAGGGCGAGCGGTGAATATGTAATAGCCAAAGGCGCTTGGTTTTTGATGAGATCGCGGTGTGACAGCCGACGCCTTCCCGGCTAAAGCCGGTCCCACAAAAAGCATGCGGTCCCAGTCAATGCATGCAGTCCCACTGGTTGCATGCGGTCCCAGTCAATGCATGCAGCCCCACTGGTTGCATGCGGTCAGACCGTAGGACCGGCTTCAGCCGGGAAGCGGCCGGTGTGAACACCCTCAATCTCGCGGTATGGCATCCGGCGCTTTCCCGGCTAAAGCGCGGTATGGCATCCGGCGCTTTCCCGGCTAAAGCCGGTCCTACAAAAAGCAGGCAGTCCCAGTCAATGCATGCAGTCCCACTGGCTGCATGCCGTCATTCAGTGGGACCGGCTTCAGCCGGGAAGAGGCCGGTGAGAACACCCTGAATTTCGCGGTTTAACCCCCCGTCTCAAACATCCGAAACGCTCACCCAGCGCATCTCTTTCGCGGCGATGCGGATGGCCGTGGCCAGGCGCTCGACTTCCATGGCTTCGGCAAAGTCCGTTCCATTGGTGCCGTGTCCGCCGAGCGCCTGAATCAGTTCAACGACTTCCAGGGTCTTGAGCTCGTTGTAACCCAGTTGATGGCCTGGCGCAGGGCAAAAGGCGGCGTAGCCAGGCTGTTGCGGGCCGGCAAGAATTCGCTGAAACCCGTCCCGTCCCGGAGGCCCTGGCCGGTACAGGCGCAGCTCATTCAAGCGCTCCTGATCAAACGCCAGCGTGCCCTCGGTGCCGCCGATTTCGAAGCTCAGGTGGTTCTTGTAGCCATGCTTGAGCCAGCTGCTGCCGAAGGTGCCCCGCGCGCCGTTGGCGAAGCGCAGCAGCGCGTAGGTCTGGTCATCAATGCTGATCGCGCGTTGCTCATCGCTGCCGCGGGTGGCCGGGCGCTGAGGGTGCACCGTTTGAGCGTCCGCACACACGGCTTCGATGTCACCGAGCAGAAAGCGCGCCATCGCCAGCAAATGGCTGCCGAGGTCTGCCAGGGCACCGCCCGCGTGAGCCTCTTCACAGCGCCAGGACCACGGCGACAGCGCGTCGCCCATGAAATCCTCGCAGAACTCACCCTGAAAACTGACGATGCGACCCAGTTCGCCATTCTCGATCATCTGCTTCGCCAGCCCGATCATCGGGTTGTGCTGGTAGTTGTAACCCACGCGCGTCACCACCCCTGCGTCGCGCGCCGCTGTCTCCATCTCCCGCGCCTGCTCCAGGCTCACCGCCAGCGGCTTCTCGCAGTACACCGCTTTGCCAGCTTCAATGGCCGCCATGGCCATGGGGAAGTGCAGCAGGTTCGGCGTCGTGATCGCCACCAGATGCACCGCCGGGTCGTTGATCAACTGTTGCCAGTCAGCATGACTGCGTTCGAAGCCCCAGCTGTCTGCGCATTGTTGCGCGCGCGCAGCATCCGCATCGGCCAGCGCGACGAGCTTGAGATTGAAGGGGAGGTCGAAGGTGGTACGTGCGTTGTGAAACGCCAGGGCGTGAGCCCGACCCATGAAGCCGGTACCGATCAGGCCGACGCCCAGTGCTTGAAGAGAGTTTGCGCGCATCACAGCGGGTCCTTTAAGACGTATTGTTGTGCGCAAAATGTAGGCGTTTGGCGGTTCCCGATGAAATCTTTATTCCATCAGGAAACCCTCAGTTTCACCTCAGTGATTCAGGACAGAAACCCGCCATCCACATTCAGCGCCGCGCCTGTCGTGTAACTCGACGCATCGCTGGCCAGGTACAGCACCGTCCCCGCCATCTCGCTCGGCGACGCCACGCGCTTGAGAGGAATCTGCGCCAGCGCGGTGTTCAGAATCTTCTCATTGCTCACCAGCGCCGAGGCGAATTTGGTGTCGGTGAGGCCCGGCAGCAGGGCGTTGCAGCGGATGCCGAACGCTGCGCATTCCTTCGCAAAGACCTTGGTCATGTTGATCACCGCCGCTTTGGTCACCGAATAGATGCCTTGATACACGCCCGGTGAAACACCATTAATCGACGCCACGTTGATGATGCTGCCGCCGCCATGCTCGCGCATCAGCTTGCCGGCCTCCACCGACATGAAGAAATAGCCCCGGATGTTCACGTCGACGGTCTTCTGAAACGCACCGAGGTCGGTGTCCAGCACGTTGCAGAATTGCGGATTGGTCGCCGCGTTGTTCACCAGAATGTCCAGGCGGCCGAACTGCTCGCGGATCTGCGCGAACACCGCCGTGATCTGCTCCATCTCACCGATGTGGCAGGCAATCGCCGTGGCCTGACCGCCGTCGGCGATGATCGCGTCCGCGACCTGCTGGCAACCGTCGATCCTGCGGCTTGAGACGATGACGTGGGCGCCTTGCTGGGCCAGCAGTTTGGCGATGGCTTCACCGATGCCACGGCTGGCACCCGAAACGAAAGCGATCTTGCCATCGAGGTCGAACAGTTGAGTCTTGGCCATCGTTGTTTTCCTTGTCGTGTCGCAATCAGAGGCTGGAGCGGTCAATGACTTGCAGCGCCATGCGCTCCAGCAAAGTATTCATCTGGATGAACGTGGCGAAACGCTTGTCCTGGGTCTGGCCGTGGAAGAAGCGGTAATAGATCTGCTGAACGATGCCCGCCAGGCGGAACAAGCCGTAGGTGTAGTAAAAGTCGAAATTGTCGATACGAATGCCCGAACGCTCGGCGTAGTACGCCACAAACTGCTCGCGGGTCAGCATGCCCGGCGCGTGGCTGGGCTGGCGCCGCATCAGTTGCACCGGCGCAGGGTCGCCCGCCTCAATCCAGTACGCCAGACTATTGCCCAGGTCCATCAGCGGATCGCCGAGGGTGGTCAACTCCCAGTCCAGCACACCGATGATCTGCATCGGGTTGTCGGGGTCGAGGATCACGTTGTCGAAGCGGTAATCGTTGTGCACCAGGCTTGAAACGCTGGAGTCCGCCGGCTGTTTCTCGTCCAGCCAGCGCGCGACCCTGTCCCAGCTTGGCGCATCGGGCGTGCGCGCTTTCTCGTAACGCTCGGTCCAGCCGCGAATCTGCCGCGCGACATACCCCTGGGGCTTGCCCAGATCGCCGAGTCCACACGCGGTGTAATCCACCTGATGCAGCTCGACCAGCCGATCGATGAAGCTCTTGCACAGGGTTTCGGTTTGCGCGGCGTCGAGGTTCAGTTCGCCGGGCAACTCCGAACGCAAGATGACGCCCTTGACCCGTTCCATGACGTAAAACTCGGCACCGATCACTGTCTCGTCGGTGCAGTGCAGGTAGGCCTTGGGGCAGTAGGGAAAAGCATCGCGCAGCTGATTCAGAATGCGAAATTCACGGCCCATGTCATGGGCGCTCTTGGCTTTATGGCCGAAGGGCGGACGGCGCAGGACGAATTCTTGCTCGGGGTACTTCAGCAGGTAGGTCAGGTTTGACGCGCCGCCGGGGAACTGACTGATCTGCGGGCTTGCGCTCAGCCCCGGGAGATGCGCTTTGAGGTAAGGATCGATCCGCGCAGCGTCGAGTTCTTCGCCGGTTCGAACCTGTGTGGACTGGTCAGTGAGCGCCATGCTTATCCTTGCAGATTATCTTGGTGGGCCAGGATCATTCGCTAATCTAATGCGCCCCGGCGGTGGCGAACAAGGGCTATTGGCCTGGGTGTTACGGCACAATCAGCGGGCCTGATCTACCTGCCTTGCAGGTGTGCCTGCACCACCGTCCAGGCGAAAAAAAACCGAAGCCGGGCAGCTTCGGTTTTTTCGCAAGGGCGGTGCGTCCTCAGGAAGGAAACAGCTCGCTCAGCTTCATCGCCAGCATCATATCGCCTTCGGCGCGCAGTTTGCCGCCCATGAACGCCTGCATGCCGTCGGTCTCGCCGCTGACGATGCCTTCCAGCGTTTCGCCGTCCATCACCAGGGTGACTTGGGCGTCAGGGTTGACGCCTTCCTGCAGTTCGCAGGTGCCGTCCTTGACGATCAGGGAGAAGTTCTTGGTTTCGTCGATGCGAAAACCGAACACCAGGTCCAGGCCTGCGGCGGCGGCAGGGTTGAACTTGGCTTTCATCGCTTGAACGGCGTCTTCTACGGAGGTCATGGTGTGATCCTTTTATATGAGTGATTGCAGGCACCTTGCGGGTGCGATTGGCCGGGCTCAGCGGTAGGTGATGAGCTCCGGCGCCTTCATCAGTTGCAAGTGCGCGTAACTGTTGAAGGAAGCCAGGGACACCTCCCGCTCACGGAACTTCAGGTGATTGAGCGAGGTGTTGACGATGTGCCAGTTGAGTTCGAAGGCCTGGGAGGCCGACATTTGCGTGATCAGGTGGAGCAGGGCGGTGATGGTGCCGCCGGAGGTGAACACGGCGATGCGATCGCTCGGGCCCGCACTGTCGAGTATCCCGCTCAGGCCCGTTTCAACCTGCTCGACAAAGGCCTCCCAGCTTTGCAGCGCAGCGTCCTGATGGTCACCCACCACCCAGCGGCGAATGATCGCCGCAAACAGGCGCTGGAATTCGGCGCGGTTGTTGGCCGCGTCACGCATGATCTCGAAGGCTTCGGGTTCGGTTTCCAGCATGGCGGGAAGCAGCGCGCGGATCACGCCTTCGGCGTTGAACTCGTTGAAGGCGATGTCGGTTTCGAGGTCCGGGGTGGCAAGGCCGGCAGCGTTGAGCTGGGCAATCACCGTTTCGGCCGTATGGCGCTGGCGGAACAGGGCGCCGCTGATGCACCGGTCAAAAGTCAGGCCCAACTGCGCAAGGTGCGCGCCGAGAATTTCCGACTGGCGAAAACCGGTGGGTGACAGGACGTCGTAATCGTCTGCACCAAACGAGGCCTGACCATGTCGTATCAGATAGATGCTGCCCACGACCGCGTCATCCTGGCACGTTGAAAGTGCTGGGAGGTTATGAGGAGGGCGCGGGGTCTGTCAATGAAAAAACATACGCTCGTTTGAATTGTTCTATTTACCCCGGATTCATGGGGCGCGTTGCTGGCCGGGCAACCGGCACGCCGGTATGCTTGGCCCCATTCGCGACCCTCTGCCGAGGGTCTGCTGACAGGTAAGGAGTTTCTGTGGAGTACATGTTCGATTACGCCAGTTTCCTGGCAAAGACCGTCACCATCGTGATTGCGATCATTGTGGTGCTGGTGGTCATCGCTTCGATGCGCGGTCGCGGGCGTCGTGGCGGGGGCGGCCAGTTGCACGTCACCCGGCTCAACGACTTTTACAAAGGTCTGCGCGATCGCCTCGAAGGCTCGCTGCTGGACAAGGCCCGGCTCAAGGCGCTGCGCAAGTCCCAGGCCAAGGAGCTTAAGAAGGACAAGAAGTCCGCCGAGGTCAAGCCGCGTGTCTATGTGCTGGACTTCGACGGTGACATCAAAGCGTCTGCCACCGAGAACATGCGCAACGAAATCACCGCGCTGCTGACCCTGGCCACGCCGAAGGATGAAGTGGTGCTTCGTCTGGAAAGCGGTGGCGGCATGGTCCACAGCTACGGCCTGGCGTCGTCGCAACTGGCGCGGATTCGTCAGGCGGGCATCCCGTTGACCATCTGCATCGACAAGGTCGCGGCCAGCGGCGGCTACATGATGGCGTGCATCGGCAACCGCATCATCAGCGCACCGTTCGCTATCCTGGGATCGATCGGCGTGGTCGCGCAGTTGCCCAACGTCAATCGTTTGCTGAAAAAGCATGACATCGATTTTGAGGTGCTGACCGCAGGCGAGTACAAACGCACCTTGACCGTGTTTGGCGAGAACACCGACAAGGGCCGCGAGAAATTCCAGCAGGACCTGGACATCACCCACGAGTTGTTCAAGAACTTCGTCGCCAGCTACCGCCCGCAGTTGCAGATCGACGAAGTCGCCACCGGGGAAATATGGCTCGGCATCGCAGCCAAGGACATGCAGCTGGTTGATGAGCTGAAGACCAGCGATGAATACCTGTCGGAGAAGGCCAAGACCGCCGACGTCTTCCATCTGCACTACGCCGAGCGTAAAAGCCTGCAGCAGCGTGTAGGCCTTGCGGCTAGCATGTCGGTTGACCGATTGGTGACGGGATGGTGGGGCAAGCTGACGCAACAGCGGTTCTGGTGATCGACCGCACGCCGGCGTTCTACATACCGTAGGAGTCGGCTTGCTGGCGAATGCATTGTCACATTCGGCATCGTCGTCGCTGACGCCACGCATTCGCCAGCAAGCCGGCTCCTACAGCCAGACGTGACCAGGCAGGAAGCACATCACGCGCGGCATCAAATAGCGAGCCAAAAAAAGCCCCGACCTCTCGCGAAGTCGGGGCTTTTTTTTTCACGCCGATTTCAACCGTGGCTCAACGCCGACGGAACAGCGGCAGCGGCTCGTCGGTAGCAGCCTGGTAGGTCACGGAGAAGTCCTTCAGGCCCTCCAGTGCTTCGTACGGGTCTTTGTCCGCACGAATCGCGAACGCGTCGAACCCGCAACGGTGCAGGTAGAACAGCTGATCGCGGAGCACGTCGCCAATGGCCCGCAGCTCGCCCTTGTACCCGTAGCGGTCACGCAACAGGCGGGCGTTGGAGTAGCTGCGCCCGTCGGTAAACGCCGGGAAGTTCAGGGCGATGACCTGGAACTGATCGGCGTCGTCGCCGATCTCCTCGGCCTCTTCGTCGCTGTCCAGCCAGACACCCAACCCGCCGTCGCGAGCCTTCAGCGCATGCGCGTGGTCGCGCCACAGGCTCAGCGGCACGATCAGGTCGTCGCAGTTGGACAGGCTGTCGAACGTCGTGTCTTTGGGAAGCAGGTGCCAGGTCTCGTCGATGACCTCGTTGTTTTTAATGATTCGCTGCATAGACGCGCTCCTTGAAAGGGTCGATGCCAATACGCTGGAAGGTGTCGATGAAGCGCTCGTCGTCGTTGCGTTTCTCAACGTAGACATGGATCAGCTTCTCGATGACATCCGGCATCACGTCCTGTGCGAACGATGGGCCAAGGATTTTGCCCAGGCTGGCGTCCCGGCTGGCGCTGCCGCCCAGGGACACCTGGTAGAACTCTTCGCCTTTCTTGTCCACGCCCAGAATGCCGATGTGGCCGACGTGGTGGTGGCCGCAGGCGTTCATGCAGCCGGAGATGTTCAGGTCCAGCTCGCCGATGTCGAACAGATAGTCCAGGTCATCGAAACGGCGCTGGATCGATTCGGCAATCGGGATCGACTTGGCATTGGCGAGCGAGCAGAAGTCGCCGCCGGGGCAGCAGATGATGTCCGTCAGCAGGCCAATGTTCGGGGTCGCGAAGCCTTGCTCGCGCAGCTCGCCCCACATCGTGAACAGTTGGCGCTGTTCGACGTCGGCCAGAATCACGTTCTGCTCATGGGAGGTGCGCAGTTGGCCGAAGCTGTAGCGGTCGGCGAGGTCGGCGATGCCGTCCAGTTGCGCGTCGGTCAGATCGCCCGGCGCCACGCCGGTGGGTTTCAGCGACAGCGTCACGGCCGCGTAGCCCGGCTTTTTATGGGCCAGGACGTTGCGCGAGCGCCAGCGGGCGAAACCGGGGTGCTGCTGATCCAGCTGAGCCAGTTCGGCGCTGTAATCAGTCAGCGCCTTGTAGTCCGGGTCGACGAAGTGTTTGGCGACGCGATGCACTTCGGCCTCGGTCAGGGTGGTCTGGCCGCCGCGCAGGTGCGCCATTTCGGCTTCGACCTTCTCGGCGAACACTTCAGGGGTCAGGGCCTTGACCAGAATCTTGATACGCGCCTTGTATTTGTTGTCACGGCGCCCGTAGCGGTTGTACACGCGCAGAATTGCGTCGAGGTAGCTCAACAGGTCCTGCCACGGCAGGAACTCGTTGATGAACGCACCGACCACCGGCGTGCGGCCGAGGCCACCGCCGACCAGCACCCGGAAACCCAGCTCGCCTGCGGCGTTCTTGACCGGCTCAAGGCCGATGTCGTGCACTTCGATGGCCGCACGGTCGGACGTCGAACCGTTGATGGCAATCTTGAACTTGCGCGGCAGGTACGCGAACTCAGGGTGGAAAGTGGTCCACTGACGGACGATTTCACACCAGGGGCGCGGGTCCACCAGCTCGTCGGCAGCGACGCCGGCGAACTGGTCGGTGGTGACGTTGCGCAGGCAGTTGCCGCTGGTCTGGATGGCGTGCATCTGCACGGTGGCCAGCTCGGCGAGAATATCGGGAATGTCTTCAAGTGCCGGCCAGTTGAACTGCACGTTCTGGCGGGTACTGATGTGCGCGTAGCCCTTGTCGTAATCGCGGGCAATCTTCGCCAGCATGCGGGCCTGGCGCGAGGTCAGCTGGCCGTAAGGCACAGCGACGCGCAGCATCGGGGCAAAGCGTTGGATATAGAGGCCGTTTTGCAGGCGAAGCGGGCGGAACTCTTCTTCGCTGAGCTCGCCGGCCAGATAGCGGCGGGTCTGGTCGCGGAACTGCTTGACGCGGTCCTCGACGATCCGCTGATCGTACTCGTCGTATACGTACATGGTGGTCCTGTTCTCAGGCGGTTCACTGCTGCTGGGCCAGCCGGAAAGGCGATGCGTTGTCGTCTGCTTTCAGGCTACCGAGCAAATCTGCGCGCACGGCCGCGCACCCCTTACGGAGCTCGGCGAGGTTACCAGTTTGCGGATATGCGCAAAAGTGATGTTTGAGTATATGCACAGAACCAAAAGTGCTAAGCAGCACGTCGGGTCGGCATAACCTCACTTGTGGTAAGGCCATGGCTCGACTTTACTGAGGCTCATGCCAACGACGGCCCCGTTGTTGGCCTGCGAGTTTTGCGATCACCCATAAAACAGACAAAAGGCGATGCAATGCGAAATCACCCCAAAGTAGCCAAATCCGCCAGCCGTGTAGATGCATGGGCCATTCTTTTCATCTTCGTGCTGGTGGCGGGGGCGGCGGTGTTCTGGGTGAATCATCAGTAGCGCGGTGCAGCGTGCTCTTCAACCGCTCTGACGCTTGCACAGGCTGGGCGGACACCACCCATCCGTAGGAGCCGGCTTGCTGGCGAATGCATTCATGCAGACATCGCAACGGCGTTTGCAAAATCGGGTTCGCCAGCAAGCCGGCCCCTACGAACACCTGGTGCCACCGGTCTTTACAAGCCCGCTTGCCGTGTGAGCGCGGTTAGCCGATCGATCTCCGATTTCCAGTCTCTACACTTCGGCCCTGACGATTTAAATATTCAGGCGCCCCGGGCTAAATCGGGTAGCAGGTCTGCATTCAAAATTTAAACAGTGGATAAACGTTCGATTAAACAGCATGTATGTCTCAGTCGTCCCAATGTATATAAATCCCTCGCTGTTTGTGTTTGTGTTCACAGTGCTGACTTTGACTGAGTTTACATTTTGGCTCTATATTCATTTCGCTTAACGTGTCAGAACTTTCCGTAGGATCGCTCCTGATATTTGTAAGAAGTTTCTTGATGTGAAAAGTCGGGTAGTATTTTATTTTTTCTGTGGTTAGCCTTGCTTCTCAGTGCCGGGTGGAACCCAGGCTACACAGTAGCGGGCCTTGGGGCTATCGGTCAGAAGCCCAGGCTGCCGGGTTTGCGTTGTCCATATTCGCACACTCGAGTTCCCGCCATTAAATATTGAAGATCAAGGCGGATGGCAAACCAGCAAGAATGACATCCGTTATTTCCAGCGCGCACTTCAGTGATGGCCGAAGTCACGTTATCACTTGGGTGATCGATTAATCATTCAATCCTGGAATTGTTATCGGTGTTACCTATGAATTCAGTAAGTCATGAGCCCTCCAGTACTGCGCCGATTAATCTAGACCTTATCTTCCAGGACACCTATTTGCTGGTCATTGAACTGCGTCATGGTCGCGCAATGACCAACAGCAAAACATTGCGCGAGACGTGTATTGCCCAGGTCGAAGGCGCGCGCAGCGCATTGCAGGAAGCGGGCATGAGCCCGCGCAGTGTCGACTTGATCATCCATGCGCAATGCGCGCTGCTCGATGAAGCCGTGTTCGCCAACGTCGGGGACGGCGTCCGACAGATATGGATCACCGAATCCTTGCAGGCCCGATTCTGCGGGCATCACCGAGCAGGTGAAATCCTGCATGAGCAAATGCGGGAAGTGTTGCGCGAGCCTGCGCCGGACATGCACGTTGTGACCGTATTCCAGCGGGTGATGATGTTGGGATTTCTTGGCGGTTATCGATCGCTGGATGACGAAGAGCGCCTGGTCCTGAAAAAACAGCTGGACGCATTGGCAGGCCTGCGAATAGAGGAGCTGGGGCCGACATGGATAGACGCCAGAGGGCCTGTTCGCACGTTCCCCTGGTGGCTACGTTCTCCACTCGTGCACCTGGCAATCGCGGGGCTGGCGCTGTTCGCCGTGTGGTGGTTCCTGAATCGTTCGCTCGCCAATATGGTCGACGAGCTTGTGCGGAGGGGCGTCTGATCATGACGGACTCACCGCAAACCTTTTTCGATCACAGCCGTCACACCCTGCGCGTCAATGAGCTGGATGCCGACCTTGACGTGCTGACGTTCACGGGCGAAGAACGGCTGAGTCAGCCATTCATTTATGTCGTCGAGTTCACCTCGACGAATCAAGGCATCAGCGCTACGCAGATCCTCGGCAAAGACGCCCGCTTTACGCTGCACACCGCGCCGCACGTGCTGTCGAGAGCCACTCGCGGCTTGCTTGTCCCCACCGCCGAGCCGCTGCGCAGCATTCGCGGAGTGATGACCGGTTTCAAGTGCCTGTCAGCCTCCAGAGATGAGGCGCGTTACGAAGTCACGCTTGAGCCGCGTATGGCATTGCTCTCTCGCGGACATCAATACCGTATTTACCAACACATGTCGGTGCCGGAGATTGTCGACAGTATTCTGCGCAGTCGGCACGGCATGGAAGGTCAGGATTTCCGCTTCAAGCTTGTTCGTGAGTACCCTCGGCGAGAGCAGGTGATGCAATTTGGCGAAAGCGATCTGGCCTTCATCTCACGGCTGCTGGCCGAGGTGGGCATCTGGTTTCGTTTCGCCCACGATGCCCGTCTCGACATCGATGTGATCGAATTTCACGACGATCAGCGTCACTACCAATGGCCTCAAGCCAAGGTACCGTGTCGCTCGCCATCGGGGCTGGACAGCCATGATCAGGACGCGGTGTGGCAGTTGCAATCCAACCATTGCGTGGTGGAAAAGAGCATACACTTTCGTGCCTATGACCCTCGCGATGCCCATGCCTGGCTCGACGGCGAGGTCGATCAAAGCCGTCGCGCCACCACCACCTACGGCGAGGCCTATCACTACGCCGAGCCCTACACCGTGCTCGGCGACGCACGGGATCAGGACGAAGACCTTGAAAGCGAAAGCGGGTTTTTCTACGCCCGGCTGCGCCACGAACGTTATCTCAATGCCCAGACGCGTTTAACCGGCGTCAGCAGCAGTGCGAAGTTGGCGCTGGCGCAAATCCTCGACGTCACGGGCGACGCCCCCAAGGCCTTCGAACCCGGCGCCGTGATCACGGGCCTGAGCCTGCGCGCCGCCCGGGATCGCAGTTTCGAAGTTGCCTTCGTGGCCATTCCCTTCAGCGAGACCGTATGTTTCCGTCCTGCGGTGCCGCGTAAACCGCAACTCGCCGGTACGGTTGCCGCGAGGGTGACCAGCGTCATCGCCAACGACCCGTACAGCCACATCGACAAGGAAGGTCGCTACAAGGTCAACTTCCTGTTCGACCGTGACCGCTGGGAGCCCGGTGAGGAAAGCGCGTGGCTGCGCCTGGCCCGCGCCTATGCCGGCGACACCCACGGCCTGCATTTGCCGCTGATTGCCGGCACCGAAGTGGCCGTGGCCTTCGAGCACGGGGACCCCGACCGACCCTATATCGCCCATGCCTTGCACGACGATCGGCATCCTGACCCGGTGACCCTGGCGGATCGGGATTTCACGCGCAATGTGCTGCGCACGCCGGCCAACAACAAACTGCGCATGGAAGATGAGCGCGGCAAGGAGCACGTCAAGCTCAGCACTGACCACAGCGGCAAGAGCCAGCTGAATCTGGGCCATCTGGTGGATGCCAACAAGGACGAGCGCGGCGAAGGCTTCGAACTGCGCACCGACGGCTGGGGGGCGATTCGCAGCGGCAACGGCCTGTTCATCAGTGCCGATGAACAGGCCGCAGCCCAGGGGCAGCAGCTGGAGATGGCATCAGCGATTACCCACTTGCAGCACGCGGCGGAGCAACTGCAGGTGCTGTCCCAGGACGCCCAGGCCAGCCAGGCCGAGCCCGCTGATGTGCAGGCGCAGCTGGATCTGCTTAAGCAGAACCTCGAACAGCTCAAATCCGCCGTGCTGTTGCTCAGCGCACCGCAGGGCATCGCCCTCACCAGCGGCAAGCACCTGCAACTGGCCGCACACGGCAATCTGATGCTCAACGCTGGCGCCGAAGCCGACATCAGCGTGGTGAAGCGGATGTTCATCGGCGCCGGCAAAGGCTTGAGCCTGTTCGTGCGACAGCTGGGCATCAAGCTTATTGCCAATCAAGGGCCGGTCACCGTGCAGGCGCAGAACGGCACACTGGAGCTGCTGGCCCGTCAAGGCCTGAGCATCACCAGCACCGAAGACGAGATCCACATCGTCGCCAAGAAGAGGATCGTGCTCAACGCTGCGGGCAGTTACCTGACGCTGGAGCAGGGCCTCATCGAGTCGGGGACGGCGGGAGACCATCTCCTCAAGGCCGCGAGTTTTCAGTTCATCAAGGGCGGCGCGACCATGGCTGCCGACCATCCCGACGCTCCGAAACAGCTGACC
>NZ_DASVUM010000088.1:0-11910 GCF_036387035.1 Pseudomonas sp. | reverse complement strand
ATCTTCGACTGTAAAACGGTAGGCCGGACGTGGTCGATACAGCGTGGCGTAGCCATAGCCGACCACTTGTCCATCGTGCTCGGCCACCAGATACGGCAAACCATGGGCACAAACATCAGCGCGCCGTTGGCGCATCTGTTCAAGGGTCGGGGGTTCCAACTCAAAACTGGCCGAGCCATGGATCACGTGATGGGCATAGATCGCCAGCACCACGGGCATGTCGTCTTCATTGGCGTCGCGAAGGATCACGGGGTGAGTCATGGAAAGTCTTCATCAGGTCGTGGTTTTTTTTCGCCGCAGGCAGAAAGCGCTCAGGAACATGGCCCCGACCGGACAAATAGTGCCGCCGCTACAAAACAAATAAAAGCTATGATTAATCATCCTTCGCATAAGTAAAACTTTGCCATGCAGCACCTGAACCTTACCCACTTGTATACCTTTGCCCAAGTCATCCGACACGGGAGCTTTTCCGCCGCAGCCGAACGCCAGGGCCTGACGCAACCCGCTGTCAGCCTGCAAATCCGTCAACTGGAAACACGGCTGAACCTAAAGTTGATAGAGCGTGTCGGCAAGCGTCTAAAGCCGACGTCCGCGGGCAGTACGTTGCTTGAGCACATTGGGCGGATCGATGCCGTGGTCCAGGACGCTTTGCTCGACCTGTCCACTCACGCCCAGGGCATTGCCGGCAAGATTGCCATCGGCACCGGTGCCACCGCATGCATCCATTTGCTTCCCCCCGTTCTGCAAACCCTTCGCCGCAGGTTTCCTGCGTTGGATGTCAGGGTCAGCACGGGTAATACCGATGGGATCCTGCGCGCAGTCGAGGAGAACCGACTCGATCTTGCTCTTGTCACCCTGCCTGCCGCCGGGCGCAGTTTGTCGGTCAGCCCGTTGCTGGAAGACCCGTTCGTGGCGATCTTCAGCGCCGAGCAGGTGGATATACCGCATCAGCTGACACCGCAGTCATTGGCCAGCCTGCCTTTGGTGGTTTTTGAAGCTGGCAGCAGCACGAGGTTATTGATCGATGAGTGGTATCTGCAGGCCGGGCTGCGGGTCAAACCGGTGATGGAGCTCGGCAGCATCGAAGCCATAAAGGAGATGGTCGCCGCCGGGCTGGGCTACAGCATCGTGCCAGCCATGTCAGTGGCAGCGACTCATCATCGGCGAGGCCTGCGGATCGAGGCTTTGAAACCGCCGTTGAGCCGCACGCTAGGAATCGCGCTACGTCAGGATAAGCCATTGGGTAAGGCGCTGCGGCAAGTACTCGACGCCTTGCAGACGCTGGCGCCGGAGTCCAGTGACCACTTTCAACCCAAAGCGCGTACTGAGTTATCACCATCCTGGCCAACAGCCCCCTCCCCGCCCTGCGACCCGAACCTCAGATAGCCTGGCGAAATGCCCTAACTGGCCGCCGCCACCAACCCGCGTCGTTCCAACGCCGCTTGCGTCCCTTCAGAGTCCATCCGCACCAGATTCACGGGGATGGATTTCGCCGCCGGCGTGTTACTGCGGCTGTCCCGGTTCGCCAGTGGCAGCAGGCCGTTGGTCTCCGGGTAGTACGCGGCGCAACAGCCCTGCGGTACATCAAAGGGGATGACTTTGAAGCCAGGCGCGCGACGCGGCATTGTCATGTCCAGGGCCGTGTGAAGTTCGACGTAATCCCCTGCCTTGAGCCCCAGACGCTCGATGTCCTGAGGATTGAGCATCACGACCATGCGGTCTCCGTAGATATCGCGGTAACGGTCATCGTTGGAATACACCGTGGTGTTGAACTGGTCATGGCTGCGGATCGTCATCATTTGCAGATGATCAGCGCCCGGTGGCGTGTCATCCTCATCGTAAACGCCTTCAGGGAAGAGGAAGTTGGCCTTGCCTGACTCGGTGTTCCACTTGCGGTCGCTGGCGCCATTGGGCAGGCGGAAGCCGCCGGGCTCGCGGATGCGCTGATTGAAGTCATAAAACTGCTCGGGCAGCACTTCTTCGATCTTGTCGCGAATGCGGGCGTAATCGCTCACGTAGCTGTCCCAATCCACATGGGGGTTGGGTGCAAGCGTCGCCTTGGCCATACCGGCGATGATTGCCACTTCGGAGATCAGGTGTTGGGACGCGGGTTCCAGCATGCCGGTCGAGCCATGCACCATCGACATCGAGTCTTCGACCGTCACGGTTTGCGCGACGCCGTTCTGCATGTCCAGCTCAGAGCGGGCTATGCACGGCAGCAGGAACGCTTTCTGGCCATGTACGGTTGCAGTGCGGTTGAGTTTGGTATTGACCAGCACGGTCATTTTCAAGCGGCTGACGGTCGGACAGACCACGTCGATATCCGGGATCGCCCGGAAAAAATTCCCGCCCATCGAAATGAACGCCTCGACCTCGCCGCGCAGCAACGCTTCACAGGCTTCGGCCACGTCATGGCCGCCTTTTCGGGACGCCTCGAAACCGAACACTTTGCTCATGCTGGCCAGGAACGGTTCGCCGGCTTTTTCGTAGATGCCCATCGTTCGGTCACCCTGCACGTTGGAGTGGCCGCGAATGGGGCACGCCCCCGCGCCCAGCTTGCCGATGTTGCCGCGTAACAGCAGCAGGTTGATGATCTGCTGCATCGCGTCGCCACCGCGCTTGTGTTGGGTGATGCCCATGCCCCAGCAGCAGATGACACGCTGCGAACGCATGTAGACCGCCGCCACATCTTCCATCGCCTGACGCGTCAGGCCTGAATGACGCTCGATGACCTCCCACGGCAGCTGTCGGCAGTAATCGGCGAAACGCTCAAGGCCGTGGGTGTGCTCTTCGATAAAGGCGACATCAAGCACACGTGGCAGCCCTTCGCGCTGAGCCGCATCGTCCGCTTCAATGACCACTTTGCAGATGCCCTGCATGGCTATCATGTCGCCGCCGATTCTGACCTGATGGTACTGTGAGCTGATCTTGACGCCGCTGCGACCGAGCATGTCGCGCGGGTCCTGTGGTGATGCAAAACGCACCAGGGCTTTTTCGCGCAGTGGGTTGAACGAGATGATGCTGGCGCCACGGCGTGCGGCGGCGTGCAGCTCGGACATCATGCGCGGACTGTTGGTCCCGGGATTCTGACCGATGATGAAGATGGCGTCGGCGTTCTCGAAATCCTCCAGCGTCGTGGTGCCTTTGCCTACGCCGATCGCCTCCGGAAGGGCCACGCTGGTGGTCTCATGGCACATGTTCGAGCAGTCGGGAAAATTGGCCATGCCGTACAGGCGGCCAAATAACTGATACAAAAACGCCGCCTCGTTTGAGGTACGCCCCGAGGTGTACAACTCCAGCTTCCACGGGTCGCTCAACTGACGCAGCTCTTCACCAATCTCGGCGAACGCCTCATCCCAACTGACCGGCAGGTATTTGTCGCTGCCCGCGTCATAGCGCATGGGTTCCGTGAGGCGACCCTGATCTTCCAGGTCATGATCGCTCCAGGTGGCCAGCTCACTGACGGTGTGTTGAGCGAAAAACTCGGGCGTGACTCGTTTTCTGGTCGACTCCCACGCCAGTGCCTTGGCGCCGTTCTCGCAGTATTCAAAGGTGTGCGGCTTCTTTGGGTCTGGCCAGGCACAGCTGGGGCAGTCGAAACCGTCCGGCTTGTTCATCGACAACAAGGTGCGGTTGCCCTTGAGCAGAACGTGCTGGTGCATCAAGTGCTTGCTGACTGCATTCAGCGCAGGCCAGCCCCCAGCGGCCGAACCGTCTGACTGTGAGCCTTGAAGCGGGGCCTGGGATTTTCTGGATTCAGACATTGCGTTGGTTCTCCCTGTTAATGCCCCTGAAGGCATGGTGCGTGTCTCTGTGATAAACACGGCCGCAGAGAATTCGCGCTGAACGACGAGCGTCGCCGACCAGACGGATCGGCCCCAGGTTCCGTCAGAAAGAACACCTGCAGATGAGCCGTTTTCCCTGCGCAGCGCACCGGAGCGCACCCACGTTGCGGCGTCAGCCCGCTGCCCTCCAACGTCAAGATTTCATACGGTTCAAGCCTTATCTGCCCGCCGACGTACACGAACCGTGGATCGATGAACTCCGAAGCAGCGCTTGATGGCAACCCTGCGGTCCCTATCCTGTTGAAGGTGTAACCCGTGAGTGTCCGCCATTCGAGAGTTCTCTATGAGCAGCCCCAAAACCCTCTATCAAAAGCACATTGACGCGCATACCGTGTGCGCGCTCGATGACCAGGGCCATGTCCTGCTGTACATCGATCGCCAGGTCATCAACGAATACACCAGCCCCCAGGCATTCAGCGGTTTGCGCGAGGCCGGGCGCAGCGTGTGGCGCCCCGGTACGGCGTTGGCGGTGGTGGACCATGTGAACCCCACCACGCCAACACGTACGGCGACGATGCCCGACGCGGGCGGTGCACTGCAGGTCTCTTATCTGGCCGAGAACTGTCAGGCGTTCGGTATCGAACTGCTGGATATTCTCGATAAGCGCCAGGGTATCGAGCACGTGATTGCCCCCGAGCAGGGGTTCATCCTTCCCGGCATGGTCATCGCTGCCGGCGACAGCCATACCACTACTTATGGCGCCTTGGGTGCCTTCGGCTTTGGCATTGGCACCTCAGAAATCGAGCACTTGCTGGCCTCGCAAACACTCGTCTACAAACGCCTCAAAACCATGCGGGTCACGGTCGCGGGCACCTTGGCCCCGGGGCTGACATCCAAGGACGTGATCATGGCGTTGATCGGTGAGATCGGCGCCTCGGGCGCCACGGGTTTCGCCATCGAGTTTGCCGGATCGACCATCGACGCCCTCAGCGTCGAGGCGCGCATGACGATTTGCAACATGGCCGTCGAAGCCGGCGCCCGGGGCGCCTTTATGGCGCCGGACCAGAAAGTCTTTGATTATCTTCAGGACAAGCCTCGCGCGCCCAAGGGTGAGCTATGGCGGCGTGCGCTGGAAGCATGGCGCCACTTGAAGACCGATGCCGGCGCCGTGTTCGATCGTGAGGTCACGCTGGACGTGGACGACCTGCAGCCGATGGTGACGTGGGGCACCAGCCCCGATCAGGTGGCCGCCATCAATACACAGGTCCCCGACCCTCAACAGGTCAGCGACCTCATCCTGAGGAGGGACATGCAGCGTGCCCTGACCTACATGGGCCTTGAGCCAGGCGAACCGTTGAATGAAGTCGTCATCAGCCATGCCTTCATCGGCTCGTGCACCAATGCCCGCATCGAAGACTTGCGTGATGCCGCCAGGGTAATACGTGGCAAGCGCGTGGCAACTCACGTGCGGGCGATGGTCGTACCGGGCTCGACCGAAGTTCGCGACCAGGCCGAAGCCGAGGGCCTGGCCACTGTTTTCCGGGACGCCGGTTTTGAATGGCGTCAGTCAGGCTGCTCGATGTGCCTGGCGATGAACGACGACGTGCTCGCGCCCGGCGACCGGTGCGCGTCCAGCACCAACCGCAATTTCGAAGGCCGCCAGGGCGCCGGGGCGCGCACTCACCTGATGAGCCCGGCGATGGTGGCCGCCGCCGCGATCAGTGGGCGCCTGACTGACGTTCGCCAATTTGAGGGGTGCTTATGAACATGAATCCATTCACCTGTGTGATCGGCAAGGCTGCGCCCATGCTGGCCGCCAATATCGACACAGACGTCATCATGCCCGAGCAGTTCCTCAAGGGCATCGACCGTAACGGGCTGGACCGGGGGCTGTTCTTCGACCTGCGCTTCTTGCCGTCGGGCCAGCCAGACCCTGCATTCGTGCTCAACCAGACGGCTTGGCAGGGTGCGCGCTTTTTGGTGGTGGGCCCTAACTTTGGCTGCGGCTCCAGCCGTGAGCATGCCGTTTGGGGTCTCAAACAGATGGGCATTCAGGCGCTCATCGGCAGCAGCTTTGCGGGCATTTTCTACGACAACTGCCAGCGCAACGGTGTGCTGCTGATCAGCCTTGAACCGGCCCTCGTGCAACGCATCGGCGACGTGGTCGGGCGCCCGGAAACGGCGGATATCACGGTCAACTTGAATGAACAAACCATTACCCTGGCCGGGCAGGAAGTCATCCCGTTCCAGATAGACACCCTGCGCAAAACCGCGCTGTTAATGGGGCTGGATGCGATTGGCAGCACCCTACAGCGCAGTGAGCAGATTCAGGCGTTCGAGCGCGAACATCTGGCGGCAAACCCGTGGCTGGCGTGACGCTAGCCGCTTCCCGACGACCGCTCCGACGGGCGCATGATGCTGTGCGCCCTCCTTCACTCAAATCGACAACGCCGCGAAGTGCGCCTGGATGAATTCGACACACGCTCTCAACTTCCCCGAATGGGCAAGCCGGGTTGGGTAGACCGCCCACACGTTGGCGCTTTGTCCGTAGTCATGCAGCACTTGAATCAGCTTGCCTTGCTCCAGCAAAGGTTTGACATCCCACAGCGAACGCAGCAAAACACCTCGCCCATGCAACGCCCACTGCAACACGATCTCGCCGCTGTTGGATGACAGCGGCCCTTTTACCCGCACGCTCTCCTGCGCCCCGTCGCGCTCCAGCACCCACACCCCGAATGCGTTATCGCGCTCTTTCAGGACGAGGCATTCGTGCTGCTCAAGATCCGCCAACTGCCGGGGTATTCCATGGCGCTCCAGGTAACCGGGGGCGGCGCACAAGACGCGACGATTGCTGACCAGCTGACGCCCGATGTGCTGACCGGGAATGTCATCGCCCACGCGGATTTCCAGGTCGAACCCTTCGCTGACGATGTCCACCACGCGGTCGAAAAGGTCCAGACGGACCTCCAGCTCCGGGTAACGATCGGCCAACAAGGCCAGCGCGGGTGCCACGTGGTTGCGACCAAAGCCGAAGCTGCTGCAGATGCGCAGCCGGCCGCGCGGGCTGTCATGGGCGTCTACCAACTCATCGGAGAGATGCTGAAAGTCTTCCAGAATGCGCGCCGCCCAGTCTCTCGCCCGCTCGCCATCGTCAGTCAAGGTGATACGGCGGCTGGTGCGATGCAGCAGACGGGTCGCCAAGGTGCTTTCCAGGATCTGGATGCGCTTGCTGACGTAGGCCGCCGACACGCCCAACTCGTCGGCAGCCGCTGCGAAGCCGGCCTTGCGGATCACGGTCAAAAACACCCGCAGGTCTTCAGGGAGGGGCATGGAGCCTTTCTTGTAAGTCATCTCGGGAAGCAGGTGGCGGCATGAACGGCGAGAATAGCACCGCCATAACAGGCGGTGACTGGACCCTTCGGGTTCACGGGCTTAATCGGCGGCAACCTGCGGGGTCAGCGTCGTCGCAGCCACAGCCCCTCGGCGGATGGCGACGGGCGCACGTTGGCGGCGATCCAGTGCGCCTTCCCAGCCCGCGATGACCAGGGCGGCGACCGCATTGCCGATGCGAGGGCGGTGTCAGGCGACTTGGCTAGAGGGGTGTAGCGAAAAAACCCAGCACTTTTTCCAGCAACAACTCGGGCACTTCCTCGGCGATGTAATGGCCGCAGGGCAGCGCCTCACCGCGAACGTCTTTGGCGACTTGCTGCCACTCTTCAAGGGGATCGAAACAGCGCCCCACCGTGCCTTCTGCGCCCCACAGCACCAACAACGGAAGCGCCAGATGATTGCCTGCGGCGATAGCGGCGCGATCGTGCTCCAGATCGATGCCCGCCGAGGCGCGGTAATCTTCACAAATGCCCCGCGCACTGCCCGGCCGTTGCAGGCAGCGCAGGTACTCGGCAAACGCCTGGTCGGTGAACGGTTCAAGGCCCGCACTGCGGCTGCCCATGACACTGCGCAGATAGAGCTCGGGATTGGCCTCGATGAGGCTCTCCGGCAGCGGTGCCGGGCGAATGAGGAAGAACCAGTGCCAGTAGGCTCGCGCGAAGGCTTCGTCGGTCTGCGCGTACATCGACAGGGTGGGCGCGATGTCCAGCAACACCATTTGCCGGACTGCCTGCGGATGGTCCAGCACCAGGCGATGCGCCACCCGCGCCCCGCGGTCATGGGCCAGCACCCTGAACTGCGCAAAGCCCAACGACCTCATCAACTGGACAGCATCCAGCGCCATTTCACGCTTTGAATAAGAGAAATGCTCGTTGTCGGCGGGTGGCCGGTCGCTGTCCCCGTAGCCGCGCAGGTCGGCAGCAACCACGGTAAAGACCTCAGCCAGCTGCTCAGCGACCTTGTGCCAGATAACGTGAGTCTGCGGGTGACCGTGCAACAGCAGCAGCGCCGGGCCGCTGCCGCCGATTTGGTAACTGATGTTCACGCCATTCACCTGGCGTTGTTGTTTCTGGAAACCAGCAAACATGATGCGACTCCGTAAAGGTGCTGGCTGAATCCTGCGATCAACCGGCGTCAGTCGCAAGATGCCAAGCGTGGAGGCACAGTTTATGAACTGTGTAGGAAAGGAGCTTAGCCTGAACTGCTGATGAGCTTTTCAACCACGAATACCTGGCCTCAGAAAGGCCTGGCTCGTCCATTGGTCCCGGCCCGGGCCGTATGGCACCCATACGTTGCACCGGACCCAGGCCTCATTGGTCTATCGCAGAATGAAAAAGATCAGAGCCATACGGATGATTCCAGGGCAATCCAAAGGGGACAGCTCCGCCTTTGAATCCAACTCATCGCCTCAATAACCAACACCCCGAACACCGCCCGAAGCGCGGATGGATTCGCCTGTGACCCAATGCGAGTCTTCGGAGGCCAGAAACACCGCCAACGGCGCGATATCTTCAGGCTCACCGAAACGACCTAGCGGCGTCCCTGCAAGAATTTTCTCGCCTAGCTCACCGGCGAAGTTGCCGTCAGTGGCTGGTGTATTGGTATGCCCTGGCAGGATCGAGTTAACCCGGATCCCACGCGCGCCCAACTCCCGGGCCAATGCAAAGGTCAGCGTATCGACCGCGCCCTTGGTTGCCGAATACACGCTCGACGCCAAGTAAGGGTCGGTGCTGAGGATCGAGCTGATATTGATAATGCTGCCGTTGGCACCCAACAGTTTGACGGCCTCTCGTACCGCGAGAAGGTAGCCGAGCACATTCAGGTTGAATTGCTTATGGAACGCTTCTTCCGTCAGGTCATCGATCATCTGGAACACCGCGACACCGGCGTTGTTGACCAGAACATCCAGGGTGCCGTAGGTCGATCGCACCGTTTCAAACAAACGCACGACATCCGCTGCCTGGCTCATGTCCGCCTGTACGGCCATAGCTGAGCCGCCTTGCTCGATGATGTGGGCCACCACCGCATCGGCGTCGGCTTTGCTGGCCGCGTAGTTGACGACAACCGTTGCCCCGTGTGCACCCAGCGCCCGGGCAATCCCGGCGCCTATGCCTTTCGATGCGCCGGTGACAACTGCAATTTTTCCTACGAGTTTCATGATGTGACCTTTTCAAGGGAGGTGATATGAGGCTTCGTTGCCGGGTCATGATCGACCGCAGTGCAACGAGCCCCGTGTCACCAGTATTGAGGTCGCCAAGGCTGCGGCGTTTGCCGGTTATTCGCACATCCTTGCCTATTCTTCTCAGCTGGCTTGCCATGCCGTGGGATATCGCTCACGGTGCGAGGCATGGAAAAACCAATCGCGGAACTGCGCCGCATCGTGATGCGCGCACAAGACAAGTGGACTGAAACTGGACTGCCCCGAGTGGCCATGGTCCGCGCCGAGGCGTGCGCAGATCAGGTGTACCAGCCGATGCTGCATCTGGTGCTTCAAGGCATCAAAACGCTTTCGATCGGAAAAGAGGTGTCCCGGTATACGGCGGGGACCTACTTTCTGGTGCCAGTCGACGTACCCGCGACGGGTCAGATCCACACGGATGCACAGGATCAGCCCTATCTGGCGGTCAGCCTTACCCTGGATGCCGATGTGATCGCGAGCTTGCTGATGGATGAGGGAAAGGCGCCGAGGGCGCCCCAAAACACGTGCTTCGAGGGCGTGCCCGCCACCGCGCAAATGCTCGATGCATGGCTACGCATGATGCGGCTCATGGATTGCCCGCATGAGGTTGCGGTGCTCGCACCAATGATCGAACGCGAGATTCTGTTCCGCGCGTTGCAGGGTCCGCTCGGTGGCATTCTTCGCGACGTGGCACGGCCGGATGGGCGGATGACCCAGATCCGTCGTGTTACCCAGTGGATTCGCGAGCATTACACCGAGCCTTTCCGCGTCGAGCCACTGGCGCTGATGTCAGACATGAGCGTTGCCGCCTTCTACCGGCACTTCAAATCGGTGACGGCCATGACACCGATTCAATATCAGAAACGCCTGCGCTTGCTGAGGGCTCGTTGGCTGCTGCTGTTCGATACGCTGGACGCGACGTCCATCGCCTATACGGTAGGGTATGAAAGCGCCTCGCAATTCAACCGAGAATACGCGCGCTTGTTTGGCCTGCCGCCCGCGCGGGATGCAGCGAGATTCAGGCCCCCTGCCCCCGCCACAAAGCTTACCGCCGCCTCATGAGCGCCAAAGCCAACGCTAAAAGTCGGTGATGACTGTCCCCGCAATGCTCTGGGCAAAACCATCCCCGAAGACCTTGGCCGGTGTCGCAAAGCCCGGCAGACGTTCACCGTTCAATACCCGGCGCGCAGCTTCCACCGCTGCCAACGGCGTATAGGAATAGCCGTTGACGGTTTCGATCACAGACCTTGCGGTTGTTCCATCAGCACCCATGACTTCAACCACTGCGCGCGCCCGATGCGCGTCCCGTTGCTCTGCCGTAGGCCCATCAGGCAACAGGGACAGATCACCCTCTGGAAACGCATCGCCTGCGATATGCACAAACATGGCGATATTGGGGATGCCGGTCGAATGCCAAGCGGTGACCAGGTCACCGAAAGACAGCGGCACACACAGGACAGGCCCTTGGCCAAAGTCAAAATGCCGTGGGGTGGCATCCGGGGTCGCAATCAGTTCGCCATCGACCCGTGCCAGCAGGCCTGCGCCGAGGATCTCACTGACGCTCATGGCCGAGCCACGAGACATCGATCCGGGCACCTGAAGCGCGATGCTCAGCGCAGTTGGCTTATCCACGCGCCTGGCAGCCTGCACCGCCAGCGAATCCGTGGGCACGACATCCCAGCCAACGCCCGGCAGCAGCATCACGTTGCTGGAAGCGGCCTGAGCGCCCAGTTTCTCGGCCAGCCGGTAAACATTGATTTCGGCGGTGATGTCCAGGTAGTCGACACCGGCGACGATGCACGCGCGCATCAAAGGCTCTGCGGTGTGCGCAAATGGCCCGGCGAAGTTTAGTAATACCGAGACACCCGACAGAAAGCTCTGAATATCCGCATCGGTATCGAACACTCGATAAGGCACGTCCAACTGCGCAGCCAGGCCGGCAAGCCGCTGATGGCTACGCCCGGCGATTTCGACATTCAGACCGAGCGCTTTGGCCCGTTCCGCCGCCATACGACCGGTATAGCCCGTAGCGCCGTAGATCAGAAGTGTGCTCATTGGACGTGCTGCCATGTTTTATAGACGAATTCCAGGCTGTACCCATCCGGGTCCAGCACATTGGCCGCGTAGTAATCGGGGTCATAGTGCAACCGGGCACCTGGCGCGCCGTTATCGACGGCGCCCTGCGCTATGGCAGCGGCATAGGCAGCGTCAACTTCTGCCTTGTTGTTGGCGACGAAGCCCACGTGTGCAGCGCGTCCTTCAACGACACCTTCACGTAACCAGAAAAACATCCGCCCATGGGCGCCAAAGCCTTTGAGGTCCGGATGCCCCGGTGGGCCGTCCTTGCCGTGGTAATCCAGGCGCGCGGTGATGCCCAGCTGGGTGAGTACGGCTTCATAAAAAGCAGTGGAACGAGCGATGTCGCTTACCGACAAAAACAGATGATCGAGCATGGTTAAACCCTCGCGTGTTCAGATGTTGTAGCCGCCGGCGACTTCGACGGTCTGGGCATTGATCCAGGCGCCCTCTTCGGACAGCAGCATGGCAATGACCCGC
>NZ_DASVUM010000087.1:0-47270 GCF_036387035.1 Pseudomonas sp. | reverse complement strand
TCCGCGTCGTCGATCAACAGGTTGATCGAGCGATTCGGAATGTCGATCAGCACTTTGTCGCCGTCGCGGACCAGGCCGATTGCGCCGCCCGCCGCTGCTTCAGGAGAGGCGTGCCCAATGGACAGGCCTGAGGTCCCGCCGGAAAAACGCCCGTCGGTGAGCAGCGCACAGTCTTTGCCCAAGCCTTTGGATTTCAGGTACGACGTCGGGTACAGCATCTCTTGCATGCCCGGGCCGCCTTTCGGGCCTTCGTAACGGATGATCACGATGTCACCGGCCTTCACTTCGTCCGCCAGAATGCCGCGAACGGCGCTGTCCTGGCTTTCAAAGATCTTGGCGTTGCCTTCGAACACGTGAATCGACTCGTCTACGCCTGCGGTTTTCACCACGCAACCGTCGAGTGCAATGTTGCCGTACAGCACGGCCAGGCCGCCTTCTTGCGAATAAGCGTGCTCGACGCTACGGATGCAGCCGTTCTCGCGGTCGTCGTCCAGGGTTTCCCACCGGGTCGACTGGCTGAAGGCCGTCTGGGTCGGAATGCCGGCAGGGCCCGCTTTGAAGAAGTGATGAACCGCTTCGTCGTCGGTCTGGGTGATGTCCCACTTGGCGATGGCTTCTTCCATCGACGTGCTGTGCACGGTCGGCAGATCAGTGTGCAGCAGGCCGCCACGGGCCAGCGACCCCAGGATACTGAAGATACCGCCGGCCCGGTGGACGTCTTCCATGTGGTACTTCTGGATGTTCGGCGCGACTTTGCACAGCTGCGGCACGCGGCGCGACAGACGATCGATGTCGCGCAGGTCAAACGGGATCTCGGCTTCCTGAGCGGCGGCCAGCAAATGCAGGATGGTGTTGGTCGAGCCACCCATGGCGATGTCGAGGGTCATCGCGTTTTCAAATGCCTTGAAATTGGCGATGTTGCGCGGCAATACCGAGTCGTCGTTGTCTTTGTAGTAGGTTTTGCACAGGTCGACGATGGTGCGGCCAGCCTGCAGGAACAGCTGCTCGCGATCAGAGTGAGTCGCCAGTGTCGAACCGTTGCCCGGCAGCGCAAGGCCCAGGGCTTCGGTCAGGCAGTTCATGGAGTTGGCGGTGAACATCCCGGAGCACGAGCCGCACGTCGGGCAAGCACTGCGCTCGTATTCGGCGACTTTCTCGTCGGAAGCGGTGGAGTCTGCGGCGATGACCATGGCGTCGACCAGATCCAGCCCGTGGCTGGCGAGTTTGGTCTTGCCGGCTTCCATCGGACCGCCGGAAACGAAGATCACCGGGATGTTCAGGCGCAATGCAGCCATCAGCATGCCAGGGGTGATCTTGTCGCAGTTGGAGATACAGACGATGGCGTCGGCGCAGTGAGCGTTGACCATGTACTCGACCGAATCGGCGATGATTTCGCGACTTGGCAGCGAATACAGCATGCCGTCATGGCCCATGGCGATGCCGTCGTCGACAGCGATGGTGTTGAATTCCTTGGCGACGCCGCCCGCTTTTTCGATCTCGCGCGCCACCAGTTGACCCATGTCCTTCAAGTGGACGTGGCCTGGAACAAACTGGGTAAACGAGTTGGCGATGGCGATGATCGGCTTTTTGAAGTCGTCGTCCTTCATGCCCGTGGCACGCCACAGAGCGCGGGCGCCGGCCATATTGCGGCCGTGGGTGGACGTTTTCGAACGGTAATCAGGCATTGGAGCACTCCGGCTAATCGGCTAACAAGGAAGGGAGTGAGCTTCTATTGACGTCGGGTGCAAAAGGCAGTGACCGGATGCAGCGAAGAAACCGAACGATACGGGATCACCGTACGCTCAGCCTGAGCTCATAAACCCGCCGGGGGATGACTGGCGATGAATAGCGCTGATTCTACACCTGTGCGGGCGGGAGGGAATGGTGGGGAGACGCGAGGGCATGATCTCTGTCATGAGGCACCGACTTTCCGCCGTCAAACTGCGATAGCACATCACACCCATATCGCGTCCCAGAGCGGGTAATCGTGAATGCGGGTGACCAACCCTGCTCTTATGGGATTCGCAACGATGTAACGCGCGACCGCTTGCAAATCCTCCTCTTTTCTAACCGTTCGATCGTGATAACCCTTCTGCCATAGTCGGTGGCTGCCTCCATTGAGCTCGTTGAATGCCCGCACGGCTCTTGACTTGGTTTTACACATCAAGACAGGCAGATGAACGTTCTGAAGTTCAACTAACCAATGAAAATGGTCTGGCATGACGACCCACGCCAACGATCTTGCGGCGCCTTCTTCCTCTGCGAGGCGAAACGCGTTTACCAGGAGACGCCCCGTTTGCCAGTCGCTGAAGAAAGGCACGCGACCTCGTGTCACGCTGGTTAGGAGATATATTTGGCCGCTTTCGGAAAAACGTCCGAAGCGCAGGCGATGTGCGCCGGGGGATAGTTCAGACAATACGCTGCCCTCATCTTTGAAAGTGAGGAAAACGTTAGCGGCTCGAGGATCGTATCAACGCGAAATTGTGTGACAGAAGATCGCGGGCCTGTAGGAGCGTGGCTTGTCCCGCGATCTGTTGCGAAGCGACAGCAACCCTGCGAAGGCATTTAACCAGGCACACCACAAGCGCCTGGTTTCACTGCCGGTTTCCGGCACAATCGCGGGACAAGCCACGCTCCTACAGGTTTTGCATTTTGACCTGCAGGAGTGTGCGGGCTCGTTACGCCACAGGCATCAGCTGTTCGGCAATAGCCGGCAGGTGATGCTCTTGATGTAGCGCGTCTCCGGGATAGCAGGGTGGACCGGGTGGTCCGGACCCTGCCCGCCGCGCTCCAGCAACTGGATGTTGCGGTCCAGATGGCGGGCGCTGGTGAGGAGGATGTTCTGCAAATCGTCCTCCGGCAGGTGCATCGAGCAGGAAGCGCTGACCAGGATGCCGTCCTTGCTGAGCAGACGCATGGCTTGCTCATTCAGGCGACGGTAAGCGCCTTCGCCGTTTTTCATGTCCTTCTTGCGTTTAATGAACGCAGGCGGGTCGGCGATGATCACGTCGAAGCGCTCTTCAGCCGCTTTCAGCTCCTTGAGCGCTTCAAACACGTCGCCTTCGATGCAAGTAACCTTCTCCGCAAAGCCATTGAGCGCTGCGTTGCGCTCCACGCCGTCCAGCGCAAAGGCCGACGCATCGACGCAGAACACTTCGCTGGCGCCGAACGCACCGGCCTGAATGCCCCAGCCGCCGATGTAACTGAACAGGTCCAGTACACGCTTGCCCTTGGCGTACGGTGCGAGACGCGCGCGGTTCATGCGGTGGTCGTAGAACCAGCCGGTCTTCTGACCTTCCATCACTGGCGCCTCGAACTTTACGCCGTTCTCTTCCAGCGCAACCCACTCCGGCACCAGGCCGAACGCGGTCTCGACGTACCGGTTCAACCCTTCGGCGTCGCGCGCGGCAGAGTCATTCTTTAGCAGGATGCCGCTCGGCTTGATCACTTGAATCAGCGCGGCGAGTACGTCGTCCTTGAGTTGCTCCATGGCCGCTGACGCCAACTGCACCACGAGGATGTCACCGAAGCGGTCCACCACCAGACCCGGCAACAGGTCGGAATCGCCATAGACCAGACGATAGAACGGCTTGTCGAACAGACGCTCGCGCAGCGACAGGCAGACGTTCAGGCGATGAACGAGCAACGACTTGTCGAGGGGCAGCTTGATGTCGCGCGACAGCAAACGCGCGCAAATCAGGTTTTGCGGGCTCATCGCGACGATGCCCAGCGGCTTGCCGCCAGCGGCTTCAAGAATCGCTTGGGCGCCCGGCGCGAAGCCGTTGAGCGGGGTGGCAGCGACGTCGATTTCGTTGCTGTAGACCCACAAATGGCCGGCGCGCAGGCGGCGATCGGCGTTGGGCTTGAGGCGCAGGCTAGGCAGGGACATGACGTCGCTCCGGAAAAAAGAGCGGGAGTATACCGCGTGATCTGGTTGGCAGGCGCGCCGTGCTTGATTACCGTCTGGCAGTCCGTCGGATCCGTAGAATCGTTACCCGGTTGCCGACGCATGGGCGCGAGGGGTTAGAATCGTGCCCTGAACCCGAGTGAGAAGTTATGTCTCAAGAGCTTACGTCCGAGCAGATCCAGCAGGCGCTACAAGGCATCAGCGTTCCGCCCCAGCCGCAAATCATGGTGGATTTGCAGATGGAGCAGTACATGCCCGACCCTGACCTGGGTGCCATCGCCCGGTTGATCTCCCAGGATCCGGGGCTCTCCGGCGCGCTGCTGAAAATCGTCAATTCCAGCCACTACGGCTTGAGCAACAAAATCGCCTCGATCCAGCGGGCGGTTAACCTGCTCGGCAGTCGCTCGGTCATCAATCTGATCAACGCGCAATCGATCAAGGGCGAGATGAGCGATGAAACCATCGTGGTGCTCAACCGGTTCTGGGACACCGCCCAGGACGTTGCGATGACCAGTCTGACGCTGGCCAAGCGCATCGGCTCGCAAACGGCCGACGAATCCTACGCGCTGGGTCTGTTCCATGACTGCGGCGTGCCGCTGATGATCAAGCGCTTCCCCGATTACATGAGCGTGCTGGAACAGGCTTACGCCAACACCACGGCCGAGTGCCGGGTGGTGGACACCGAAAACAGGCTGCTGAATACCAACCACGCCGTGGTGGGTTATTTCACCGCCAAATCCTGGCGTTTGCCTGAACATGTCAGCAATGCGATCGCCAACCACCACAATGCGCTGGCGATTTTTCAGGACGACTCGGGTCGCAACGCACCGCTGAAAAACATGCTGGCCGTCCTCAAAATGGCTGAACATGTCTGTGAATCGCACCGAGTTCTGGGCAACACGGACGTCGACCACGAGTGGAACAGCGTTGGTCCTCTGGTGCTCGACTACGTCGGTTTTTCCGACTACGACTTCGAAAACCTCAAAGAAAGCATTCGCGAGTTGCGCGCGCACTGACCCTGTACGCCTGACTTCGCCCTTCATCGAGCTGCCGCATGCCTGAGTTACCTGAAGTCGAAACCACCCGCCGGGGCATTGCGCCGCATCTGGTGGGCCAGCGCGTTAGTCGCGTCATTGTGCGTGATCGTCGCCTGCGCTGGCCGATCCCCGAAGATCTCGACGTGCGCCTGTCGGGGCAGAAGATCGTGGCCGTCGAGCGGCGTGCCAAGTATCTGTTGATCCAGGCGGAGGTCGGCACGTTGATCAGCCACCTCGGCATGTCCGGCAACTTGCGTCTGGTGGACGCCGGTTTGCCGCCCCTCAAGCACGAGCACGTCGACATCGAACTCGAGTCAGGCATGGCATTGCGCTACACCGACCCTCGTCGTTTTGGCGCCATGCTCTGGAGCCTCGACCCGCTCAATCACGAGTTGCTCGCACGGCTTGGACCGGAACCGCTGACCGAGGTGTTCGACGGTCTGCGTCTGTTCGAAATGTCCCGTGGCCGCGCGATGGCGGTGAAGCCGTTCATCATGGATAACGCCATCGTCGTCGGGGTCGGCAATATCTATGCGACCGAAGCACTGTTTGCCGCCGGCATTGATCCGCGTCGCGCCGCCGGGAGCGTTTCCAAGGTGCGCTATATAAAGCTCGCGATTGAAATCAAACGCATTCTGGCCGCTGCCATCGAGCGGGGCGGTACCACGCTGCGTGATTTCATCGGCGGAGACGGCCAGCCGGGCTACTTCCAGCAGGAGCTGTTCGCATACGGCCGCGGCGGGCAACCGTGCAAGGTATGCGGAACCACGCTTCGAGAGGTGAAGCTGGGTCAGCGGACCAGTGTCTACTGCCCGAAATGCCAGAAGTAGTTCATGGCAGCGCTGCGGCCTGAAGAGCTTAATCGCCGCTTGATACCCCGGGGCGCTATTCGACTCCTCCTACAGGACGTGTGTCGTCAATGAGACGCCTCGGCTCTTGCGTAAGCCCAAGCCGTGTTTATAGTGAACAGCATCATTTCTGCCAAAGCCTGAAGGACCATGCCATGAGCCCGTTTCGCCTGCTTGCTGCCACGTTGGCCGTGTTCTTCGGTTTGCAAATCACGCCTGCACTGGCTCAAGACGCGGCGGGCAGTGGTGATCCCGTCTACGAGATCGAGAGTCCTCCTGCGTACGCGATGATCGGCGATCTGCTGATTGCACGGCCGATTCTGATCGCGGCAACCATCATTGGCGCAGGGCTGTTTGTCGTCGCGTTACCTTTCACCGCCACCGGTGGCGGCATTGGCCGCACCGGTAAGGCGCTGGTCGTTGACCCGGGCAAGGCCGCTTTCGTCCGCTGCCTCGGTTGCACCGGAGATGGCTACGGCAAGCAGGACTGATCGGCGCAGGCGCGCATCAGCTTCAGCGCGGCATCGGGTTTGAAGGTCGTCGAAACGCCGACACCCCGCGGATCGCTGGCTGCTTCAACCCGGGCACTGTTCTTGTGCCACAACAATACCTGCTGATTGCCAAAATCTTTCGCGGTCTCCTTCAGCGTATAGCCGCGCTCGCGCAGATCAGCCAAGTCGTGCTCCGTGAAGGTGCCCGGCTCGTACTCCACCACATCCGGCGTGTATTGATGGTGGTAGCGAGGCGTTGATACCCAGTTGGTGATCGGCTGACCGTCCAGGTATTGCAGCATCGACAGCAATACCATGCTGGGGATGCGGCTGCCCCCCGGGGTACCAAAGGCGGCGAGCGACTGCGGGCCTTCGATAAAACTCGGACTCATGCTTGAGAGGGGCCGCTTGCCCGGCTCGATGGCGTTGGCATGAGCGGCTGGAAGCGCCGAGGTGCCCTGGCCTTTAGGGTCGATGGCGAAGTCGTCCATTTCATCGTTCAGGACTACCCCGGTACCGGGAACGGTAAACGCGGAGCCGAAGGGCAGATTCAGCGAAAGTGTCGCCGTGACGGCGTTGCCTGCGTTATCCAGCACGGCGAAATGGCTGGTGTTGTCGCCCTCACGCCAGCGCGGTGCGGGCGGCAGGATGTTATTGGGCGTAGCGCGATGAGGGTCGATGCTGGTGGTCAGTTGCTCCAGGTAATCGGCGTCCAGCAGTTGAGCCACCGGGTTGGGCACAAAGTCCGGGTCGCCCAGCAAGACGCGATCACGGTACGCGCGGCGCAGGGCCTCGATCACAAAGTGCGCTCGCTGGATTTTCCCCGCCTCTCGCCAGGGCAGTTGCTGCAGCATGGACAGGCTCTGGGCCAGAGCAATGCCGCCTGCCGAGGGTGGCGGTGCGCTGATCAGCTCGCGTTGATCGGCCATCTGCACGCGCAGAGGGGTGCGCGTTATGACTTCGTATTCTTCAAGGTCGTGGTAATTCCAGATGCCGCCGGCGCGGCGAACGCCGCTGACCATCGACTGGGCCACCAGGCCGCTATAAAACCCGGCGCGGCCCTGGTCGGCAAGGCGCTCCAGCGTTTGCGCCAGTTCAGGCTGGGTAATCACTTCACCCAGGTTGGGCACGTCGTTGTTGCGCAGAAACAGGCGCGCGCTTTCCTTGTTGTTGCGCAGCGCGAAAAGCCGCCAACTGGCGCGCTCGCGATAAACGCTGTCCACCTTGAAGCCCCGGTAGGCGACCCGAATGGCTGGCGCCAACGAGATCGAGAGCGGTAGCTGACCGTAGCGCTCCGCCAGCTCAACCAGCGCAGCGGGCAGCCCCGGAATGGCCGCTGCCAGAGGGCCGTTCAGGGACAGGTCCGGCTGGAGGATCCCGTTGCGATGGAACATTTTGGGTTTGGCTTTGAGGGGCGCTTTTTCACGTGCGTCGAGAAACTGATACTGAACAGGGTCGCCCGATTGCCGCAGCAGGAAGAACCCGCCGCCACCGAGACCCGATCCGTAAGGTTCGACGACGGCGAGCGTGGCGCTGATGGCAATGGCGGCATCGAATGCATTGCCGCCGTCGATCAGGATCTCCTGACCGGCGGCCGTGGCGATGGGATGCGGGCTGGCAATGGCGGCCTGATCAGGGTGATCGGGACTGGCCTTGGCCGAAAAAACGCACAGCAGAACCACTGCGCCTGACAAAACAGGTATCCGTTCCAGCATAGAGATCATGCGTGTCTCGCTCAATTCAACGGGCGTTATAAGCCAGTGTCTTCGGCGAAAGCACGTATGCCGACAGGGTATGCGTTCGGTTTATGCCTTGGTGGTGATCAGGTTGTACTTGGCCATGAGCTCGTCCTTGCTCTCCACGTGGTTTTCGTCCAGCGGAATGCAATCCACGGGGCAGACTTGCTGACACTGCGGCTCGTCATAGTGGCCTACGCATTCGGTGCACAGGTTGGGATTGATCACGTAGATCTCTTCGCCTTGGGAAATCGCTTCGTTCGGGCACTCGGGTTCGCAGACGTCGCAATTGATGCAATCGTCGGTGATGATCAGGGACATGGATACTCCTGCCACGGTCGGGACCGGGCATATCAAAACGAATGCGGCGAATTGTGCCGCATTAGCGCTCGGTATGCACCTCGCCTCGACGCAAGGCTTCAGGCTTTGAAAAGTTCGCTCAGCGCCTGGGCCACGGCAGGATGTACGAATTTGGTGATATCACCGCCTAACGCTGCGATTTCCCTGACCAGCGTAGATGAAATGAACGAATAGCGTTCTGATGGCGTAAGAAAAAGACTTTCGACGTCCGGTGCCAGTTGCTTGTTCATGTTGGCGAGCTGAAATTCGTACTCGAAATCGGAAACCGCACGCAGGCCGCGCAGCAGAATGTTGGCGTTCTGTTCCTGGGCGAAGTGCGCCAGCAGCGTCGAAAACCCCACGACTTCCACGTTGGGCAGGTGTTTGGTCGCTTCGCGGGCGAGCGCAACACGTTGCTCCAGCGGGAACAGCGGATTTTTCTTGGGGCTGGCGGCGACGGCAATGACCACTTGATCGAACAGGCGCGAGGCGCGTTCAACCAGATCGCCATGACCCTTGGTGATAGGGTCGAAGGTGCCGGGGTACAACACTCGGTTCATCGCGTCGTCCTGGTCGGAGTTCGTTGGGGACTCGATGGTAGCTCAGCGGGATGGGTCGGCCAAGTCGCCGAAGGGTGTGGTTGAATTTATGGATAATGGCGCTATGACGTCAGCGGCGCTTGCGCTCGGTCACAGGCGCACGCCAGACTGCCGGGACTACATTTTCACCACGGCCCCGCACTACCTGACACGGAGTCTTGATGCGCACGGACTATCTGGCGTTTTTCATTTCCCTTTTTCTCTCACGGCTCGCCGATCAGGTTCTCCTGTTTCTGGTGCCGCTGATCGTTTTCCAGACCACTAACAGCGCGTCTCTGGCAGGCCTGGCGTTCTTTGTCGAGACGTTGCCGCGCTTTCTTGCATTCCCGCTTTGCGGCGCGCTTTGCGACACCTGTTCACCCATCCGGCTGCTTCACATCAGCCAGATCTACCGCGCCGCCGTGTGTCTGGTCGCGATGGGCCTGTACGGCCTGTTTGGCGGCATCGGCTGGCTGATCGGGCTGTCGGCAATCTGCGGCATTCTGACCACTCAGGGCATCATGGCCCGAGAGGTAGTGATGCCGCATATCTTCCCGGATTACCGCTACGGCAAGACGCTCTCCTACTCCCAGATTGCCGATCAGAGCGGCCTGGTGCTTGGGCCGCTGCTGGCAGCGCTTGCGCTGGAGGTGTGTCCCTGGTGGGGCGTCGTCATCGGTGTGGCGCTGGTTTTCGTTGCGGCTGATGTGGCCATGCGCATCTGGCAACGCAAAAGCGATGTCACCCTGCAACGCTTCGAGCAGCACGCAGGCATCTGGACGCAGCCGCTTGGAATCGCCCTAGGTCACATTCGGCGACTGCCCGAGCTTCAGAAAATCATTTTGCTGGCCGTCGGGGTCAACCTGATCGTCGGCGTCACCCTGGCGAGCTCGGCAGCGATGGTGATCGGCTCGTTTGGCGAGAGCAAAGACTTCTACGCCGGCCTGCAGGCAGCCGGCGCTTTGGTGACCATTGCGATCCTCTTCGTGCTGGCCCGCATCAGCCTGCCGCTGAAACTGCTCGGTGTGATGTCTTACATCGCCTTGCTGCTGGGCGCACTCGTTACCGCCACCAGTGCTTCATCGGGGCTCTACCTTGTCGGCTTTCTGCTGATTGTCGGCTTCGACAAAGTGTTCAATGTCTATATGCGCACCGTTCGGCAGCGGGTCATCCCGGCGCGCGATTTTGGCAAGACAGTGGGCGTCATCACGCTGCTGAATAACCTGTCGCAACCGCTCGCCGGTCTGCTGGTCGGGGTGCTGACGGCGCCCCTCGGGCTGCGCGCGGTTATTTTGATCAGCGCGTTGGGGGCAGGCGTGGTCGGCTTCGGCGCAGCGGCGATGGTGCGGCTCAAGGTGGCGACCGCCGTGGAGCGATGAAGTCTGCAACGGGTTCAACGCTTGCGTTAAGATCCAGCACATCCCTGTTACGTTTCGACGTTCGAGTTGAACATGGCGCCGCGCATCAAAACCGTACGCATCAGCACCCGTGGACGCATCGTGCACAGCAGCCTGGAGCTGTTCAATCAGCAGGGCGAGCGCAGCGTGAGCACCAATCACATCGCGGCGCACATGGAAATGTCGCCCGGCAATCTGTACTACCACTTCCCCAACAAGCAGGCGATCATCGCTGAGCTTTTCACCGAATACGAAACGCTGGTCGACAGCTTCCTGCACCCGCCCAAGGGCCGTTTGCCCAGCGTCGAAGACAAGCGTCATTACTTGATGGCGATTCTCGACGGCATGTGGCGCTACCGTTTTCTGCACCGCGATCTCGAGCATCTGCTTGAAACGGACCCTGAGTTGGCGGTGCGTTACCGGCGCTTTTCCCAGCACTGCCTGATCAAGGCGATGTCCATCTACAGCGGCTTTGTCGACGCGCAGATCCTCAGCATGGACAAGGTCCAGATCGAATCGCTGACGCTCAATGCCTGGATTATTCTGACGTCCTGGGTGCGGTTTCTTTGCACGACCCGGGAACATGCGGCTCACGTGAATGACGACGCGATTCGAAGGGGCGTTTACCAGGTGCTGATGCTGGAATTGGCTTACGTCACGCCCCAGGCCCGAGAAGCCGTGAACGCGCTGTGCGCAGAGTTTTATGTGCCCCTGGCCAAGGCACTGGAGGCCGCTGGCTGACCGCAGTCACCTCACTAGCCGATTGTCATATTCCACTTTCACTGCCTGCAGGAGCCTGTCATGTCCATCGCACAATTGATCAGCCCGCAACAATTGTCAGAACGTCTGACGCAGCCCGGGCTTGTCGTCCTGGATTGTCGTTCGTCGCTGGACGATTTGGACTACGGCCAGCGCAGCTACTCAGAGGGCCATATTGAAGGTGCTTCCTACGCTGACTTGCTCAACGATCTCAGCGGGACCATCGCCAAAGGTGTGACCGGTCGCCATCCGCTGCCGGACCCAAAGACGCTGATTGAGCGCTTGCGGTTTTGGGGCGTGAACAATCAGAGCGATGTCGTGCTATATGACGATGGTCCGGGTGCTTACGCCGCCCGGGCCTGGTGGCTGCTGGCATGGTTGGGCAAGCGCGACGGTGTGTATGTGCTCGATGGCGGGCTCAAGGCCTGGCATGCCGCGGGTTTGCCGCTCAGCCTTGATCCTCCGCAGCAGCCTCAGGGCTCATTCGACGGCGTGCCGGATGACTCGATCGTGCTGACAGCCCAGGAGCTGCAGGCCCGTATCGGGCGTCCCGCCATGACGCTGATCGACGCGCGTGCGCCCGCGCGGTTTCGGGGTGAAGTCGAGCCGATCGATCCTATTGCCGGGCACATTCCTGGCGCGCAATGCGCGGCGTTCACCGACAACCTCGGACCGGACGGGCGTTTTCTTCCGGCCGACCAGCTGAAACGGCGGTTCGACGAGGCGCTTCAGGGGCGTCCTGTCGACGAGCTGGTCGCCTATTGCGGCTCCGGCGTGACGGCATGCCACAACCTGTTTGCGCTCTGCCTCGCCGGGTATCCGCTGGGTGCGTTATACGCGGGGTCCTGGAGCGAGTGGATCAATGATCCGCAGCGTGGCGTGGCGACTGGGGACTGAGGCAGCAGTGCCTGTCTCAGATCTGCCCCATCGCCCAGCGCAGTGCGAAGAACACGGCCAATCCACCGCCAATGGTCGCCAGAAGATGGCGGGTGATGGCCGCGATGCCGATCGACACGATCCCGGCCAGCAAGTAGGCATTGTCCAGCGACAGCTGCCAGTGCGTGCCGTCGGGTAGCAACATGCCGGGCACCACAATGGCCGTCAGCACGGCGGTGGGTACGTAATGCAACCCTTGGCGCACCAGTGGCGGGAAACGCAGGTTCGGCCAGGCGAACAAGCTGTAGCGCATCAGAAAGGTGATCGCCGCCATGCCCAGCATCAGCCACCAATAGGTCATGGGCGCACCTCGTTTGCGGGCATGTCATCCTGCTTCGCGACCTGTCGTCTTTCCAGAAGCACCCCCGCCGCGATGCCGCTGAAGGCTGCAGCCATGAGGCCTAACTTGCAAGGCCAGGACCACGTCAGCAGGGCAACCGCGCCAGCGACGACCGCGGCCGCGATCTGGGGCCGGTTGCGCAGCAGTGGCACGACGATGCCGATGAAGGTGGCCAACATCGCGAACTCCAGGCCCCAACTGGCCATGTCGGGAAAGGCCTGACCAAACAACACACCGACCCAGGAGCAGCTCACCCAGCAGGTGTAAAGCGAACTCGCCACCCCCAGCCAATACCAGTGCGCCAACGGTGTCCGGCCGTGGACCAGATAATGGCGTTGAACGATGGCGAAGGTTTCGTCCGTCAACCAGAACGCCAGCAACAATCGCCAGCGCTGCGGCAGACCTTGCACCTGTGGCTGCAAGGTTGCGCTGTACAGGACGTGACGCAGGTTGACGATGAACGTCGTCAACAGAATCACCACCGCACCGGCGCCGGCACCCATCAGGCTGACAACGATGAATTGCGCCGAGCCCGCGTAAACGAACATTGACATGCCAACCGCCTGCCAAAGCGTCAGCCCGCCAACACCGGCCAGGGTGCCGAAGATGATGCCGAACGGGGCAATGCCGACCAGCATTGGCACGCTGTCGCGAAGGCCGCGCGCGAAGAATTGATTCCGGGACATGATTGTTCTCCTTATGACCCGGATGGTAAGCGGGCGACGCCTGGGTGTCTTGAACGATCGTGCAGCGCTAGAGGCCTGCCCGCGCGCCATGGACATCCGTCAGCCACGCCGGAATTCGTTGCTCCAGGTAATACGTTGGCGTTCTGACCGTGCCGCCGACGAAACCTACGTGTCCGCCTTTTTTCTGCAGATCAAACTCGGTGCCGGGCGATAGCTCGGACGCGTCAGGCAGGCTGTGCTTGAACACGAAGGGATCGTCCAGAGACTGAATCAGCAGGGTTGGCGTACGAATGGCGCCGAGGAAGTACCGACTGGAGGCGCGCTTATAGTAATCATGAGCATCCAGGAATCCATTGAGCGGGGCCGTCACGCGCCCGTCGAATTCCCAGAACGTGCGCAGGTCTTTCAGCGAACCCAGTGCTGCCAGTTCCGCCAGCCCATCGCTGAGCCCCTCATGCTGAAAGCGTCTCTGCTTGTCCTTGATGTAGCCCACCATCTCGCGCATGAAATGGCGTTGATAGACTTTGGAAAACCCCAGTCCGATACGGTCGGCGCACTCGTCCAGGCGAAACGGCACCGACACCGCCACAGCCCCTTGCAGGTGGCTGTCGAGCCCGGTTTCTCCGAGGTGCTTGAGCAAGATGTTGCCGCCCAGGGAATACCCGACGGCATATAGCGGCGCCAACGGCCGGGCCTTGCGAAGATGATCGATCACGGCCGCAAGATCTTCACTGGCGCCCGAGTGATAGCTGCGAGGCAGCAGGTTAGGCTCCCCGGAACAGCCTCGCCAGTTCAGGGCGACACTCGCCCAGCCGCGTTTTTCCATCGCCTGCTGCAGCCCTGCCACATAGGGGGAGTTGGACGAGCCGGTCAAGCCGTGCAGCACCAGCACGACCGGCACGTTTGCGTCATGAGGGCCGTGCCAGTCCATGTCGAGAAAGTCGCCATCTTCCAGCCAGATGCGCTCGCGCCGTCGGTCCAGGTGAGTGGTCGGGCGCCAGAGCGGGCCCCACAACGTCTGCAGATGCGGGTTGCCCAAGCCAAAGGCCGGGATGAAGCCGGCAAGGTCAGCTCGCGAGGACACTTCGTTCCCACAGTGCGTAATGAACCTGGCCGGCTTTTTTCTCACGGTGCAGGCGCCAGTTGGCGGGCATGCCCAGCGTGGACGGCGCGGTTTCGCTTTCGGTGTAGATCCACGCGTTGTCCGCCAGCCAGTTGCGCTCTTCAAGCAGCGCGCACGCAGGCATCAGCAGGTCCTGGTGGAACGGCGGGTCCAGAAACACGACGTCAAATTGTTCCGCAGTCTGACTCTCCAGGTGGCGGAGCGCATCGCCGGTTGCGGTTTTGCCAACGGTGCAACGCAGCGTGCCCAGGTGTTCGCGCAGGCTGGAGATCGCCGTCGAGTTGGTGTCCAGCGCCAGCCCCATGCTGGCGCCGCGCGAGAGGGCTTCGAGGTACAGCGCGCCGCTGCCGGCGAACGGATCGAGCACGCGCGCGCCCTCGATGTAGGGCGCCAGCCAGTTGAACAGGGTTTCACGCACGCGATCCGGCGTCGGGCGCAGGCCCGGTGCGTCAGGGAAACTCAGACGCCGACTGCGCCATTCGCCGCCGATGATCCGCAGTTGGCCCAGGCCTGTGTGGATTTTGTGCCCTTTGTGAATACGCGGCGGCTTGGAAGTCGAGGTCATCAGTGCTCCGGAACGCCGAGTGGTTGCTCGGCGGGTTTGTCAGTAGGGGGCGGCAGTGGCTTCTGCGCGACAGTCGGACCTGCCGTCACGACCACCAGCTTGTCAGCGTCCAGGTGTTTGTTCATCACGGTCTTGATCTGCTCGACCGTCACGCTCTGGGACTGCGTCATGAAATCTTCGAGGTACGTCAGCGGCAGATTATAAAAGCCGACGGCGCCCAGTTGGCCAACGATCGCCGCATTGCTGGCAGTCGCCAGAGGAAAGCTGCCGGCCAATTCGCGCTTGGCATCGTCGAGCTCTTTCTGGGTCGGGCCGTTGGCAAGGAAGTCGCGGGTGATGTCCTTGACCAGTTTGAGGGTGTTTTCGCTCAGCTCGGCCCGGGTCTGCAGGCTGATCATAAACGGACCTTGTGCCTGCATGGGCGTGAAGCCCGATGAAACGCCGTACGTCAGGCCGCGTTTTTCCCGGACTTCGGTCATCAGACGGCTGCCGAAACCACCGCCTCCCAGGACCGAATTGCCCAGTGACAGGGCTGCGTAATCAGGATCGCCGCGTGCAATGCCCAGTTCAGCCAGCATCAGGTGCGTCTGCTTGGACGGAAACTCAATGTGAGTCTCACTCGGCTTGGGCTCGGTTGGCGCGACGGTTTTCGCCAGCGCCGGACCTTTGGGCAGCGAGGCGGAAACTCGCGCTGCCACCGCTTCAGCCTCGGCGCGTGTCAGGTCGCCGGCCAGTGCGATGACGGCATTGCCGGCCGCGTAGGCCTTGGCGTGAAAAGCCTTCAGCTGAGCCAGCGTAAGGGGCGCGATGCTTTTCGCCGTGCCCATGCTCGGGTGCGCGTAAGGATGATCGCCGTATAGCCGCTTGAAGAGCTCATCGCCTGCGAGGCTGCCCGGGTTCTGCTTTTGATAGTCGAAGCTCGCCAGCAATTGGTTTTTTATCCGCGCCAGTGAGTCCGCCGGGAATGTCGGTTTGCCCACCACTTCGGCAAACAATTCAAGCGCGGGCTCACGCTTGTCGGCGGCGCTCAGGCTGCGCAGCGAGGCGATCGCCATGTCGCGGTAAGAGCCGTTGCCGAAGTCAGCACCCAGCCCTTCGAAACCCTCCGCGATGGCGCTGACGTTCTTGCCTTTGACGCCTTCGTTGAGCATCGCGTTGGTCACCAGCGCGATTCCGGGGGTGGCGCCATCCTGGCTGCTACCGGCCGCAAACAGCAGGCGCATATCGAACATGGGCAGCTCATGGGCTTCAACAAAGAGCACCCGTGCGCCTTCGGCCGTATTCCACGACTGAATATTCAGCGAACGGCGGGCTGGCGCCTTGCCGTCCAGTTCTTTGAGAGATTCCAGCGTGCTGGCAGCCTTGTCGATGGCTTTCGGGGCATCGGCGGCAGTCTCCGCCATTACCGGTGCGGCACCGAGCAGGCCGAACGTCACGGCAAATACGAATGAGCAGGCCCGCGTTCGTGCACAGCGGGATTCGTCGCGCGGGGTCATTGGGCTTTCTCCTCAGGCAAAACATGCGCAACGGCAAGGCGCTCGCGGGTGAAGTAAGTACGCGCGGCTTTCTGAATGTCTTCCGGGGTCACGCTTTGCAGTGCTCCCAATTCCTGATCGATGAGCGTCCAGGACAGGCCGACGGTTTCCAGCTCGCCAATGGTGCTGGCCTGGCTGGTAATGGAATCACGCTCGTACACAAGTCCTGCAATTACCTGGGCTCGGACCCGTTCAAGTTCTTCCTTGGCGGGCGGTTTGGTTTTCAACTCGTCGAGCAGGCGCCAGATGCCCGCTTCAGCGTCGGCGAGGGTTTTCTTCTTCTGCTGATTGGGGGTGGCGCTGATGGTAAACAGGCTGTCGCCGCGGGTGTAGGCGTCGTAGTCGGATGAAGCGCCGGTGACCAGTTCTTCGCCGCGTTCCAGACGGGTCGGGATGCGAGCGCTATAACCGCCATCCAGCAGGGCCGAAATCAGGCGCAGCGCGTTGACCGATTGCGGGTCGGTGGCGGTGGACAGGCTGGGCACATTGAAGCCATACATCAGGCTGGGCATCTGCGTGGCGACATGCACGGTGATCTGGCGCAGGCCGGGCTCGGCGAGCTCGAGCGGCTTTTTCGACGCAGGCACGTCGCGGCGCGGCACCGGGCCGAAGAATCGCTCCGCCAAGGCTTTCACTTCATCGGGCTTCACATCACCGACCACCACCAGGGTGGCGTTGTTGGGCACGTACCAGGATTCATACCAGTGGCGCAGCTCGCCGACTGTCATGCGGTCCAGGTCCGCCATCCAGCCAATGGTCGGCGTGTGGTAGCCGCTGGCGGGATAGGCGAGGGCTTTGAAGCGCTCGTAGGCTTTGGCGTTCGGCTTGTCGTCGGTGCGCAAGCGGCGCTCTTCCTTGATGACTTCGATTTCCCGAGCGAACTCTTCCGGCGGCAGGCGCAGTGTGGCCATGCGGTCGGCTTCCAGTTCGAAGGCAACCGCCAGCCGATCCCGGGCCAGTACCTGGTAATAAGCGGTGTAGTCGTCGCTGGTGAAGGCGTTCTCTTCAGCACCCAGGTCGCGCAGGATCAGCGACGCTTCGCCAGGGCCGGCCTTGGAGCTGCCCTTGAACATCATGTGTTCCAGGGCATGGGACAGGCCTGTCTGGCCAGGCGTCTCGTAACTGGAGCCGACCTTGTACCAGACCTGCGAAACCACGACTGGCGCGCGGTGATCCTCACGCACAACGACCTTCAAGCCGTTGGCCAGCGTGAACTCGGTGGTGGGTTGTGGGTCGGCAGCCAGTGCGGCGAAGGGCAAACAGATTGTGCTGAGCAGCAGGCCTGCGGCGCAGCGGGCAAGAGCATTCATTCGTGATTTGAACCTTGGAGACGGCCTGCTTAGCGTCAGCGGGCGCGGGGGTTAGGGCGTATCATCACATATTTCCACCACCGCGCCGGAGTCTGAGATTGCGCAGGGCAAGGCGCGAGGAGAGTGGTTTGGTCATTCCAAACAAACGACGAGTAACGCAGCCCTGCACAATCTCAGGCCCGGCCCTACGGGTTGTCGCCTAAAAACGCGCCATACTGCGTTGCAGGCCTTGGCAAGGAAACGCACATTCCCTGCGGCCTACGCCTTGTCTGGCGCGCTTTTAGGCGGCAACGCGGTGGTGGAAATATGTGATGACACGCCCTAGGATAGCGGCCAGTTTGTTCGGCGACTATGTCTAAGATGTCTGAGTTGTAAACACGCTTCGTAAGAAATGGCCTGAGCGATGTAGTCAGTATGGCTGCGCTGCCACTGTGGCGGGCAACCTATGAACAAGCGGACATAAAAGCAGTCTGCTTCGCATACAGAATTTTTCAGAGGCGCCGCTCTGGCGCGTCGTTACCGTGAGATAGCCGTCCTCCATGTTTGGTTCCAACGACGACAAGAAGACCCCAGCTCCGGCTGGCGAGAAGAAAGGCCTGTTCGGATGGCTGCGCAAGAAGCCGCAGGAAGCCACTCCCGAGCCGCCTCAGAATACCCCCGCAACAGCGCCAGACTCCGGGCTCGATCAGGCGCCGGCTGCCGCTGAGCAGAACAACGCGCCCGTCATCCCTGCCGAGCGCGCGCCACAACCCGCGCCGCAGCGCTTGCCAGAAACTGCCGCGACTGAAGCACCTTCCCCTGCCGTTGCCGAGGAGCCATGGCTGCACCTGCCGGTCGCCGAAGAGCCTGTGGCCTTCACCGACGAGCGCGAGCCTCACGTTACACCGTCCATTCCGGCTCACACTGAGTCCAACGTGGCGTCTGCCGCCGTGCCGTTGCCGGATGTGCCTGCCCCGCCGGCGATCATTGACACCACATCGTTCGAAGTCGCTCCCTCCATCGAGCCGGTCCCTGTTGCACTTCCTGACCCGGTTTCTGGCAGCGATCTCCCCTCGCTGACGCCGCCGTTGTCCGTCGCGCCGGTGATTCCAGCCCCGTCGGTGGCGCCGGTTCTCGACCCCCAGGTGGCGCCTGTTCCGGTCGAAGGGGTCGCCGAGCCCAAGCAACCGGGGTTCTTTGCGCGCCTGAAGCAGGGCCTGTCGAAAACCAGCGCCAGCCTGGGCGAAGGCATGGCCAGCCTGTTCCTGGGCAAGAAAGCCATCGACGACGACATGCTCGACGAGCTGGAAACCCGGCTGCTGACCGCAGACGTCGGCGTGGAAGCAACGTCTGCAATCGTGCGCAACTTGACGCAGAAGGTGGCGCGCAAGCAGCTCACCGATAGCGACGCCCTGTACAAGTCGCTGCAAAACGAACTGACCGACATGCTCAAGCCCGTGGAAGCGCCACTGGTCATCACGGCACAGCACAAGCCATTCGTGATCCTGGTCGTCGGCGTTAATGGGGCGGGCAAAACCACCACCATCGGGAAGCTGGCCAAGAAGCTTCAGCTTGAAGGCAAAAAAGTCATGCTGGCGGCGGGTGACACCTTCCGCGCCGCTGCCGTTGAGCAGCTGCAGGTCTGGGGCGAGCGCAACAAGATCCCGGTTATTGCTCAGCACACGGGCGCTGATTCGGCTTCGGTGATTTTTGACGCCGTGCAGGCCGCAAAAGCGCGTGGCGTGGATGTGTTGATCGCCGACACTGCCGGCCGCCTGCACACCAAAGACAACTTGATGGAAGAACTGAAGAAGGTTCGTCGCGTGATCGGCAAGCTTGATGCCGACGCACCGCACGAGGTCCTTCTGGTGCTGGACGCCGGCACGGGCCAGAACGCTATCAATCAGGCCAAGCAGTTCAACCAGACCGTTCAGTTGACCGGCCTTGCCCTGACCAAACTCGACGGCACGGCCAAGGGTGGCGTGATTTTCGCCCTGGCCAAGCAGTTCGGCCTGCCGATTCGCTACATCGGCGTCGGTGAAGGTATCGATGATCTGCGAACGTTCGAAGCCGAGCCGTTCGTTCAAGCCCTATTCGCTGAGCGGGAGCGCCCATGATTCGTTTCGAACAGGTCGGTAAACGCTATCCGAACGGACACGTCGGCCTGCATGAGCTGAGCTTTCGAGTGCGTCGTGGCGAATTTCTGTTTGTAACCGGCCACTCCGGCGCGGGGAAGAGCACTTTGCTGCGCCTGTTGCTGGCAATGGAGCGCCCAACGACTGGCAAGCTTCTGCTGGCGGGTCAGGACCTGGGTCAAATCAGCACGGCGCAAATTCCGTTTCTGCGTCGGCAGATCGGTGTTGTGTTCCAGAACCACCAGTTGCTGTTCGATCGCACCGTGTTCAATAACGTCGCGCTGCCGCTGCAGATCCTCGGCCTGTCCAAGACTGAGGTGGTCAAGCGTGTTGATTCGGCCCTGGAGCGCGTGGCGTTGTCGGACAAAGCCGAGCTTTACCCGGGCGACTTGTCCACCGGTCAGCAACAGCGCGTTGGCATCGCCCGGGCCATCGTTCACCGTCCGGCCCTGCTGTTGGCGGACGAACCCACCGGTAACCTCGATCCGCGTCTGGCAGCTGAAATCATGGGCGTGTTCGAAGACATCAACCGACTGGGCACCAGTGTGCTGATTGCAAGCCACGACCTGGCACTGATCGCGCGGATGCGTCATCGCATGCTGACATTGCAGCGCGGCCGACTGATCGGCGACGGGGAGGCTGGCGTATGAGTGCCACTCGCAGCCCCAAGGTTTCCGAGCGCGTCGCCCCCAAGGCTTCAGATCCGACGCCGCCAAAGAAAAAGAAACACGATGACGAGGATGGCCCGAGTTTCGGCGCCTTGTTCAGTGCCTGGATCGAGGCTCACCGGTCGAGCCTGCTGGACAGCTTGCGTCGTCTGGGCAAACAGCCCATCGGCAGCTTCTTCACCTGTCTGGTAATGGCGATTGCCCTCAGCTTGCCAATGGGCTTGTCCTTGTTGCTCAGCAATGTCGAGCGTCTTGGCGGTTCGTGGCAGCGCGCGGCGCAGATATCCCTGTACTTGCAGCTCGAAGCGTCGCCGAGTGAAGGCGAAGGTCTGGTTCGCCAGATCAAGGAAATGGCAGGCGTCGCCGATGCCGAGTACATCAGCCGCGATGAGGCGCTTAACGAATTTCAGAAACAGTCCGGGCTGGGCGAGGCGCTGAAGGAGTTGCCTGAAAACCCGCTGCCCGGCGTTGTGCTGGTGACACCGCTGGAAGTTGACAAAGCTGCGCTGGAGGCGTTACGTACGCACCTGGCCGAGTTGCCTAAAGTGCAGCAGGCTCAGCTCGATCTGGTCTGGGTCGAGCGTCTCGCAGCCATTCTCAAACTGGGTGACCGATTTGTTTTCGGGCTGACCGTGTTGCTGGTCGCGGCCCTGCTGCTGGTCATCGGCAATACCATTCGTCTGCACATCGAGAACCGTCGCACGGAAATCGAGGTCATCAAATTGGTAGGCGGTACCGACAGCTATGTGCGTCGCCCCTTCCTATATATGGGTGCGTTGTACGGGCTGGGTGCCGGGGTCTTGTCATGGGGCGTGCTCGCGTTTGGGCTAGACTGGCTGAACGAGGCGGTGGTCCGGCTGGCCGGGCTGTATGGCAGTAACTTTGCCCTCGCCGGCGTGCCTGTCTCCGACGGTCTGTCGCTCTTGCTTGGCGCGGTGCTGTTGGGGTATATCGGTGCCTGGATTGCTGTTGCACGCCATTTGAGAGAGTTGGCGCCTCGTTAATGTTGAATTAAGACGTGTTGAGTAAATTTTGTTTCATCTATTGACTTTTCAGCTTTAGGGAACTTGTTTAGCGGTCCCCGGTCAATTTTCGCAGTGCTGAACTGCACGAGTCATGTGTCGGAGGTTTTTTCGTATGACCACTTCTTTGCAACCTGCTTATGCCTTGGTTCCGGGTGCAAACCTGGAAGCCTATGTGCACACGGTGAACAGCATTCCATTGCTGACGCCCGAGCAGGAGCGTGAACTGGCCGAGAGTCTCTATTACGAGCAGGATTTAGGGGCGGCTCGGCAGATGGTGCTCGCCCACCTGCGATTTGTCGTGCATATCGCACGCAGTTATTCGGGTTATGGTTTGGCTCAGGCTGACCTGATTCAAGAAGGTAACGTTGGCCTGATGAAGGCCGTCAAACGCTTCAACCCAGAGATGGGTGTGCGTCTGGTGTCCTTTGCGGTGCACTGGATCAAGGCGGAGATTCACGAGTTCATCCTGCGCAACTGGCGCATCGTGAAAGTCGCGACCACCAAGGCTCAGCGCAAGCTGTTTTTCAATCTGCGCAGCCAGAAGAAGCGTCTGGCGTGGCTGAACAACGATGAGGTTCATCGCGTCGCAGAAAGCCTGGGCGTTGAGCCCCGTGAAGTGCGCGAGATGGAGAGCCGTCTGACCGGCCATGACATGGCGTTCGACCCGGCTGCAGAAGCCGATGACGACAGCGCCTTTCAGTCGCCGGCCAACTACCTGGAAGACCATCGTTACGATCCGGCGCGTCAGCTGGAAGATTCCGACTGGACCGACAGCTCGACGGCCAACCTGCACGAAGCGTTGAATGTGCTCGACGACCGTAGCCGCGACATTTTGTACCAGCGCTGGCTGGCGGAAGAGAAAGCGACGCTGCACGACCTGGCCGAGAAGTACAACGTCTCTGCCGAGCGTATTCGTCAGCTCGAAAAGAGCGCGATGAACAAGCTGAAGCTGTCGATTGCGGCCTGATTAAAAGCCGAAATGCAAAACGCCCCGAGATGATCGGGGCGTTTTTGTTTGTGGGTCTATCTCAGTAGGACCGGCTTCAGCCGGGAAGAGGCCGGGTTGATCACCATTAGGATTGCGGCGTGACGCGTAACGCTTTCCCGGCTAAAGCCAGTCCTACGAAAGCTTTAAAGCCAGACTTGGGCTCACCACTTCCGGCTGTGATTCAACCCCGTCAAATACTCATCCCCACCCAACTGCCGCATCTGCTGGCGGATCCAGCCTGCGCGCCGTGAGACGTAGCTACTGGGATGGCTGGCGCTCCATTCCCGTGGGTTGGGCAGGACGGCGGCCAGGTAGCTGGCCTGTTGCGTGGAAAGCTGGCTGGCGTTCACATGAAAGTGATGCTGCGCAGCGGCCTGTGCGCCGAATACACCGTCGTCCCACTCCACGCTGTTCAGGTACACCTCAAGGATGCGCTGCTTGGACCAGAACACCTCGATCAACGCGGTGAACCACGCTTCCAGGCCTTTGCGGAAGTAACTGCGGCCCGACCACAGAAACAGGTTTTTCGACACTTGCTGGCTCAGCGTGCTCGCCCCGCGCAGGGAGCCGCCTCGCTCGTTGTGAACCAGTGCGGCCTGAATGGCGTCGATATCGAAGCCCCAGTGCTCGGCGAACTTTTGATCCTCGCCGGCAATGACGGCGATTTTCAGCTCATTGGAGATGTTGTCCCATGATTCCCAGTCGCGCTGGAGGTCAATGGGCTGGCCGTTGAACCAGGATTCGACTTTGCGTTCGACCATCAACGCCGTAAACGGAGGGGGGACCCAGCGAAAAATCAGTACCAGCACGACACTTGCCGCTGCGAACCAGAGCAGGCCTTTGGCGACACGACGGAGGACTAACTGCAGCATAGAGATGGCTTGGCCGAACCGGTTGAGCGGGCCATTATACAGACCACGCGTCATTGAACCTGCCTGGAGTTGTACATGTTACGAACCTTTCTGATGCTGTCGGCGTTCTTCGGATTTACCGGCGTCGCCCTTGGCGCATTTGCTGCCCACGGACTCAAAAACCGCCTGACCCCGGAATACCTGGCGGTCTTCCACACCGGCGTGCTTTACCAGCTCATTCATGCGCTGGCGATTTTTGGCGTGGCGCTGCTCGCGATGCAGATTCAGGGCCGTCTCGTTACGTATGCAGGGATCTCCTTCACCCTTGGCATCATCCTGTTTTCCGGCAGCCTCTATCTCATGACGCTGACCGGCGCGACCAAGCTGGGCATCATCACCCCCTTCGGCGGCCTGTTTTTCCTCATCGGCTGGGCCATTCTGGGCTGGACGGCATGGCGCCTGGGCCTCGACACGCTCTGACCCGCCTGCGAGAGGGCGCTTGCGTCCTGATGCGCGACAAACCGGTGGTCACGCCTGAGACGAATGGCGTGGCTTTGCCTTGGTCATACCGGCCGATCGGGCTAGAATGCTCGCCCCCTAAAATGATGGCTGCCCTCTCGCATGCGCATTCAGTTGAACGGTGAATCCTTTGAGCTGCCCGACGGCGAGACCGTTACGGGATTGCTGACACGTCTGGATCTGACCGGGCGACGAGTCGCTGTCGAGCTTAATCTGGACATCGTCCCGCGCAGTCAGCACCCCTCCACGACGCTGACCGAAGGTGATCAGGTCGAAGTGGTGCACGCCATCGGTGGCGGCTAGCCTTCAACTGGCCGCCGCCGGCCTGACTCGCAAGCACTGCAAGAACCTCAACCGCAAAGAGGATTTCAGATGAGCAACGTTCGCAGCGACAAGCCCTTCACCGTGGCCGGTCGTACTTTTCAGTCGCGCCTGCTGGTCGGCACTGGCAAGTACCAGGACATGGAACAGACCCGGCTCGCCATCGAAGCCTCGGGTGCCGAGATCGTCACCGTTGCAGTGCGCCGGACCAACCTGGGCCAGAACCCGGGCGAACCGAACCTGCTCGACGTGCTGCCGCCGGACCGCTACACCATCCTGCCGAACACCGCCGGTTGCTACGACGCCATCGAAGCCGTGCGCACCTGCCGACTGGCCCGCGAACTGCTCGACGGCCACAATCTGGTCAAGCTGGAAGTCCTCGCCGACCAGAAAACCCTGTTTCCCAACGTCATCGAAACGCTCAAGGCCGCCGAAACGCTGGTCAAGGACGGCTTCGATGTCATGGTTTACACCAGCGATGACCCGATCATTGCCCGCCAACTCGCCGAAATCGGCTGCTGTGCGGTGATGCCCCTCGCGGGCTTGATCGGCACTGGGCTGGGGATCTGCAACCCGTACAACCTGCAGATCATTCTCGAAGAATCGAAAGTCCCGGTGCTGGTCGACGCCGGTGTCGGCACGGCTTCGGACGCGACCATCGCCATGGAGCTGGGCTGCGAGGCGGTGCTGATGAACTCGGCCATCGCTCACGCGCAGCATCCGGTGCTGATGGCTGAAGCCATGAAGCACGCCATTCTGGCTGGACGCATGGCCTACCTGGCCGGTCGCATGCCCAAGAAACTCTATGCCAGCGCGTCCTCGCCGCTGGATGGTCTGATCAAGTAAGAGCCTGTTGATGATTGATTCGCAAACGCCCGACCCACTTCCGGAAGACGAAGTGATGAATGACGAAAATGCCAAAGCCCAGGGTGATGACAGCCATCACCGGCGCATCAAGAGCTTTGTGATGCGCGCCGGTCGCATGACCGAAGGGCAGCAGCGCGGGCTGGATCAGGGCAAGTCTCTGTTTGTGCTGCCCCTGGCGGACGCCCCGGTTGATTTCGATCAGGTCTTCGGCCGTTCGGCCCCGCGCACCCTTGAAATCGGTTTTGGCATGGGCCACTCGCTGCTGGAAATGGCCGCTGCCTCGCCAGAGCAGGATTTCATCGGCGTGGAAGTGCATCGTCCGGGCGTCGGCGCCTTGCTCAACGGCGTGCTGACCCAAGGGCTCACCAACCTGCGCGTTTACGATTGCGATGCGATCGAAGTGCTCAACCGTTGTGTGGCGGACAACAGCCTGAACCGTCTCATGCTGTTTTTCCCGGACCCATGGCACAAGTCTCGCCACCACAAGCGCCGCATCGTTCAAGCGGAATTTGCCGAGCTGGTGCGCACCAAGCTCAAGCCCGGCGGCGTGTTGCACATGGCGACCGACTGGGAACCGTATGCCGAGTACATGCTGGAAGTGATGAATGTGGCTCCGGGTTACCGCAACCTGGCCGAAGACGGCAAATGCGTTCCGCGCCCTGCAGAACGTCCGATCACCAAGTTCGAGCGCCGTGGCGAACGCCTCGGTCACGGCGTTTGGGATCTGAAGTTCGAGAAGCTGGCCTGATCACTTTTCGGTCAAAGCGGCCCGCCTGGCGGCCGCTTTTGAGTTTTTGCAGCACATTTCAGCCCCTAGTTGCCTTCGTCTGACGAACCCTTCGATTTCTTCCTAAGAAGGCTACAAGGTCTTCGGAATCGTCCGACATCCAATTTCAATTCCGATCTTCATAGTCCCCGCCGTTGCATATATCAATATTGATGACGAGGAATGAAGATGAACAAGTTTTGGCAAATGGCTGCGATCGCCACGCTGATTGCGACCACCAGCGGCTGTGTCAGCTACAACGTCAGCCAGCCAAGCGCTTCGCTGTCCGGCGACGTGAAGACTGACCTGAAGGCTGACGTTAAAGTCGGCGAAACCATCAGCGGCGAGTCGTCCACCAATGTTCTGTTCGGCTGGTTGAACATCGGCGGCGATACGCAATTCGCGGACGGCGTGACCTACGGCGGCGCGAGCGGTGGCGGCGGCATGGGCCTGCCTCTGCCGGACCCAATCTCCTCCACCAAAGCAGCTGCTGCGTTCAAGGCCGTCAAATCGTCCGGCTCCGACCTGATTGTCGCGCCGCGTTACGAAGTCACCGTTAACGATTACTTCATCTTCAAGCAAGTGAACGTGAAAGTGACTGGCAACAAAGGCAGCATCCAGAGCATTCGCTGATGGGCTGATCGCATTCGGCAACAGCGGAGTGTGATTTCTTGAGAGCGTCCTTCCCGCGATAGCGGGCAAGGGCGCTTTTGCATTTGCGGCCGGTTATTTCCGGTCCGCGACAACCCCGATCAATACCAGCACCACCAACAGCACCGGCGCCAGGCTATAGTTGTTGAACTGGCTCAGGCCGCGCACAACCCAGGGCGTGGCATAAATCAACGCAGCGCCACTGCCAACCGTGCAGAGCAGCGCCATGATCGGAATACGCAGGGCGCCGGTGAAACTCCCGAGGCGACCTTCGATCCAGCCCTTGATGTCGGTTCCGAACAAAATCAACAGGCACCCCACCAGCGCCAGGGCGATCTCCGACAGATTGCTGCGACTCCAGCGCGAGACGGTGGCCAGCAAGTCGAGTACGTATTCCATTCAATGTCCTTAGTGTTGAGCCTTAAAGCAGAAAGTGCTGCAGCAGGTCGTTGAGGAATAACTGGCCGCGAGCGGTCGCCACCAGCCGTGACGGATCGGTCTCCAGCAGGCCGCGTTGTTCCGCCTCAAGACGGGCGCTGGCGAGCGAATCGACGCTTAGACCGGTGCGGCGTTGAAATAACGCAGCGTCCACGCCATTTGTCAGGCGCAGCGCGTTCATCAAGAATTCGAACGGCATCTCGTCCAGCGGCAACAGCTTCTCGCCAGCCTGAAAGGCCTTGGCTGGATTGAGGTAGTCCTTGGGCAGCCGGGTCTTCCAGGTGCGGACGATGCGCCCGTCCGGGTGGCTGAGTTTGCCGTGGGCGCCAGCGCCGATGCCGATGAAATCCCCGAAACTCCAATAATTCAGGTTGTGCCGTGCTTCGCGCCCCGGCTGTGCGTAGGCAGACACTTCGTATTGCTCGTAGCCGTTTTCCCGGAGCAGCGTCTGCCCGGCCTCTTGGATATCCCAGAGGAGGTCGTCTTCCGGCAGCGTGGGCGGCTGATTCCAGAACACCGTGTTCGGCTCAAGGGTCAACTGATACCAGGACAGATGAGTCGGCGCGAGGGCGATCGCCTGACGCAGGTCGCCGAGGGCATCTTCCTGGGACTGGTCAGGCAGGCCGTGCATCAGGTCCAGGTTGAAGTTGTCGAAACCCGCCTGACGGGCCATGTCCGCCGCCCGCACGGCTTCATCGCCGTTATGAATGCGGCCGAGCGCTTTGAGCTTGGCTTCCTGAAAACTCTGTATACCGATGGACAGCCGATTGATGCCCAGGCTGCGGTAGGCGCTGAATTTCACCTGCTCGAACGTGCCGGGGTTGGCTTCCAGGGTGATTTCGATGTCAGGCGCGAAGCGGACGCGTTGTTCGACGCCTTTCAGCAAACGGCCCAGCGCGTTGGCGCTGAACAGGCTGGGCGTGCCGCCACCGAAGAAGATCGTGCTCAGCTCGCGTCCATAGACGTGGGGCAGATCCTGATCGAGATCGGCCAGCAGCGCGTCGACGTATTCCTGCTCCGGCAACACCGGGCTTGCGGTGTGGGAGTTGAAATCGCAGTACGGGCACTTGCGCACGCACCACGGGATATGGATGTACAGCGACAGCGGTGGCAGCTCGGCAAGCGGCGTGCGCGGCTGCTCCGAAGAGAAGCCGGCCGCACCCAGAATCAACGGCCGGGTTGTGGGATCCTGAGTCATTGTTGATCAGTGCTCAGCCCCAGACGCTGACGCAGGATGGCCATGGCGCGCGCGCGGTGGCTGATCTGATTCTTGTCGGAGGGGGTGAGTTCGGCGCTGGAGCAATGGCGCTCCGGTACCCAAAACAACGGGTCGTAACCGAAGCCATGCTCGCCGCTGGCGGCGGTGAGGATGCGGCCGTGCCACAGGCCTTCGCAGAGGATCGGCAGCGGATCATCGGCGTGGCGCACCAGCGCCAGAACGCAGACAAACTGGGCGCCACGTTGTTCGGTGGGGACGTCCTTGAGCGCTTCCAGCAATTTGGCGTTGTTCGCTGCGTCACCCTGGCCGTCGGCGTAACGGGCCGAGTAAATGCCCGGCGCACCGCCCAGATAATCCACTGCCAGCCCGGAATCATCGGCGAGCGCCGGCAGGCCTGAGATGCGCGCGGCGTTGCGCGCCTTGAGGATGGCGTTCTCGACGAACGACAGCCCGGTTTCTTCGGGCTCCACGGTGCTGAACTCGCCGATCGAGCGCAGCTGCACGCTGGCGCCGAGCATGGCCTGAAGCTCTGTGAGTTTGCCGGCGTTGTGGCTGGCCAGTACAAGCTGGGTGAGGGTCATGATAAGTCCGTGAAAATCGGCTGCGTGAAAATCTGCTGATCAAAGCCGAGCCTGACTGCGTCGCCGTGGCCCGCTTCTTCTTCGATGCTGCTGACGCTGTTCGGCAGGGCTTTTACCGCCCCGCTGCGTAGGTCACACGGCAATCTGGTGGTCCTGCAAGCCGGGGCTGCTGACACGATAGATGCCGATTTCACCCAACAGATTAGGCCAAAGCTTGCTGGCCCAACCATGCCGATGCTGTTGATCGACTGCGAGCCGATCAATGACCTTCGCCGACCGACCGCGGCACAGTGCTTCGAAGTCCTCGAAGGTGCAGAAGTGGATGTTTGGCGTGTTGTACCAGGTGTACGGCAGGAATTCGGAAACCGGCATCCGCCCCTTGCTCGCCAGGTACCAGCGGCAACGCCAGTGCCCGAAGTTGGGGAAGGTGATGATGCACTGCCGACCGACGCGCAGCATTTCGTCCAGGATGCGATCCGGGTAATGCACGGCCTGAAGGGCCTGGGTCATGACCACGACATCGAAACTGTTGCTGGCGAAGTTGCCCAGCCCCTTGTCCAGGTCCTGCTCGATGACGTTGACGCCCCGCGCCACGCAACGCGCAATGTTATCGGCGTCATTTTCCAGGCCGTAGCCCGTCACTTGCTTGTGCTCCTGCAGCCAGGCGAGCAGTTCGCCGTCGCCGCAGCCGAGGTCGAGCACACGGCTGCCAGCCGGTATCCAGTCTTGGATGATTTCCAGGTCGGCTCTCATGGTGTCCTCAGAGTGCAATTCGGTTCATGTAGCTGGAGAAGGCCTGCAAATAGCGCGGGATCGGGATCAGGAAAGCGTCGTGGCCCTGAGGCGCATCGATTTCCAGATAACAGACGTCCTTTTTCGCCGCCATCAGCGCGTCGACCAACTCCCGCGAGCGGGCCGGGGAGAAGCGCCAGTCGGTGGTAAACGACATCACACAGAACCTGGCGCTGGCATTGGCGAAGGTGGCCGCGAGGTTATCGTTGAAATTGGCGGCCGGATCGAAGTAGTCCAGGGCTTTGGTCATCAGCAGATAGGTGTTGGCGTCGAAACGCCCGGAAAACTCCTCGCCCTGATAACGCAGGTAACTCTCGACCTGGAACTCGACGCTGTGAAAGTCGTAATTGAGGTTTTCGTTCTTCAGACCCCGGCCGAATTTCTCACCCATCGAGTCATCGGACAGGTAGGTGATATGGCCCACCATGCGCGCCAGCATCAGGCCGCGCTTGGGAATCACGCCGTGCTCCTGAAACGAGCCGCCGTGGAATTCCGGGTCAGTCAGGATCGCTTGCCGCGCGACTTCGTTGAACGCGATGTTCTGCGCCGACAACTTGGGCGCTGAGGCAATTGCCAGGCAATGCCGCACGCGCTCGGGATAGGTAATCGTCCATTGCAGCGCCTGCATGCCGCCCAGGCTGCCGCCGACGATGGCGGCCCACTGATCGACACCCAGCCGGTCGGCAAGACGCGCCTGGCTATGTACCCAGTCTTCGACCGTCAACACCGGGAAGTCGGCGCCGAAAGGCCTGCCGGTTTCGGGATTGAGGCTGCTGGGGCCGGTGGAGCCGTTGCAACCGCCGAGGTTGTTCAGGCTGACGACGAAAAACTTGTCGGTATCGATGGGTTTGCCCGGGCCGATGCAGCTGTCCCACCAGCCCGGCTTGCGGTCTTCGGCGCTGTGGTAGCCCGCCGCATGGTGATGACCCGAAAGCGCGTGGCAAATCAGCACCGCGTTGCTTCTGGCGGCGTTGAGTTGACCGTAGGTTTCGTAGATGAGGTCGTAGGCAGGCAACGAACGTCCGCAGGCCAATGCCAGCGGCTCATTGAAATGCGCCGTTTGCGGCGTGACTAGACCGACAGAATCTTTGGGAAAGACCGTGGACATCGACCTGCTCTCGCTGAAATGAGGCGTAAGTCTAAAGATCGCGCCGGGGTGCGGCAACAAAGGAAATGGGGGAGGGTGACACTTTGGATTCTGCCCGGACGCGATGTTCGGTAGAGAGGCAGAAAGGCGACGGCAGGTGATGCCGTCGCCCTAGGGGTCAGATCAACCGCCACAGCTCTTGCGGCATGCCGGCGTATGCCGCCAGTGCTGGCATGACATACGACTGAAGCACCTGGATCGCCAGGAAGGCAAAGATTGGCGAGATATCCATACCGCCCAGATTGGGAATGATGCGGCGGAACGGCGCCAGGATCGGCTCGCTGATCTGGTAGGCCAGTTCGGCTGCCGGGTTATGGGTGCCTGGGGCAATCCACGACACGATGACCATGATGATCATCGCGACCCAGAAGATCTTCAGCAGCAACGACGTGATGCCGATGACTGACCACATCAACAGGTGTGGGACATCGCCAATGGTGCCGTAGGTCATCATCAGCACAAACGCCATCAACAGCGCCTGAATGACGATTGCCAGCAGCAGCGAGGATGTGTCCAGCCCGAAAACGCTCGGCACGATGCGACGGATGGGCTTGAGCAATGGCTGGGTCGCACGGACGGCGAACTGGCAGAGCGGGTTGTAAAAGTTGGCTTTGACCAGCTGCAGCACGAAGCGCAGCAGGACGATGGTCAGGTAAAGGCTGATGAGCGTCTGAATGACGAATATCGTGGCGCCGGTGAGTGCGTTCATAAATGGCTCCTTATTTGCCCAGCTGTTCGGCGAGTTCGGCGGAGCGATGTGCGGCGGCGCCCACCGCCTTTTCAACGATGGCTTCAAAGCCGTCGGCCTGGAACGATTTGATGGCGGCTTCTGTGGTGCCCGCAGGCGAGGTCACACGACGACGCAGCTCGGCGGCATCCACATCGCTGCCAGTGGCCATCAAAGCGGCGCCCAGCGCGGTTTGCAGCGTGAGCGTGCTGGCGACGTCAGCCGGCAGGCCGAGTTTGACGCCTGCGGCCGTCATGGCCTCGATCAGCAGGAAGAAATACGCCGGGCCGCTGCCCGATACGGCGGTAACGGCATCAATATGTGCCTCTTCGTCGACCCACAATGCAGTCCCGACCGCCGACAGCAACGTCTCGGCCTGTTCGCGCTGTGCCTGGGTGACATCCGCTGTGGCGTACAGGCCGCTGACGCCTTGGCGCAGCAGCGCCGGCGTATTGGGCATGCAGCGCACCAGCGGTTGCTCGCCCAGCCAGGCTTGCATGCTGGCGCAGGTGATACCGGCGGCGATGGACACAATCAGTTGATGAGGCTTGAGCGCCGGCTTCAGCGCTTCACACATGGCTTTCATCATTTGCGGCTTGACCGCCAGCAGCACCACATCGGCGCCTTCGATGGCCTCGGCGTTGTCGGCGACCACCTTTATGCCGTGCTCTTTTGCCACGCGCTCGCGGGTTTCTGCGCCCGGGTCGCTGGCGCGAATCAGCTCGGCGTCGACGCCTTGGGCGCGCATGCCGCCAATCAGGCTGGCGGCCATGTTGCCGGCGCCAATGAACGCGATACGTGTTTTGCTCATAAACGGTTTCCTGTGGGGCAAAGGTTAAGGCTGGCCATAATTGCGGGCGCCAAAGAGGGCAGTGCCAATCCGCACCCAGGTCGCGCCTTGTGCGATGGCGGCTTCCAGGTCGTGGCTCATGCCCATGGAAAGCGTGTCCAGCGGCAGGCCCAGTTGCGCCTGCAGCGTACTGACGGCGGCGAACGAAGCGTTCTGTTGGTCGTGATCGTCAGTGGGTTCGGGAATGGCCATCAGGCCGCGCAATTTCAGATGGGGCAGCGCGCTGATCGCCTGGGCCAGAGCGGGCAGGTCTTCAGGGCTGCAGCCTGACTTGCTGGCCTCGCCGCTGACGTTGACCTGGATGCAGATGTTCAGCGGTGGTAGCTCCGGCGGACGCTGTTCGGACAGCCGTTGCGCGATTTTCAGACGGTCCACGGAATGCACCCAGGCAAAGTTCTCGGCGATGGCGCGCGTCTTGTTGGACTGGATGGGGCCGATGAAATGCCAGATCAAGGGCAGGTCGCTCAACTCGACCTGTTTGCCAAGGGCTTCCTGCAGGTAGTTTTCGCCAAAGTCGCGAAGCCCGGCATCGTAGGCTTCGCGCAGGTCGCTCGCCGGTTTGGTCTTGCTCACCGCCAACAGGCCGACAGACGCCGGGTCGCGCTGCACGGCTTGCGCCGCACTTCGAATTCGCTCGGCCAGCGTTGAAATGTTCTCTGCTATCGTGGACATTGATTTGCGCCAGCAGGGCTAAAGTCTGCGGCATTCTATGTGATGAGGAGCTGTATGGATATTACCGAGCTGCTGGCCTTCAGTGCCAAGCAAGGCGCGTCGGACTTGCATCTCTCTGCCGGCCTGCCCCCGATGATTCGAGTCGATGGCGATGTGCGGCGGATCAACCTGCCAGCCCTGGACCAGAAAGAGGTTCAGGCGCTGATCTACGACATCATGAACGACAAGCAGCGCAAGGACTTCGAGGAAGATCTGGAGACAGACTTCTCCTTCGAGGTGCCGGGCGTGGCGCGCTTTCGGGTCAACGCGTTCAACCAGAATCGCGGCGCGGGCGCAGTGTTCCGGACCATTCCTTCGAAGGTCCTGAGCATGGAAGAGCTGGGCATGGGCGAAGTGTTTCGCAAGATTACCGACGTGCCGCGCGGCCTGGTGCTGGTTACGGGACCGACAGGCTCGGGCAAGTCGACCACGCTGGCGGCCATGGTTGATTACTTGAACAGCAACAAGCATCACCACATCCTCACCATCGAAGACCCCATCGAATTCGTTCACGAGTCCAAGAAGAGCCTGATCAACCAGCGCGAAGTCCATCGCGACACCCATGGCTTCGCCGAAGCGCTGCGTTCGGCGCTGCGTGAGGACCCTGATGTGATTCTGGTGGGTGAGCTGCGCGACCTTGAAACCATTCGCCTGGCGCTGACCGCTGCCGAAACCGGCCACCTGGTGTTCGGCACGCTGCACACCACGTCGGCTGCGAAAAGCATCGACCGTATCGTCGACGTGTTCCCCGCTCAGGAGAAATCGATGATCCGCTCGATGCTCTCCGAGTCGCTCCACGCGATCGTGTCCCAGGCGTTGCTGAAGAAGGTTGGCGGAGGGCGGGTCGCGGCGCACGAGATCATGATCGGCACGTCGGCGATTCGTAACTTGATCCGCGAGGACAAGGTGGCGCAGATGTACTCGTCGATTCAGACGGGGGGATCGCTGGGTATGCAGACGCTGGACATGTGTCTGAAGGATCTGATCAGCAAAGGGCTGATCACGCGCGAGAGTGCGCGGGAGAAGGCGAAGACGCCGGACAACTTCTGATCGCCAGGACAAACGAACGGGGGCGCGAATGAATTCGCGCCCCCGTTGATGTCTTCAACCCGTATGTGCGATCAACGCTGGGCGATGCGCACGGTGCCTTTTTGGCTCGGCGGCTGCTTTGGCAGCACACGCTTGGCGACGACGTAATGGCTGTCCCAATACGGCTTCTTCAGCGTGTCGATCGTCACGGACTTGCCACGGCGTGGCGCGTGAACGAATCGATCGTTGCCCAGGTAGATTGCAACGTGATTGACCTTGCGGCTCTTGATGTTGAAGAACAACAAATCGCCCGGCTTCAGATCCTTGCGGTCAACCTTCTGCCCGTGCCCTTCGGCCATGGCGTTGGATGTGCGCGGCAAATCGACTTCGCTCACGTCGTTGAAGGCATATTTCACCAGACCGCTGCAGTCGAACCCTTTTGTTGGGCTGGTGCCGCCCCAACGATAAGGTGTACCGATGGCATTCACGGCCCGGTTGACGACGGTGCTGCTCTGTTTGGTGCCCATCTGCGCCGTGTTGGCCAGGGCGACAGTGTTTTGCGAAATCTTGCGGGTGCTGCGGGGAGATTTCCCTTTAACAGCCTTCGCTCGCTTGCCAGAGGTCTCGAGTGGAGTAGCCGTCTGTTCCAGTGCAGCCATTGCAGCCCGTTGAGCTGCGATGTTGCGTGAAACGGATTCCGGCGACTCGGACCTGGCAGTGAAACCGGTGAAGCTGGGTGGAAGCGTTTGCTCACGATTGGTGGCGTGGGCGGCCAGTGGCATAAATAGACAAATAGTCAGCCATGTCTTCAAAAATGGACGCATTAGGCAGGGCTCTTGTTGGTCAGCGCGCAACTTTATAACAGCTTTTTGTGAAAATCTGAGGCCACTTGTCGAACAATTTACTGCCCTGAAAGTCAGTTTTAGCCTCAGTATGGACATCTCACGGCGCTGATCACCTTGCAGAACAAGGGTTTGCAGGATTGAAAAGAGGTTCAAGCCATACGTCGGACGGCGCTACGAAAGTCACAAAACTTACGCATATTTTTTTCTATTGCAGCAGTCGAGGTCAACAATGAACACCTATCATCCTGACGTTCAACGTCCCGATACCCACAGCAAGGTCATGGGCTATGTGCTCTGGATTGTGGGATTCACTGGCGCCCATCGCTTCTATTACGGCAAGCCGGTCACCGGTACGATCTGGTTTCTCACCCTGGGCCTTTTAGGCATTGGCTGGCTGATCGACCTGTTCCTGATCCCGGCAATGGACCGGGAGGCGGACCTTCGATTCAACGCGGGCTCGACCGATTACAGCCTCGCCTGGATCCTGCTGACCTTTCTGGGTGTCTTCGGTGTACACCGGATGTATCAAGGCAAATGGATCACCGGGATCATTTACCTGCTCACCGGTGGCCTGGCGTTGATTGGTGTGCTGTATGACTTCTGGACCCTGAATGACCAGATCTCAATGAAGAACGCGCGCAAGTAACTGACCGTACCCCTACACAGGCGGTGTTAGCTCGGGGAGTACGCAACACCCTGTAGGAGCCGGCTTGCTGGCGAACACGATGGATCAGTCACAGATGATGTAAATGACCGATCGCGTTCGCCAGCAAGCCGGCTCCTACGGATTTGGGGGTCGGTAGGAATTCCCTGAAAAGAAATCCCGCCGATGTGGATCAGTTGTAACGGATCACCCAGCGCGCTGATTAACCGATATAGCTAACCCGGCCATCCACAAACGTGTATTTCACGGCACTCGGCAGGCAATGGGCGAGGAACGGGCAGTTCTCGCCTTTTGATAGCCACTTTTCGCCCGCAACCGTTGAAGCGGCTGGATCGAACAGCACCAGGTCCGCTGGCGAGCCGGCGGTGAGGGTCCCGGCGGGCAGGCGCAACGCGGCGGCGGGGCCGGAGCTCAGGCGTGCCAACAGTGTCGGCAGGTCAAGCAGACCGTCTTCGACCAGTGTCATCGCCAGTGGCAGCAGCAGCTCCACGCTGCTGATGCCCGGCTCGGTCGCACCAAACGGAGCCAGCTTCGCGTCACGCTCATGGGGCTGGTGATGGCTGGAAATTGCCTGCACCACACCTGACTTCACCGCATCGCGCAGGGCGTCGCGGTCTGCACGTGTGCGCAGGGGAGGCTGCACGTGGTACAGGCTCGAGAAGCCGGTCAGGGCCTCGTCGGTCAGGATCAACTGATAGAGCGCCACATCCGCCGTTACCGGCAGGCCGCGCGCTTGCGCCTGGGCAATCAAGGCCACACCTCGTGCGCTGGTCAGTTGAGTGAAGTGCGCACGCACACCGCTTTGCTCGACCAGCAAAAGGTCTCGCGCCAGGGCCACCGTTTCGGCGGTCTCAGGGATGCCTGGCAAGCCAAGGAACGCAGCCGTCGGACCATCGTGGGCCAGGCCGCCTTCAGCGAGGTCGTGGTCTTGGGAGTTGAAAATCACCGTCAGGTTGAACGTCGCGGCATATTCGAGGGCGCGGCACAGCGTGCGGTTGCTGCGAAAATTCACCATGCCGTTGGTGAACGCCACGCAGCCCGCGTCGCGCAGCGCAATCAACTCGGCCAGTTGCTCGCCTTCCAGGCCCTTGCTCAGCGCGCCGATGGGGTACACCTTGCTGTGGCCGGCCTCACGGGCGCGGTCGAGGATAAGCTCGGCAACGGCGGAGGTGTCCAGCACCGGTTTGGTACGCGGCGGGCAGCACAGGCTGGTAACGCCCCCTGCTGCGGCGGCGCGGGTTTCGCTGGCGATGTTGCCCTTGCGGCTGTAGCCCGGCTCACGCAACGACACGTTAAGGTCGACCAGGCCGGGTGCGGCGATGAGGCCGGCGGCGTCGATGGTTTCGGTAGGACTGAAACCGGCAGGCGCCGCGCCGAGGGCGAGCACCTTGCCTGCTTCAAAATGGATGTCGATGACTTTATCCAGACCGCTGACAGGGTCGATGACGCGAGCGCCGAGGATGCTGAACTTCACTGGGCGATCTCCTGCTCGAACTGACGTTGTGCGGTTTGGCCACTCATGGCCATGGACAGTACGGCCATGCGCACCGCGATGCCGTAGGTCACCTGATTGAGGATCACCGAATGCGCGCCGTCAGCCACTGCCGATTCGATTTCCACGCCGCGGTTGATCGGGCCCGGGTGCATCACGATGGCATCGGGCTTGGCGCCGGCCAGTCGCGCGGTGGTCAGGCCGAACAGCCGGTAAAACTCGCCTTCACTCGGCAGCAGCCCGCCTGACATGCGCTCGCGCTGCAGGCGCAGCATGATCACCACGTCGACGTCCTTCAGGCCTTCGGTCAGGTCGGTGTACACCTTCACGCCGTATTGCTCGACGCCGACCGGCAGCAGCGTTTTCGGCGCGACCACGCGGATGTCCGGGCAGCCCAGTGCTTTCAGCGCGATCATGTTCGAGCGAGCCACGCGCGAATGCAGGATATCGCCGACGATCGCCACCGAGAGGTTCTCGAAATTACCCTTGTGGCGGCGGATGGTCAGCATGTCCAGCATGCCCTGGGTCGGGTGCGCATGGCGGCCGTCGCCGCCGTTGATAATCGCGACCTGCGGACTGACATGTTCAGCGATGAAGTGCGCTGCGCCGGAGTCGCCGTGGCGCACCACGAACATGTCGGCGGCCATGGCCTCCAAGTTGCGCAGCGTATCGAACAGGGTCTCGCCTTTGCTGGTCGAGGAGGTCGACACGTTCAGCGTGATGACATCCGCCGACAGCCTCTGCGCCGCCAGCTCGAACGTGGTGCGGGTGCGGGTCGAGTTTTCGAAGAATACGTTGCACACGGTTTTGCCGCGCAGCAACGGGACTTTCTTCACCGCCCGGGCGCCGACTTCCAGGAAGGAGTCGGCGGTGTCGAGGATTTCAGTAAGCAGTTCGCGGGGCAAACCGTCCAGGGACAGAAAATGTTGCAGCTGGCCCTGATGGTTCAGTTGCAGCGGGCGCTTGGCGTCGAGAGGCGTCATCGCAAAGGACTCTTAGAGGGCGGCGGAATCGGTGGAAAGGTCTTGCAGCTCAAGCGCCAGCGGCATTGGTCCGGAGAGCTTGACCCGTTCGTTCGGCCCCAGTGACAACGTCGCGCCCGTCACATTGGGCCGGATGGGCAGGTCAGCGGCGTCCAGGTCGAGCAGCGACACCAGCGTGACGCTGCCCGGGCGGCCGTAATCGAACAGTTCGTTGAGCGCCGCGCGAATGGTGCGCCCGCTCATCAGCACGTCATCGATCAGCACCAGGTGCTGGCCTTCGATCTCGAACGGCAGCTCCGACGGACGCACTTGTGGGTGCAGGCCGTTCTGGCTGAAGTCGTCGCGATAAAAGGAGACGTCCAGTGTTCCGAGCGGCGACTGGATGTTGAGGGCCTCAAGGAGCGCCTGCGCGACCCACACGCCACCTGTGCGAATGCCGATGAAGCGAGGCTCGTGAATGCCACGTTTGTTCAGGTGCGCGGTGAGATCAATGGCCATCTGGCTGATCAGTTCGGCGGGATTTGGCAGGCTCATGGTTGCTCCTTCAGGTGCCCCGACGTGCGCTGCAAGAACGGCCGGGGTAGATCGAATTCGGTGCAGCGTAGCGTGATCAGGTTTCAAACAGCGCGGTATTGGCTTCTAGCCAGCTTTGCAGCAGAAGCGCTGCGGCAATGGCATCCACGGGGTTATCCCGGTAGCTGCCGTGCTGGCCGCCACGAGAGGCGCGCTCGCCCTTGGCTTCGAAAGTGGTCAGGCGTTCATCGTGGGTGTAGACGGGCAGGTTGAAGCGGCCGTTGAGCTTGCGTGAAAACTTTTCGGCGCGTGCGCTCATCTCGCTCGGGGTGCCGTCCATGTTTAACGGCAGGCCGACAACGATGGCATCCGGTTTCCACTCGGTGATCAGCGCCTGAACCTTGTCCCAGTCCGGTACGCCGTTCTGCGCTTTCAATGTGCAGAGCTCACGGGCCTGCCCGGTAATCACCTGGCCCACCGCCACACCGATCTGTTTGGTGCCGTAGTCGAATCCCAGCAATAGGCGCAGCCCGGCCATCAGGCGTGACCCGCCTGGCTGGTCAGCAGGCTGAGGTTGATCCCCAGCTTGGCCGCAGCGGCGTCGAGGCGGTCTTCACTTTCAACCTCGAACAAGATCGCAGGGTCGACCGCACAGTTGAGCCAGGCGTTGGCGGCAAACTCGGCGTCAAGCTGCCCCGCGTCCCAGCCGGCATAGCCCAGGGTGATCAGATTTTGATCAGGGCCGTAGCCGTCCGCGATAGAAAAGAGGACATCCTGAGAGGTCGAAAGCGAAATGCCGCCCAGGTCCACTGTTGCCTGAAAGACCGGGCCGGAAGGGTGCAGCACAAAGCCGCGATCGGTTTGCACCGGGCCGCCGAGATGAATGGGAATGGCCTTGCACCGCGTGGGTGGCGGCAACTCGGGGCGTAGCTGTTCAAGGATATCTGCCAGCGACAGGCTTTGCGGTCGATTGATGACCAGGCCCATGGCGCCATTGGCATTGTGCTCGACGATGTAGGTCAAGGTCTGAGCGAAGTTCTCATCGTGCATGTGGGGCATGGCGATCAGAAACTGGTGTTTGAGGTACGACGGAGAGACGTTTTTCATGAGCCCTAGTGTGGCGTCGCGGGGCTGATGTGACAACTAGGGGATGAGGCGTAGGATGTAAAAACTGTGGGAGCGTGGCTTGTTCCGCGATCGGCGGGGAACCCGTCGCGGCGTTCAGCGGACCACGCCTGCCTTAATTACTCGACAGCTTGTCCCCGCGCGCGAATTTCCAGGTGCGGATGATCTCAAGGCGGTCGATGTCGGCGAGATCGCCACTGAACGGCGCAAACGGTGCGGCCAGCCGGACGATCTTCTGCGCCGCCTGATCCAGCAACGGCTGACCCGATGACTCGAGAATCAGTACTTCATACAGTGAACCGTCGCGATTGATCGACACCATCATGCGCAGGCTGCCGTATACCTGTTTGCGACGCGCTTCGTCCGGGTAGTTCAAGTTGCCGACGCGCTCGATCTTCTTGCGCCAGTCCTCTTTATACCAGGCGCCTTTGTCGCGCATCGTCGAGGCGGCGCTCAACCGGTGAATCTTCGGTCGCTTGGCGTAGGCCTGCTGCTCGTCCGCCAGCTCCGCCTCAAGGCTGGCGATTTCGCTGTTCAGCTGAGTGCTGTCGATGGTCGGTGCGACTTTCTTTTGTTCTTCAGGCTTGACCTCGTCGCGCTTGGCAACGGTCTTCTGCGGGGACTGGGCTTTGGTGGCAACAGCGGTCTTCGGCGCATCCTGCTTGACCACCGGCTTGGCGGCAGGCGGTGGCGTCACCTTGTTGATCTGGTTGTCTTGATACGGCGCGATTTCGGTGGTCTTGGGCACCGCTTTCTTGTCGAGGGTGCCGCTGCCCTGCTGGTTTTCCTGGGCCAGGAAGTCAGCGTCCTTGGGCTTGGTGTCGCTTCTGAAGGGGGCGAGCGTAATCTCGAGGGTCTGGCTGATCTTATCCGGTTTAACGAAGGTAAAACCAACGCCAAGGATGACCGCCAGGTGCACCAGTGCGGCGATCATCAGGGTAAATCCGAGACGATCGGCAGGGCGCACGCCGGTGCGGGTCAGGGACAGGGGGAGATCATCGTCGACCGCAGCGTTCATCCACGCTCCGGCAGCACTTGTGCCAGCATTACTCACTCACCTAGCGCAAAAATTCAGGCCGCGCATGATAACGCAATGTCAGGGCTTGCCTGGCGTTTGATGTGGGTGGGCCGATTAGCGGGAGGAGGGCTCGCGGGGCCTGTAGGAGCGTCGCTTGTCCCGCGAACGGCGAGGCACCCGTCGTGAATCCGGCAAATGCGGTACACCAGATATACCGTATTCGCCAAACTTGCTGCCAGTTCCCGGCAGATCGCGGGACAAGCCACGCTCCTACAATGCTGCGGCTAGACCTTCTGCAGCTTCTTTTCGATCACATCCATCAACATCCCGCCGATGTCCGTCCCGAACGCGTTATCGATCTCGCGGATGCAGGTCGGGCTGGTGACGTTGATTTCGGTCAAGTGCTCGCCGATCACGTCAAGGCCTACGAACAACAGCCCTTTTTCCCGCAGTGTCGGGCCGATTTCAGCCGCGATCCAGCGGTCACGGTCAGTCAGGGGACGGGCTTCGCCGCGACCGCCCGCGGCCAGGTTGCCCCGGGTTTCGCCAGCGGCCGGGATGCGCGCCAGGCAATACGGCACGGGTTCGCCGTCGACCATAAGGATGCGCTTGTCGCCGTCCTTGATTGCCGGAAGGTAGGCCTGCGCCATGATCTGCTCCTGACCATGCCGGGTCAGGGTTTCCAGAATCACCGAGAGGTTCGGGTCACCGACGCGGTGACGGAAGATCGACGCGCCGCCCATCCCGTCCAGCGGTTTGAGAATGACGTCGCCATGCTTCGCGGCGAACTCGCGAATGATATCCGCACGACGGCTGACCAGCGTGGGCGGGGTGCACTGCGCAAACTGCGTCGCGAACAGCTTCTCGTTGCAGTCACGCAGGCTCTGCGGCTTGTTGACCACCAGCACCCCGGCACGCTCGGCTTGTTCGAGCAGGTACGTGGCGTAAACGAATTCCATGTCGAACGGTGGATCCTTGCGCATCAGGATTACGTCCAGATCATCCAGGCCGCTGTCGACTTCGGCTTCCAGCTCGAACCAGTGGGCCGGGTCTGCGAAGACTTTCAGCGGTTTCATGCGCGCACGTGCCTGGCCGCCGTCCTGATACAGGTCGTGCTGCTCCATATAAAACAACGACCAGCCGCGGGCCTGCGCTGCCAGGAGCATGGCCAGCGAGCTGTCCTTTTTATAGGAGATGCGCTCAATGGGGTCCATGACGATTCCCAGGCGAATGCTCATGGGTAATATCCTCTGATCGGTAATGGCCACGACAGGCCGAAAATAGGCGTCAGGGTGGCGCCGCGCCGGCTTTGGGTCAAGGGGCAAGGCTTTATGGATTGACCGTGGAGAGTGTGCTAAAAAGGCTCGGCATCCGGCGCCACGCCAGCGGTCTTTGGCGCCTCCCGATGATCCCGACCCAGACCAGATGCCCGGCAGAAGGCAACCCATCTGATTCGCCGCGGCGATGGTAGAGCAGATATGGAACAGCACTCAGCCCCATTGAAAGTGATGGTCATAGACGACTCCCGAACGATTCGTCGCACCGCCGAGACGCTGCTGAAAAACGTCGGCTGTGAAGTGATCACCGCCATCGACGGCTTCGACGCCCTGGCCAAGATTGCCGACAATCATCCCAGAATCATTTTCGTCGACATCATGATGCCCAGGCTCGACGGGTATCAGACGTGCGCGCTCATCAAGAACAACCGGGCGTTCAAATCCACGCCGGTGATCATGTTGTCCTCAAGGGACGGGCTGTTCGACAAGGCCAAGGGCCGCATCGTCGGTTCCGATCAGTTTTTGACCAAACCGTTTAGCAAGGAAGAACTGCTCAGTGCGATCAAGGCTCACGTGCCCGGGTTCGTTGCAGTAGAACAACAACTATCTTGATGCCGACCCCCTCGTGCGGGTCGGCCGTTTCTATGGGGAAGCACCATGGCTCGAATTCTGATCGTCGATGACTCGCCGACCGAAATGTACAAGCTGACCGGTATGCTGGAGAAGCACGGTCATCAGGTCCTCAAGGCCGAAAATGGTGCCGACGGCGTGGCGCTGGCCCGTCAGGAAATGCCCGACGCCGTCTTGATGGACATCGTCATGCCGGGCCTCAACGGTTTTCAGGCGACGCGTCAGCTGACCAAGGACGCTGACACCAGCATGATCCCCGTGATCATGATCACCACCAAGGATCAGGAAACCGACAAAGTCTGGGGCAAACGCCAGGGCGCGCGGGATTACCTGACCAAGCCGGTGGATGAAGAGACCCTCATGAAAACCCTGAACGCGGTGCTCGCGGGCTGACCCCCGGCTGACGCTCATGGCCCGGTCACAAACCGCCTTCCAGTTGCTGCTGGATATTGACCAGCGCTGCCGCTCCCTCGCCGCCGGCCTGCCGTTGCAGGAAACCCGGCAGCAAGGCTGGGGCGGCATCGGCTTTCGCATGGGTGAGCGCCATTACGTGGCGCCCATGGGCGAGGTCGATGAAATCCTCCACGAGCCGCGCTGCGCGGTTTTGCCGGGTGCCAAGCCATGGGTCCGGGGCATCGCCAATCTGCGCGGACGGCTATTGCCCGTCATGGACTTGTGCGCCTTCTTCGGCCACGAACTTTCCCTTTTGCGCAAACACCGACGGGTACTGGTGATCGACTTCGAGGGTGTGTTCGTCGGCTTGCTCATCGACGAAGTGCTGGGCATGCAGCATTTCAGTGAGCGAAGCCTGATGCCCGAGTCGGGACACGACAGCGAACCCGGCGTCGCGCCTTACATACAAGGGCGTTTCGTGCGCGAGCAGGCCTGGCAGGTGTTCAGCCCCAGAGCGCTGGTCCGGTCGCCTGATTTCATGGATGTAGCGCTTTGATGCGCGGCGGTATGGCTGAGCCAGCGTGCCGTATCGTTCACACGTTCCCAGGCGCCTGCGCACGCTCGGCACTTCGGACTGGCCCAACCCCTGTAGGAGCCGGCTTGCTGGCGAAAGCGGTGGACCAATGGCAGATGCGTTGCCTGACACAGCCGGTTCGCCAGCAAGCCGGCTCCTGCAGCAGCGGGTCCGTGTTCCAGCCATTGACCTTCCCACTGACCCTCCCCTAAATCGAACATCAGGCGGAGCCCTGAGACATGAGTCAAACCGGCAAGTCACTGGAAGGCGCGCGCAGTCGATCTCAGATCGTCGTGCTGTTCATCTGCCTCATCGTGTTCATCATGCTGCTGTTCGTGAACTTCGCGTACCTCAGCACGCAATCCAACTACGACAAACAATACATCGGTCATGCGGGAGAGCTGCGCGTGCTGTCCCAGCGCATCGCCAAGAACGCCACGGAAGCAGCGTCGGGCAAGGCGGCGGCGTTCAAATTGCTGGCCGACGCGCGCAACGACTTCGACACGCGCTGGCAGTATTTGAAAAAAGGCGACAAGAACACCGGCCTGCCTGCCGCGCCGGCAGCGGTGGGCGATGAGCTGAACGCGGTGCAGAACGACTGGGAAAACCTGCGCAAAAGCACCGACGTCATTCTTGCCCGTGAGCAGACCGTGCTTTCGCTGCATCAGGTGGCGGCGACCCTTGCCGAGACCATCCCGCAATTGCAGATTGAGTCGGAAAAGGTGGTGGACATCCTGCTGCAAACCCGCGCCCCCGCCAGTCAGGTGGCCCTCGCCCAGCGCCAATCGCTGCTGGCGGAACGCATACTGGGCGCGGTCAACACCGTATTGTCCGGAGACGAAACAGCGGTGCAGGCAGCGGATGCTTTTGGGCGCGATGCCAGCCAGTTCGGGCGTGTGCTCAACGGCATGCTCGAAGGCAACCCGACGTTGAAGATCGCCCAGGTCGAAGACCGCGATGCGCGGGCGCGGCTGGCCGAGATTGCCGAGTTGTTCCAGTTCGTCTCGGGGTCCGTCGACGAAATCCTCGAAACGTCGCCGGAACTGCTCGAAGTCCGCGAAGCGGCGGGCAGCATCTTCAACCTCTCCCAGACGCTCCTCGACGAAGCCTCGGTGCTGGCCAACAGTTTCGAGCACATGGCCGGTGGCCGCGCAGCCTACAGCTATGGCGGTTACATTCTGGGGTTGCTCGCGCTGGCGTCGATCATCCTGATTGGCCTGGTCATGGTCCGCGAAACCAACCGGCAACTGCGCGAAACCGCGGAGAAGAACGAGCGCAATCAAAACGCAATCATGCGCCTGCTCGACGAGATCGAGGACTTGGCCGACGGGGACCTGACCGTGGCCGCTTCGGTCACAGAGGACTTCACCGGTGCGATTGCCGATTCGATCAATTACTCCATCGACCAGTTGCGCGAATTGGTGTCGACCATCAACCTCACCGCCGAGCAGGTGTTCGGCGCCGTAAAGGACACGCAGACCACCGCCACGCAACTGGCCGCCGCGTCCGAGCATCAGGCATTGCAGATCGCCGCGGCGTCCAACGCCATCAATGACATGGCGACCTCCATCGATCAGGTCTCGGCCAATGCCTCCGAATCCGTTGCAGTGGCCGAACGGTCCGTGACGATCGCCAACAAGGGCAACGAGGTGGTCCACAACACCATCACCGGCATGGACAACATCCGCGAGCAGATTCAGGACACGTCAAAACGCATCAAGCGTTTGGGCGAGTCGTCCCAGGAGATTGGCGACATCGTCAGCCTGATCGATGACATCGCCGACCAAACCAACATTCTGGCACTCAACGCTGCGATTCAGGCGTCGATGGCCGGCGATGCCGGGCGCGGGTTTGCCGTGGTGGCCGATGAAGTTCAGCGGTTGGCCGAACGCTCATCGTCGGCGACCAAGCAGATCGAAACGCTGGTGCGCGCGATTCAGAACGACACCAACGAAGCGGTCATCTCCATGGAGCAAACCACGGCAGAAGTGGTGCGGGGCGCCCGGCTGGCGCAGGATGCCGGTGTCGCGCTCGAAGAAATCGAAGGGGTTTCGAAGATCCTTGCCGCGCTTGTCGAGAGCATCACTAACGCGGCGCAGCAGCAGGCTGCGCTGGGTCAGCAGATCTCCTCGACCATGATGGTGATTCAGCAAACCACCACGCAAACCACTTCAGGCACGGCGGCGACCGCCAGAAGCATGGGCAACCTGGCGAAGATGGCCAGCGAGATGCGCCGCTCGGTGTCCGGCTTCACGCTTCCGGACTCGCGGCATTGATGGCCGTTTTGAAAGCCGGTTTGATCGTCCCTCTCATGCAGAACAACCAGCGTCAAAGCACAGGCAATCGGAGTCACCATGGCTGACCGTCACGATTACGTGGCCCTGGAGTGGGTCAAAGGCGAAATAGCCGATACCCTCGCACACGCCCGACAGGCACTGGACACCTTCGTCGCCCGGCCGCATGACGTGGCGGCAATGGACGAGTGCCTGGAACTCATCCATCAGGTTCATGGCAGCCTGCAAATGATCGAGTTCTACGGCGCCGCCCTGTTTGCCGAGGAAATCGAACAACTGGCGCTGGCGCTCAAAGACGGGCATGTCGCTCAGGAAAACGAAGCGATTCATCTGCTGAACCTGGCCATGACCCAGTTGCCGTTGTACCTGGAGCGTGTGCACACCGGCCGCCGCGATCTGCCGCTGGTGGTGCTGCCGCTGCTTAACGACTTACGCAGCGCCCGGGGCGAAAGCCTGCTGTCGGAAACCAGCCTGTTCTCGCCTCAATTGCTGTCGATTCCTGCCCTCGATGCTCAGGCGCTGGCCGAGCGCGACAGCCCGGAACTGCCGGCCAGGCTGCGCAAGCTGCGTCAGACGCTGCAAACCGCGCTGGTCGGGCTGCTCCGTGATCAGGATGTGCAGACTCAGTTGGGCTACATGGGCAAGGTGTTCGCCCGCCTTGAGGGGTTGTGTGCGGACGCGCCGCTCGAACCGCTTTGGCGCATTGCCTCTGCGCTGGTCGAAACCATGGTCAGCGGCCATTTCACCAACAGCCCGGCGCTGCGAAGCCTGTTCAAGGACGCCGACAAAGAACTCAAGCGCTTGCTGGATCAAGGCATTGACGGGATCAACCAGCCTGCACCCGACGAACTCCTGAAAAGCTTGCTGTTTTACATCGCCAAATCCGACAGCGAGGCGCAGAAGATGACGGATTTGAAGGATCAGTACGCGCTCGCCGATGCCTTGCCGCACAGCGCGCTGGTGGATGAAGAGCGTGAGCGCATGGCTGGCCCGGATCGGGACGCCATGCGCTCGGTGATCATCGCTTTGTGTGATGAGCTGGTGCGCACCAAGGAGCGGCTTGATGTGTTTGTGCGCGGCGACCGTCAGCATGTCAGCGAGCTGAATGCGCTACTGCCGCCACTGCGGCAGATCGCCGATACCCTGGCGGTGCTGGGTTTCGGGCAACCGCGCAAAGTCATCATCGATCAGATGAGCGTGGTGCAGGGCATGGCCCAAGGGCAGCGCGCGCCCGATGACGCCACCTTGATGGATGTCGCTGGAGCGCTGCTGTATGTCGAATCGACCCTGGCGGGCATGGCCGGGACGGTTAACCAGAGCAGCCGCGAAGAGAGCCGTCTGCCAACCACGGACCTCAGCCAGATTCATCAATTGGTCATCAAGGAAGCACGCATCGTTCTGCAGCAGGCCAAGGACGTCATCGACGCTTACGTCGATGGCGAGCTGGACCGTGCACGTTTGCAGCCGCTGTCGGAACAGTTGGTCCAGGTGCGCGGCGCACTGGCGATGATTCCGCTGGCGCGGGCATCCGGCCTGCTGGCGGCCTGTAACGAGTACATCACCGAACACTTGCTGGTCGACGCTGAAAGCCCGGCCGCATCGCAGCTCGAT